>JAFOHG010000063.1 GCA_017421915.1 Cellulosilyticum sp. | reverse complement strand
TTACGAATTATCAGTTGTGTTATTCTCAACATTAAGCGAAGAAGAAAAAGTAGCTACTCTTGAAAAAGTGAAAGAACTTATCACACGTTTTGGTGGAGAAATCACAAACGTAGACGATTGGGGCAAAAGAAAACTTGCTTATGAAATCGAAAAACAAAGAGAAGGGTTCTACTACTTCATTCAGTTCCAAGCTGAAGCAGGTGCGCCAGCTGAAATCGAAAGCAGAGTTCGTATTATGGAACAAGTTCTTCGTTATTTAATCGTATCTCTTGAAGATAAATAATAATTACCTGGAGAAAGGGGTCAGATTATGAATAAAGCTATATTAATGGGACGACTTACAAGAGACCCTGAAGTACGCTATTCACAATCAGCCAATCCTGTTGCAGTTGCAAGATATGGACTTGCTGTAAGAAGAAGTTTTGTAAAACCTGGTGAACCAGATGTTGACTTTTTCAATATTGTTGCATTTGGAAAAGCCGGTGAATTTGCAGAAAAGTATTTCAAAAAAGGCCAAATGGTGGCGGTTGTTGGTAGACTACAAGTAAATACTTGGGAAGATCAACAAAAAGTAAAGCACACATCTGTAGATGTAGTGGCAGAAGAACAGCACTTTGCAGAAAGCAAATCTTCATTTGAAGCCCGTGGTCCTATGGATGCACCAACTAGTGCACCAGCACCAAGTCCTTCTTCAGGAAATTCAGCAAGTGGGTTTACACCTACTAACTTCGATGAAGATGACGATTTACCATTTTAATTAATAGTTAGTTTTTAATTATTAGTTAAAGGTTTAATGAATAATTAAAATTATCATTAATAAAAGGAGGGAAAACACAATGGCAATGCAAAAAAGACATAACCGTAGAAGACGTAAAATCAACCAATTTGCTGGTGATAATATCAAAAAAATCAATTACAAAGATATTAATACTTTAAAGAAATTTATTTCTGAAAGAGGTAAAATTCTTCCAAGAAGAATTACTGGTAACTCAGCAAAAGCACAACGTAAACTTACAGTTGCTATTAAACGTGCAAGACACATTGCACTTTTACCATATACACAAGATTAATTTATTGAACGTTTAAACTTATAGAGAGAGAATAAGCACACACCAATATGCACACACCACTGCCAAGGCAGTGGTTTTTTTATTGTCTAAAATAATAATAATCATAGAGGGTATAATGAAGGGGACTGATTGTAGTATACTAGAGGTATAGGACTAGAATTAGTAACGTATTGTATGGTATAATAATACAACGTCAAATGATGGTGACTAAGTAATGTAAAGGAGGCACATTTTGATGGAAGATGATAAGAAAAATGTAATTAAGTTCATTGGTATAATGATTATTTACATTTTACTTAGTGCACTAGGTATTTTTGGTCAGGTAGGAATGGCATTAATGCCAATAGTATCTATACCATTTGCCTTATATTGTATGAAAAATAAGATGACATTACAATTTCATATTATTTTTCATATTGTAGTTAGTGCATCTATTTATTTAATGATGCAGAATGTATTAGGCATACTGATTTATATAGTCAGTGTTGTGGCACCAGCTTATATGATTTTATATTTATATAAACAAAGGCTTACCTTACCTAATATGATTATGTATGGTGGTTTACTTTTATCAGGAATTGCTTTTGTTTATTTTGCAGTAATGAAGGGAATAGGATTTGATTTTGAAGCACAGTTCGGAGCAGTATTAGACACAATAACTAAAGAATTTAGTATGACGCTAGAAAATGTAATTAGTATGGGAAATACTACTGGAGTAAATATATCAGAGCTTCAAGCTACGGCGGCACAAACTAAAGAATTAGTGGCTATAAGTATGGAGACACTAAAAGCTTTTTATCCAGCAATTGTTGTTTCACAGATTATTATTTGCTTTGGAATTAGTATAATGATTTTCAATACCTTAGCAAGACGCAAGGTAAAAGGATTGCCAAGTACAGGTCAAATATTAGAGTATCGATTATCGAAAGTAGCAGTAGTATTATTAATGATAGCAATGGTATTGACAGACACAAGTAATAGTTCTTCAAATGAAATATTACTGTTAGCATTAAATTTAATGAGTTTTTTAACAAACTTCTTTGAAATAACAGGCGCATTAAGCTTAATTGCATTATTAAGAAATACAGCTGTAGGTAGAGGAATAAAACTATTAGGATATGTAGGTATTGTCTTATTATTTATTCTATCCCCATATTTATTGATGTTCTATGGATGTCTTGATGCAATATTTAACTATAGAAAAGTTAGTATCGTAGTTTAGATGAGGAAGGAAGTAATAATGAAAATAAAAACAGATAAAAGATTTTCTTATACCATAATCATCTTACGCATTTGTCAACTACTATTAATAATAGGAATTATTATACAGTGTATTAGAATTATTAACTTTCCACAAGCAGGTGTAGGTCTAGGAATTTATTTTATTGTATTATTAGTCAGTTTGCTTGGAGAGAAAAAGATTACACAATTTATTAGGCAAGAGGTAGAGGAAGAAGTAGAATATATTACGTCTATAAAAGACAGTATGTTTACAGACATACAACTACCAGTAGTAATTGTGGAAGAAGTTGGAAATATTAAGTGGTGTAATAAAGCTTTTCAAGGAATACTTAAAGAGAAACACATTATTGGCAAAAACATAAAAAGTATATTTCCAGATATGAAGATTGGTGAGTGGATGCTAGAAGAGCAGTTAAGCCAAAAGAAAATCAACATAGGAAGTAAATTTTATGAGGTAATGTTAGAGGCTTTTATACGCCAAGATGGTATTAAGCAATATGCATTTTATTTTGTTGATTGCACAGAAAAAGAGAAGCTTAGTTTACAAATTCAAGATGAAAAAACAATGATTGGTTATCTTTGCATAGATAATATTGATGAGATAAGTCATAGTATTGAAGAAGTAAGAAGACCAATGTTGCTTGCGATTATTGATCGTAAGATAAATTTGTGGTTTAAAGAAAGAGAAGTTGTCATTGCCCGAATGGAACGTGATAAATATATGATTATTTTAAGCCGTAAAGAATTAAAGAAAATGGAAGAAACTAAGTTTGATATTTTAGATGAAGTACGTAGAACCCAAGTAGGAAATGAGCTACCAGTAACTATTAGTATTGGTATAGGTAATAATGCAGTAGGGATTACTAATTCTAAAGATGATGCAAGAATTGCTTTTGATTTAGCTCAAGGTCGAGGTGGAGATCAAGCTATTATTAAACATCATGATAAATATACATTCTATGGTGGTAAGACCAAAGAAGTAGAAAAGAGTACTAGAGTTAAAGCTAGGATTAAAGCATATGCCTTTAAAGAACTGCTTCATGAGGCAGATAAAATTATTATTATGGGACACCAGAATATAGATATGGATTGTCTTGGAGCTGCTATGGGAGTTTATCGAGGAGCTGCTTTGTTTGGTAAAAAGGCTCAGATTGTTTTAAGGCAGCCAACCTTTGCAATTCAAGGTTTATATGATAGAATAATAGCTTCTAAGGAGTATGACGATTTGTTTATTACACCAGATGAAGCTGAAAGAGAGATGAATAAAGATACACTCTTAGTTATTGTAGACACACATAGAAAGAGTTATCTTGAAGCACCTGAGCTTTTAGAGATTAGTGAAAAGATTGTTATTTTTGATCATCATAGAAAGAGTACAGATTATATTGAAGATGCAGTACTTACTTATATAGAGCCATTTATTTCATCAACATGTGAAATGATTTCAGAAATTCTAAATTACTTAAGTGATAAGGCTAAATTAAATCCTATTGAAGCAGATGCACTTTTAGCGGGAATCACAATAGATACAAAAAATTTCGTATCAAAAGCAGGTGTTAGGACATTTGAGGCTGCGGCATTTTTAAGAAGAAGTGGTGCAGATAGTACAAGGGTAAGAATGCTATTTCAGGATGATATGGAGACTTATAGATCAAGAGCAAGAGCCATACAGATGGCAGAAGTGTGGCATGAGAATATGGCTGTTTCGGTAGTAAATAGTGAATCAGAACATATTACAATTATTGCTGCTCAAGTAGCTGATGAGCTTTTAAATATTAAAGGTATTAAAGCTTCTTTTGTTTTTTCACAAATAGATGATTGGATTTATATTAGTGCAAGAGCATTAGGAGAAACCAATGTACAGCGTATCATGGAACTTTTAGGTGGTGGTGGGCATTTAGGGATTGCCGGTGCACAGCTTAAAGATGTAACTATAGATATGGCAAAACAAAAATTGAAAGAGGCAATAGCTCTTTATTTTGAGGAAGGAGAATCAAAATGAAAGTAATTTTAACACAAGATGTCAAAAAAGTAGGTAAAAAAGGGGATTTACTAGAAGTTAAAGATGGTTATGCACGTAATGCTTTATTTCCAAAAGGATTAGCTGTAGAAGCAAATGCTGTAAATCTTAACAATAGAAAATTAGAGCAAAAAGCAGAAGATAAACGTAAACAACAAGAATTAGACGATGCTAAAAAAATAGCAGAAGTTATTAATGATAAAGAAGTTAAATTTGCTGTAAAAACAGGAGAAGGCGGAAAAGTATTTGGTTCTGTTACTTCAAAAGAAATTGCAGAAGAGATTCAAAAACAATTTGGAGTAAAAGTGGATAAGAAAAAAATCCAATTAAAAGAAGCAATTAAAGGCTTAGGTGGACAAAAAGTTGTTGTAAAATTACACCCAAGCGTATCAGCAACAGTTTCTGTTTTAGTAGTAGGAGCATAATAATAGCATATAGACTTTAATTAAATGTATAGATTATTTTAATCTATACATTTAGTCTATAGAAGAAAAAATTGGCAAAGGGAGGGAAAATCTATGGAAGAAATACAGAATATGAGAATTCCTCCGCATAGTATAGAAGCTGAACAATCTGTTTTAGGGTCAATGATTATGGACCATGATGCTGTAATTGTGGCAAGTGAGATTTTAATCCCAAGTGATTTTTATAGACCAGATCATGCTCAAATATTTGGAGCCATAATGGAGCTTTATACCTGTGGTAATCCTATTGACCTTATTACAATTCAAGATAAACTTGTACAGAAGGGAGTATTAGAACAGGTAGGTGGCTTAGCTTATATAGCAGAGCTAGCAAGTTCAGTACCTACTTCAGCACATATTAAACAATATGCTAAGATTGTACAAGAAAAGTCCACTTTAAGAAAATTAATTAAAGTAAGTTCAGATATTACTGCAAAAAGTTTTGATGGAGATGAACCTCTAGATAATATTATGAACTTTGCGGAGAAATCTATTTTTGATGTATTACAAAATAAGAAAACAGAAGATTTTACAGGAATAGATGAAATTGTATTAACGTCTATTGAAAAAATTGAGGAAGCACATAAAAGTAAGGGTGGTATTACAGGGATTGAGACGGGATTTATTGATTTAGATCAGCGTACAGCAGGACTTCAACCTTCTGACCTTATTCTAGTTGCCGCTAGACCTTCAATGGGGAAAACAGCTTTCTCGCTTAATATCATTCAAACAGCAGGAATCAAGAATAAGAAGAGCGTTGCTGTATTTAGTCTGGAAATGTCTAAGGATCAACTTGTAAGCCGTATGCTTTGTGCGGAGGCTATGGTTGATTCACAGAAGGCACGTACAGGTATGCTAGAGAAAGATGATTGGGATAGAATTGCTCAAAGTATCCCTAATATTACAAATTCACGCATTTATATAGATGATACACCAGGGATTAACGTTATGGATATGCGTGCAAAATGTAGAAGGCTAAAAATGGAAAAAGGCCTTGATTTAATTATGATTGATTACTTACAGCTTATGAGTGGTGTAGGTGATGGAAGTTCAAGGCAGCAAGAAATATCAGATATTTCACGTTCACTTAAAGCATTAGCAAGAGAGATGAATGCACCAGTAATTGCACTATCACAGCTTTCACGTGCATGTGAACAAAGACAAGACCATAGACCTATGTTATCGGATCTGCGTGAATCTGGAGCGATTGAGCAAGATGCTGACGTAGTAATGTTTTTATACAGAGATGAATATTATCATCCAGATACAGAGAAGAAAAATGTAGGTGAAGTTATTATTGCAAAACAAAGAAACGGTCCTACGGGCACTGTAGAGCTTGTGTGGTTAGGCCAATATACTAAATTTGCTAATATGCAGCATTAAAAAGACTTGATGCTGTATATTTTTTTATTAAAATTACAAAAATAAATATAATATTGAAATTTTTAGAAAAAATGGTATAATTATTTTGGAAGCTACAAATGATGGGGTGAGATATGTGCAAGAAAAAGACTTTTTAACAATCAAAGATGTAGCAGAAATGCTCAATACGGAAGCTTATGTACTTAGATACTATGAAAAAGAACTTAATTTAGAAATTGGACGGAATAGTAAGGGATATAGGGTATATACACTTGAAGATGTAGACTTATTCAAAAAAATTCAGGGGATGAGGGAAAAAGGATTGCAGCTTAAAGCAATTGAAAGTATTGTGCATGACAGTAATGAAGAAGTAAAAGAAACTTATGAACAATTAAGTAGCATTAATCTTTCAACACCAGTGCCATTAGCTGAACATCAATTGGCTGAAGTAGATATAACTAATGTAGAAGATGAAAAAGTTAAGCAATTTTCTTGTTTAATGAAAGAGATGTTTAAACAAGCACTTATGGAATGTAATGAACAATCTAAAGTAGAAATGAAACAAGCTATTAAAGATGAGGTAAGTGCAGCTGTAGATGAAAAAGTCATGCAAATTCAAGAAGAACAGGATAGTAAAAATAGGGAATATTATAAGAAGCTAGATGAGACCATGAGAGAGGTTCAACGTATCCGAAAGGAAATGAGTGAAACTAAAATAGAAACTACTAAAAAAGAGAAAAACTCATTTTGGAGTCGATTATTTAAAGATAAAAATGAATCTGCACAAATATAAAAAGTGGGGTATCGCAAAATGCGTACCCCATTTTTTATATTTGTAGAAATACAAATAATGAATATCAATTACTTAATATTTACCGTTAGGATAAATATGTTTTATACTAGCCAATAATAGGTAAATTATATTTTCTAAAGATATCTGCTGCAGCATTTGTTTCATCTACAGTAGGTTCTTTTGTATCTGCTAATTTATAGTCATAGCCTAATTGTTCCCATTTATATTCACCCATTTTATGGAATGGAAGAATATCAATACGTTGTAAATTAGTAAGTGTTGATAAAAATTGAGCTAAATGTTCAATATCTTCGTGGTTGTCTGTTAAGTTAGGTACAAATACATAACGAAGCCAGATTGGAATACCACGTTGTTCCAAATGTTTAGCAAATGCTATAGTACGGTCTAGTTCGACACCAGTTAAAGATTTAAAGACATCTTTGTTATAAGATTTAATATCTAAAAGGACAAGATCTGTATAGTCCAGAATTGGATCTGCAATGTTAAGGTTAACATATCCTGAACTATCTACAGCAGTATGAAGTCCATTTTCTTTACATTTCATTAAGAGGTCTTTTAAAAATTCTGGTTGAAGAAAAGGTTCTCCACCACTTACTGTAACACCACCGTTAGATGCATTCATAAAGCTTTTGTATTTCACAATGTCTTCAATTAGCTCTTCAGTAGTAGTCTCATTTCCGTCAGTTGCTTTCCAAGTATCTGGATTATGGCAATATTGACATCTTAAAGGACACCCCTGTGTAAATACGATATAACGAAGACCTGGTCCATCTACAGCACCGCAAGTTTCTATTGAGTGAATTCTACCTTTCATGCCTAGTTCCCCCTGAAAAATTAATATTAATAGGATAAAATAATTACTTAATTATTATAAACGATAAATAAAGAGGATGTAAACATCCTCTTTATTGAAAGTACGTATTTATTTATAAGTTTAATTCATGTTTTAAATCAATTCATTTAATGAGCTTTAGAATGAAAAATATGCATGAATTAGAAGTGTTCATGGAATGTTCTATTGATTACATCAAGTTGTTGTTCTCTTGTTAAACGGATGAAACGAACAGCATATCCAGATACACGAATTGTAAGTTGTGGATATTTTTCTGGATGATCCATAGCATCAAGTAATGTTTCACGTTGCATAACGTTAACGTTTACATGGTGAGGAGCTTGTACGAAGTATCCATCGAGAAGACCACAAAGGTTAGAAATACGTTCTTCCTCTGTTTTTCCAAGAGCACTTGGAATAATAGAGAATGTATTAGAGATACCATCTAATGAATCTCTAAATGGAAGTTTAGCTACTGAAGAAAGTGCAGCTACAGCACCTTTTACGTCTCTACCATGCATTGGGTTAGCACCTGGAGCAAGTGGTTGGCCTGCTTTACGTCCATCAGGTGTGTTACCTGTTTTCTTACCATATACAACGTTAGATGTAATTGTTAAGATAGATGTTGTAGGGATAGAGTCTCTGTATGTGTGGTGTTTTCTAATTTTGTTCATGAAGTTTTGAACAAGGTCAACCCCAAGTTGGTCAACACGGTCATCATTGTTACCGTAAGCTGGGTATTCACCTTCGATTTCGTAATCTGTTACAAGTCCAGATTCATCTCTAATAGCTTTAACTTTAGCATATTTAATAGCTGAAAGTGAGTCAACTACTACTGAGAAACCAGCAATACCTGTAGCAAATGTTCTTTCAACATCTGTATCGTGTAAAGCCATTTCAAGTGATTCGTAGTGATATTTATCATGCATGAAGTGAATTACGTTTAATGTATCAACGTATACTCTTGCAAGCCAATCCATCATGTTGTTGAATTTTTCCATAACTTCGTCGAAATCAAGGTATTCAGATGTAATTGGTTGATATTTTGGACCAACTTGTTCGCCAGTCATTTCATCACGACCACCATTGATAGCGTAAAGTAAAGTTTTTGCAAGGTTCGCACGAGCACCGAAGAATTGCATTTCTTTACCAACTTTCATGGCAGATACACAACAAGCGATTGTATAGTCATCACCATAGTGATATCTCATTAAATCATCATTTTCGTATTGGATAGATGATGTTTTAATTGAAGTATCAGCACAGAATTTTTTGAAGTTTTCTGGAAGTCTTGGAGACCAAAGAATTGTTAAGTTTGGTTCTGGAGATGGTCCAAGGTTAGATAATGTGTGAAGTACACGGTAAGATGTTTTTGTAACCATGTGACGACCATCAATACCAAGTCCACCGATTGCTTCAGATACCCAAGCAGGGTCACCAGAGAATAATTCATTGTATTCTGGAATACGAAGGAAACGAACCATACGAAGTTTCATTACAAAATGGTCAATGAATTCTTGGATTTGTTCTTCTGTATATTTACCAGCTTTAATATCTCTTTCAGCATAGATATCAAGGAATGTTGTGTTACGTCCAATTGACATAGCAGCACCATCTTGTTGTTTTACAGCACCAAGGTAACCGAAGTATAACCATTGGATAGCCTCTTTAATGTCTGCAGCTGGTTTAGAAATGTCAAAGCCATATTTAGCAGCCATTTTTTTAAGATCACCAAGTGCAATGATTTGTTCTGCAATTTCTTCACGTTTACGTACAACTTCTTCTGTCATTGGAGTTACGTCTAATTGTTCTTTATCTTTATTTTTTTCTTCGATTAAGAAATCAATACCGTATAAAGCAACACGACGGTAGTCACCAACAATACGTCCACGACCATAAGCATCTGGAAGACCAGTAATGATATGACTGTGACGACAAGCTCTCATTTCTTTTGTATAAGCTTGGAATACAGCTGTATTATGTGTTTTATGATATTTTGTAAAGATTTCTTTTGTTTGTGGATCTAATTGGTACCCATAAGAATTAAGAGCTAATTCTACAGTACGGATACCACCATTTGGCATAATATTTCTTTTTAAAGGTTTATCAGATTGAAGTCCAACGATTGTTTCAAGATCTTTATTTAAATACCCAGCATCGTGAGATGTAAGAGTTGAAGGAACTTTTGTTTCAGCATCTAAGATACCATTTTTAAGTTCTTCATCCATAAGTTCACGAACTTGAGCCCATAATTTTGTAGTTGCATCTGTTGGTCCAACTAAGAAAGATTCATCACCATCATATGGTGTGTAGTTTTTTTGAATGAAATCTCTTGTATTAACTTCTTTTGACCAAATACCAGCTTTAAAACCATTCCATTGTTCAAACATGAATAATCATCCTCCTAGAAAAAATTAAAACAAATCACTACTTAAATAATAGAGTGATTTTTATAAAAACATTATACAATGTATACTGTATACACGTCAAGAATTTATTTAACAAATAAGACAAGTGTATTAAATTTATATATTTCTGACTATAATTCTGGTTTAAGTAATAAATGTAATAATATGGATGAAAAGCAGTTTCATATTTCTAACACAATAAGGCATTATAATAGGAAATAACACAGATACTTTTATTAGTAAGTGGCGGGGATAATAAGTAAGAGAAGTGGGAATAAAAATCATATTAGGAACGTTGAAAATAGATAATTAGCCTCTTTACACAAATTATCATCTCATTTATACTTAATGAATAGGATATATTAAAGAAAGCAGAATTTTTAGAAAGGATGTGAGGTTGATGAAGATAGAAAAGATTAGCGATACGCAAATCAAGGTAACACTGAATCACTCAGATCTTATGGATAGAGATCTTAAGCTTAGTGAACTTGCCTATGGGTCTCAAAAAGCACAAGCACTTTTTAAAGATATGATGGCAAAAGCAAACGAAGAGTTTGGTTTTGAGACAGATAATGTTCCATTAATGATTGAGGCTGTTCCTCTTTCAACAGATAGTATTATGATTGTTGTAACTAAGGTGGATGATCCACTTCAAATAGAACAAAGATTAGAAACTATAGGGGAGAGACCTACACATCGTACTTTTAAAGAGCCTGATGAAGAGCGGATAACAGATTTGAATTTAATGGAAGATGGCATGGAAGCTACAACATCAAGTGATCAAAGTCATAAGGAAACTACTATTACGTATTTATTTGATGATTTTGATAGCATGTGTATGGCAGCACATCGTGTGCAACCTATGTTTGCTGGGGATAATTCACTATATAAATATAGTGATAAATATTTCTTAGTAATAGGTAAGAATAAAAAGGCATCATCAACATTAGAAGGGATGCTAGGCGTTCTAGATGAATTTGGTAGTAAATGTCTTAATTCAAATCTAAATGAGTTCTTTCTTAAAGAACATGGGAAACTTATGATTGAGTTACATGCTATAGATGTGTTAGCTAAATATTTATAGTGAAATAAAAAATGGGACAACGTCTCTTTTGGGTTAATAAGAATAGGTATGAAGTATATTTTATGATTAAGTGAAATATATAATAAAAAAAGGTACTGCAATTTTTCGCAGTACCTTTTTTTATTATATATTTCACTATTATTCTACTGTTGCAAGGAACGCATTAAGTTTTTCAACTAATTCGTCTGCATCAATACCATGAACAAGACAAGCATCTCCGAGAGATTCCATTTGAGATGATGGACATCCAAGGCAGTGCATGCCTGATTGCATTAAAATAGGAACAACACCTTCATTTAAATGAAGAATTTCACCAATAATCATGTCTTTTGTTACTTTTTGTGCCATGATTTTCTCCTTTCACACTAAAAAAATTAGTATTACAAATACTATTATACGAATACTAATAAAAATTTTCAACGCCTACATTTGAAAACATTTAAATGATACTTATTATGCTAGGCTCATTAATTTTGGTACAATTTGTTTTTTACGAGAGAAAACATCTTTTAAGAAAATGCTATCATCTGTTGGATTAAGTCCAAATAATGATTCAGCAAGATGACGTTCTTTACCTGTTGCAATAAGTTCTGTACCACCAACAACAATATCTGTAACCATAAGTAAGCATAAATCTAAGTTTTCAGCTTCTTCAAGGCGGCGCATTTCAGCTAAGATATCATCTTTAATCTTGAAAATACTTCGGAAATCACCAGTATTGATTTGAGCAACACTAAGATTATATTTACCAATACTGAATGGTTTTCTATCAATATTTAAAAGTTCAGCAGGGGTTGTACCTTCAAGTGATGTACCAGCTGCTAAAAGTTCAGCACCATAAGCATATAAATCAACTTCTGCAATTTCTGCAAGTCTCTTAGCGATGTGGATATCATCTTCTGTACAAGTTGGAGATTTAAAGATTAATGTATCTGAAAGGATTGCACTAAGCATTAAACCAGCAATCTCTCTTGGTGGCATAATGTTATTTTCTTCATACATTTTACCAATAATAGTATTTGTACATCCAACAGGCTCTGCACGTAAGAAAACAGGATTACCTGTATCAATATTAGCAATACGATGGTGATCAATGATTTCTAAAATCTCTGCTTGCTCAATACCATCAGCACTTTGAGCACGTTCATTATGGTCTACTAAAATAACTTTTTTCTTTTGAATATCTAGTAGGTGACGTTTAGAAATTAGCCCTTTAACTAAACCGTCATGATCCATAATAGGGAAGTGACGATATGATGTATTAAGCATTGTTTGTCTAACTTCATCTAAGTAATCATCAGCCTCGAAGAAAGTAATATTTTCTTTCTTTAAGATATTTTTTACAGCAATACTTTGAGAAATCATTTTTATTGTTTTAAAGAAAGAGAATGGTGTGCAAACAATAGCGGCACTTGAGTGTTCTGGTAAATGGATATTAAGATTATTCATATCCTGATCAGTAATAATAACACAACCAGCACCACAACGTAGAGCTTTTTGAATACGATCTGCATTAGCACCAGTGATGATAATATCGTCAGCAGTTAAAACTGTGTCATCAGCAATAGAAGCTGTTGTATATACATCACCTGAAACGTAAGCATGAGGATAGCTTCCTGCAATTACTTTTCCTTCAAGTACAGATGGAATATTAATAAATGGTGTTTTATGTTCTTTTAAAACACAACCATCAGTAAGACCGATATAAGTTTTAGCAATATCAGAAATTGAAATAACACCAGCAAGCTTATGATCATGGTAAAGAACAGGAATCATTTGGCGGCCATTCTCTGTCATTACATCCCAAGCTTTTTTTACAGAGTCTACCACATATACAGATGGAATAGGGTAGAAGTTAAGATCACTTACTTGAGGTTTTATATTTTTAATTTCTCTAGGTGCTTTTACACCAAAATAATCTAAAGCAAATTGTGTTTCTTTATTGATTTTTCCGAGACTAACAGCTTCTACATTGTCATTTCCTAAAGCACGTTTTAAGTGGGCGTAGGAAATGCTGGCGCATATAGAATCTGTATCTGGATTTTTGTGTCCAAAGACGTAGATTTTTTTGTCCATAATAAACTCCTTATATAAATAAACTCCTTAGTATAAATGCCCTAAAATAAGAATACCAATAGATTTATGACTATAGTTTTAATGAAAAAATTTAAATTTATTACATAAAGCTATGGTAAATTCAGTAATCTATGTGTTTCAAGGCTTAGGCATAAGATAAAGATAGCAATATAGATTGTTAATGTCAATAAAGAAATGATAAACACATATAGGAATTATTTTTCTATGATATGGAGACTATATTATTAGTAGGGGAAAAACCTATTTATAATGTAGTTATATAGATTGATTTTTGCGAACATTAAACTAAAAAGAAAGATAAATATTCGATATTGTGTTGATTTATGCATAAAGATTTGGTATGATAGTCATGTTAAAAAGGCTACATAGTATAAGTGAGTTCTTGAAAGGATGTGGATGAGATGCCAGCAAAAGTAGTTATTGGAGCCCAATGGGGGGACGAGGGTAAAGCAAAAATTATTGATATTTTATCTGAAAAAGCAGATGTTGTTGTACGTACACAAGGAGGAAACAATGCAGGACATACTGTTGCTGTAAATGATGAAGTATATAAATTTCAACTCATTCCTTCTGGGATTTTATATACAGGTAAAAAATGTGTTGTAGCAAACGGTGTAGTAATTGATCCTGAAGGTATTTTAGGAGAAATTGATGGTTTAGCAGCTAAGGGAATTGATGTTAGTACATTAAGAATTAGTACAAGAGCACACTTGGTAATGCCATATCATAAAGGATTAGATAAAGCAAAAGAAGCCCTTAAAGCAAAAGATGGTAAAGAAATCGGAACAACAATGAAGGGAATTGGTCCTTGTTACATGGATAAAGCAGAGCGTAGCGGTATTCGTGTATGTGATTTATACCATGAAGAAACTTTTGCAGAAAAAGTAAGAGAAAATGTAAAAATTAAAAATGATATGCTTAAATATGTATATCATCAAGATGATTTACAATATGATGCAGAAGAAATCATTAAGTCATATAGAGCATATGCAGAGCGTTTAAAACCATTTGTAGAAGATACAACGGTAACAGTTTATGAAGCAATTAAAGAGGGCAAAGAAGTATTATTTGAAGGTGCACAAGGTACATTACTTGACCTTGATTTAGGTACTTACCCATATGTTACATCTTCACATCCAATTACAGGTGGAGCATGTATTGGAGCAGGTATTGGACCTACAATGATTGATGAATGTATCGGGGTTATGAAAGGTTACATTACTAGAGTTGGAAAAGGGCCATTCCCTACAGAACTTTTTGATGCAACTGGTGACCGTATTAGAGAAGAAGGTCATGAATTTGGAACAGTAACAGGTAGACCAAGACGTTGTGGTTGGTTTGATGCTGTTATTGGAGAGTATGCAGTAAGAACAAGTGGACTTACACAAATTGCACTTAATAAAATTGATGTTTTAAAAGACTTAGAAGTTATTAAAATTTGTGTAGGATATAAATTTAATGGTGAAGTTATTAAATACTTCCCAGCAAGTCTTGAAGACTTAGAAAAATGTGAACCAGTTTATGAAGAAATGGAAGGCTGGGGAGATATTTCTGGAGCACGTACTTATGAAGAACTTCCAGAAAGCGTTAAGAAGTACATTCACCGTATTGAAGAATTAGTTGGATGTAAAATTACAATGGTAGGTGTTGGACCTAACAGAGATCAAAATATCGTAATTGGTTAGTAATACAAATCAATATTTAGAACGATAAAGCTTAAATAAATTAAGGCTTTATCGTTCTTTTTTGTCAGTATATAGATTTCACAAATAAGAATTATAGTTATTCATCAATTTTATGAATGTGAAATCGTTAAGAGAAACCAAATTAAATGGATGAATGAATATATATATTCATAAAGAATTTATACGCATATAAGATAATAAAACTTGTATAAAACAATTAAAAATAGACTATTATATATTTAGAAAATTACTGAAATAAAATATAATAATCTTAATAAATAAAATAGGAGGATTAGATATGAATGGTATGAATCAAGAATTCAATGGATATCATAGCTATGCAGACAAAGAAGTAGCGGTTAGAAAAACGATGCTAGGCGTATATGGATGGATGACGCTTGCTCTTATGATTTCAGCTGTAGTTGGTCTTTATATTGCAAGTAATTATAATTTACTTTATACATTAGCAGCAACTTCAGCTTATTGGATTGTTGCAATTGCAGAAGTGGTAGTAGTAGTTATGATTGGAGCACGTGCACATAAGATGAGTGCAACAGCAGCAAAGATATGGTTTATTGTTTATGCTGTACTTAATGGGGTAACATTTGGAAGTATTTTTGCAGTGTATGGTTTAGGGGTTGCAGGTTATGCTTTCTTAGTAACAGCACTTGTATTTGCAGTAATGACAATTTATGGATATGTAACTAAAACAGACTTATCTAAAATTGGAAATTTATTTGTAATGGGCTTATTTGGTTTAATTATTGCATCAGTAATGAGCATATTTATCCAAACACCAGGATATACTTTAGCTTTAATGTATGTAGGCGTTGTAATCTTTATTGGTTTAATTGGTTATGATACTCAAAAAATTAAACAACTTGCTTATGCTGAAAGTGAAGGTATGGTTAGAAATGCAAGTATTATTGGGGCATTAACACTTTACCTTGACTTTATTAATATTTTCATTAGATTAGTCAATATTTTAGGAAGAGATGATTAATGAATTAATATAAATTCATTATAATAAAGAAGCTGTGATTTCTATAAAAAGAAATCACAGCTTCTTTTAGTGGATATCTTTTATTGAAAGTTCACTAGATTGCAAACTCGAGAAACAAAATCTTCTTGATTTTTAGGAAGCCATAGGCCGTGTTGTTTAGTAAAAATAAAAGAGGCTTCACTAGAATGCGATGCTGGAATAGCATGAGTATAACCTTCAATAAGATAAGAGATGTATGTTTCTGTTAAGTTAGATAAATAAGTAGTTTCATTTGGATAATCTAGAATACTAACCTGTTTTAAAGCTTTATTTGCAGCATTTTGATTAATCTCATCAAAATTAATACTTGGGGAGGAAAGTGTTACATTATAAGCATTTAGTCCAATACGTTTACTATGAGCAGTAGCATTAAGTTGGTGAAGTGTGGATAAATAGGCATTTTCAATAGTAGTAATTTGTTCATCTGTTAAAGTAATGAGTTGATTCATAGAAAGTTGATTTTCAATCTGGTTTCTTAAGGTCGTATGAAGATTTGAAATGACTATGTGAGCAGTTTGGGGAGACATACCAAGAGAAATGACATTAGATGAATCTTGCTTAATTAGAAGATTATAATATCCTAAAGCCACTTCAGATGCAGAAGGTGTTTGTTTACAGCCAAGCAATGAAGAGAGCAATATATATATGAGGCAAATAAAAGTTATAATCCTTTTTTTATTATTCAATACATCAGCTCCTAGAATAAAACAGTAAAATGATTTAAATTTCTTTACTAAATAATACAAAAATTAAAGTATATAGTCAAATGATAAAAAAAATGTTTAAAATATCTCGAAATAGATATTATTATTTTGTAATACAGTAACAAGCTGTATATTTTTTATGCTATACTATAAGCGTTAGGAGGAGGGGAAATGTTTAAAAAGATAGTTTGTTGTGGAATAGTACTTATTTCTATTCTAATTGGTATTTTTATATATAATAAAGTGAGCTATGTAGGTGAGCAAGTAGATCCATTGACATATTTTGATGAGTTTAAAGGAAATAAAAATAATTTAGTTTATGAAGATGCAAGGGTGGATACAAAGGAACCTATTCAAATTGTGGATGGGAAAGTATTTGTAAGTTATTTATTTGCTAACCAATATGTAAATGATAGAATTTTTTATGATGTAAATGAAAAGGTTTTAACAATGACAAATGCAAGAGAAGTTGTTAGACTTTCTGAAGGAGAAAATCATATCTCTTTTGCCGGAATAGATGGAGATTATTCTATTATGACACTAGGAGATACTCTATATATAGAAGCAAGTATTTTAAAAGATTTCTTTGGAGTAACGATTGAAAAAGGTGTAGATGATAGATTATTTATAGCAACGAATACAAGTATTCCACAAACGATAGCAACTGTAAGAAAAAAAGCTAAATTGCGTACACATACTATGAAAAAATCTACGGTAGTAGAAGTACTTTCAAAAGGTGAAAAGGTTACCATTTATAGGGAAGAAGATGGATTTATACGTGTAAGAAGTGAAAATGGTATTATTGGATATTTACCTAGTGATGCAGTAAAAAAACAAGAAACAATTGATGCAAAACCAATTGCTTCAGTAGAACCGTGGCAGTCTAATCCATTAGGTGAAACAGTTAAACTGATGTGGGATGATATGACAACTAGAGCAGAAAAAGACTGGACAACTAGTAAGTATGCCCGAATGAAAAATGTTAATGTAATATCACCAACATGGTTTGAATTTGAGAAAGAAGATGGAACAGTATCGGATATTGCTACTAAATCTTATGTAGAAAATGCACATAGTAGAGGGATACAAGTTTGGGCAATTTTAAGACATAACTTTGGAGAACCTGAATTAACGGCAAAAATATTATCTAGTACAAGCAAAAGGCAATATGTAATTAATCAACTTATTGATTATGCAAAACAGTATGAATTGGATGGTATTAATGTAGATATTGAGAATATACAAGATGATATAAGTGATGTATGGGTACAATTTATGAGAGAACTTTATCCTCAGCTAAAAAAAGAAGGATTAGTTGTCTCTGTAGATGTGTATACACCATCTAGTTGGTCAGGACATTATGAAAGAGGAAAAGTTGCAGAAAGTAGTGATTACTTTATGGTGATGGCATATGACCAACATTGGTCAGGCTCTGAGCAAGCTGGTTCAGTTGCAGAATTACCATGGACAGAAGAAGGCATTATAGCAACTCTTGAAGAAGTACCTAATGAAAAATTAGTGTTAGGTATGCCGTTTTATTCAAGACTTTGGAAAGAAGGCACTAATGGCTTAGAGACCAAAGCATATAGTATGAGTTCAATAGCTGAATTAATTGCCCAGTGGGGTGAACAGCCTACTTTAGATGAAGTAAGCGGACAAAATTATGTAGAACATGAACAAGATGGTGAATTATATAAAGTATGGATAGAAGACTATGAATCTATTCATAAACGTATTGCATTAATGGAAAAATATAAATTAGCTGGTTATGCAGCATGGCGCTTAGGTTATGAGACAGATGATATATGGGATATCCTAAGTAGTATTGAATAATTAAATAAAAAAAAGCAAATGACTAAGATAGTGTCATTTGCTTTTTTTTATTTATAAAAATAAATTGGGCGATAGATTTTTAAAATGAAAAAATGTAGAGATAAGAAAGATAATATATAGTGAATAGGTATTAAAAAAGTAAGTTTTAAGATAGGTTGATTGAAAGGGATAAATAGTAGCAGATGAAGTATAAGAACGATAAAGATAAAGAGTATAAAACACGAGGGTTATATAGACATCATAAAGATAGTTGTGAAGTAGTCGTTTTTATTCATGGTATCCTAGAAAGTCCCAAACAGTTTAGAACATTAGCAGAGATTGCATATAGAGAAGGATATTCTACTTATAGAGTATGGCTACCTGGTCATGGGGGAGATAGTATATATTTTGCCCAAATAGGTTATATGGAATGGGTCAAATATATTTCTGATCAAATTACGTGGCTCTTAACTAAATATGATCAAATTATTATAGTGGGGCATTCTATGGGAGCTTTATTAGGAATTTGTGAAGCAGTTACCAGAAAAAAAAGGATAAAAGCTTTATTTCTAATAAATGTGCCATTAAAGATTCATTTATGGCCACGAGTAATAAAAAGTGCTTTGAAAATCAATTTTGGTAAAGTAAGGGTATTTGAAAGATATACTATAGCTGAATATCATGCAATGGGTGTAGGACCTATTAAACTACGTGCATTCATTGGCTTAATAAGACGGTATAGTGAACTTTTAACAATAATAAGCTATACAAAAAAGCAAGTAAAATATTTAACATGTAAAGTTGCTTTAGTGTTTGCAGCAAAGGATGAGTTTGTAAATAGTAGAAGTATAAAATATTTTAGAGAAAGCTTAGGAGATATTAGGGTACTTTACTTAAAAGATTCAGGTCATTTCTGTTATCATCATAGTGACCTAGTTGCTATAGAAGAAAATTATATAACATTTATAAAAGAAATAAAGACTACCAGTTGAAGGAAGATAAAAGAAAAGGAATGAAAATATGAAAAAGTATCAAATTATTTGGTTACTTATAGTATGTATTGTACTACAAACGATGATAGGTGTTATAGAGATGCCGTTAAAAGCAGAAAGTAGTGTATTAAATAATAAAATTATTATTTTAGATCCGGGACATGGTGGATTTGATCCAGGAAAACCAGGCATAAAAGGACTAGATGAAAAGCACCTAAATTTAATAATCGCTTTATTATTAAGAGATTATCTTCAAAATGCAGGCGCAGTTGTTATTATGACACGTACAACAGATGACGATGTAGATGGTATGGATGGTGTTAAACATAAAAGTAAAGATATGGTTGAGCGGAAAAAGCTTTCAGAAGGAGGAGATATATTAGTAAGTATTCATCAAAACTCTTTTACACAACCAAGTGTCCATGGAGCACAAGTATTCTTTAATGGGAAATCAGAGGAAGGAAAATTACTTGCTAATGCTATCCAAAATACAATCAAAACTTATACAGATTCAACTAATAGAAGAGAAGCAAAAAGTAATACTAATTATTATGTATTAAAAGCTACAGACATACCAGCAGTTATTATTGAATGTGGATTTTTAACGAATCCTGAGGAAGAAGAAAAATTAAATAATGCTGAATATCAAGAAAAAATGGCATTAGGCATTTATCTAGGGATTGTTAAATACTTTGAACAAAAAACAAATTAAGAAATTAATAAATATAATAAAAGCGGGTAGGCGTTGGCATACCCGTTAAAAAAGTGTTTAATATGAGAAATTATGAAGCTAAAATTTCTTGGAGTACACAAACTAGTTCATCAATGTCATTACAAGAAATATTACTAATAGAGATACGGAAATAACCAGTAGAGGCTCCATTAGAAAAAAGTTCACCGGGTGCAATAATAATATCTTTTTGAGCAAGTCGTTGACAAAGTGTTTCATAAATTGTAGGAGAAACCGAACACCATAAACTTAAGCCACCATAATTAGAAAAATAGGATATATGTTCCTTTAAAGGTTCTAGTTTTTGAATAAGATATTGATAGCGTGTTTGGCATGTAAGTATAATTTGTTTCTTAATATCTATTAGAGCATTAGAATTTAAGTAGTACTGTAAGAAGCGTTCATTAAAACTACATTCTATATCATCTTTAAAGCGTTTAAGTAAATGTGTTGGAAGAACTGCAAAACTATATTTCATATAGGGTAAGTAAAGTTTAGAAAAATGGTAGAGATAAATAACATGACCATTACGAGAAAGGTTATAAAGTGGCGTATAATGAGTGTGAGTTAAAAAGTCACAATAAGTACCATCTTCTACAATAAGACAATCATAACGCTCAGCTAATTCCAATAGTTTTTGAAGATGAGTTTTAGAATAGCAAACACCAGTAGGATTCTGCAAGTAAGGGGATAAAAAGATATAAGAAATTGTACCTGTACGTAAATATTTTTCTAGAACATCTAAATTCATACCTAGAGGTGTTAAAGGAACTTCATAAATTTTAGCTCCGATAGAGCGTAGGTAACACGGAAGTGCAAGATCACGAGGGGTTTCCACACATATGCCTACCTTAGGAGAAAGTTTAAAAAGATTTAATAGAAATTCATCCATATTACTAATAATACGAGTTTGGGCAAAGTGAGCTTTGATACCTAAGTCTTCTAAAAAACAAGTGGCACTTTGCTTTAATTCTCTTCGCTGCCTATAAAGAGGGTCACAAAAAGCTTCCCAACCTTCTTTTAGAATAACTTGGGTAGTGAGTTCTTGGCAAAGCGTGGAAGGAAAAAAATCGTCTGATAAATTAAGATGACTACAACAAATGTGAGGCTTATGATGAGTAGGAGGAGTATGTACAGATAATGAGGTGGATTTTTTATGTGGAGCAATGTAAGTACCTTTACCTATATAACTTTCTACAAGCCCTTGTTGTTCTAAGAGTTTATAGGCACTTACAACAGTATCCCTGTTAATAGACAGTTGCTTAGAAAGTAAACGAATAGTTGGAAGTTTCATTCCTTCATATAAAAGGTCTTGTTCAATAAGATTAGCAAGTTCACTAGCAAGTTGTATATAAATAGGAGTTGGATCAGATTTTGAAAGTTTAACGGCATGAAACATAATATAGAACCTCCTGAAGTAAAATGGGTGATATTATAAATATATTAGGATAAGCATTGAAATATTCATTTATATAAGCCTATAAAAGAGGAAAATAAAAAAGTACATTCCACTAAGAGTGGCTGTACTTTTTAAGTTTACGAATATAATCACCATATAGCTTTAAGGTAGTATACTGTCCAAAGATACGAGAGATAATACGGTCCGTATAACGTTCTGTAAGTTGTTTGTAAGTTAGATTTGTAGAGATAAGAGTAGAAGTTTGGTTAAGATAACGAGAATTGATAACATTAAATAAATCACTAATCGTTATAGTAGAAATAGATTCTGTACCAAGATCATCTATGATAAGCATATCTGCATCAAATAACATATTTAATAGATTTTTAGAATCATCCAACATATCTTCACGATGGAATCTAGATTCCTCAAAAAGTTTAAAGAGTTGAGGTGCTGTAAAATATAAAACTGTAAATCCATTATCTAAGAGTTCTTTAGCGATACAATTACAAAGGAAGGTCTTACCCACACCAGTTTGCCCTGTTAAAAGTAAACTTTCTTTTTCCGTATCAAATTTTTCGATTAAATCAACGCAAATTTGCTTAACCTTAACCATATTATCATAAGGAGAACGGCTATCTTTTCCAACTGGATTTTTAGAGTAATACTTAAGCGAAAAAGAATTAAAGTTTTCCTTATCTAGAATATTTTTTAAGTTAGATTGCTCATAAGCAATCGTAATTAGGCCTTGTTTAAAACAAGAACAAGGTTCATTACTAATAAAGCCTGTATCTTTACATAATTTACAATGAAATTGTTGCTCCAGATAGTTTGGTTCATAACCATTTTCTACTAAAATCATTTTTTTAGTACGCAAGAGTTCATCTGAATGTTTATGAAAGTTTTCTAAAGTATCAGATTGAGGCGAAGCCATCATGCGGCGTACTAATTTAATGCCTGAGTCACTTAATTCATCATCTATAGCTTTAATTTGTGGAATTTTTTCATAAATTTCTTTTTGACGATTAAGCATTTCTTGATGAGATTTAGAACGCATCAAGTCATATTCACGTAATAAACGCTTATAGTACAGTTCTTTATTGTTCATATTTAACTTCCTCCGTTTAGCTTGCGCTCAATATATTCACGTTCCAATCTTTCCATTTCATCAAAATCCCAATCACGAGAATCCATTTCATTAAATTTAGCAACTTTATTTGGAAGAGGTGTCACAAAAGATTTATTAGCTTGAGCTCCCATCAGCTTTTTACTCTCGAAAACTTTATCTAAAGCCTTAATATCATCTAAAGTTTTGACGTTATCATTATGCCAACTTGTAAGAATAGTATCAACATAATTTAAGCTTGGCTTATTTGATTGAGTCACTGCTTTATTGCAGGCGGCAAGAACAATTTCTAAGCTAAAATGATAGGTATCTAACCATTTTGACATATATTTTTTATCAACAGGCGTTAGGGTATTACGAGCAGCCCCGAGAGCATTTAAAATTTTAAAATAACGTTTATCAACAGCCATTTTAGCTTTAGCTTGTTCTAGTGTCAAGATACCTTCATCTACCCAGTTAATAGCAACTTTTTCAATATAATGCATGCCAGTACGGTTCATAGAAGCACAATATTCTATAAGGTACTCAATTAGATTAAATGGCATATGCAGCCAATCATAAAAGCTATATAAGACTTTTTGATCTGTAAAGGATAGAAGCCTGCCTAAGTAACGTTCAGTAACTTTAACAAGATTAGAGAAATCTTGGCTATTATCTTTATAAAGATTAATTTCATCAATACTATATTCGGGTCTAGTCTGCTGAATAATAGGTTTTATGGTAATATTTTTAGACTCTGTTGAATTGGAATGAGAAGTAGGTGGCTCTACCATAAAATCTAGTTGAAATGATTCTGGACTTTCTTCTTTAAAAACAAGAACTTTCTGTTCATCCCAATATTTTAGTGCTTGTATAACTTCTGAATGAAGCATATCTAATGCACTACAAACATCCTCTAGACAAATGCCTTTATTGGTTGGATGCGCTGATAGTGCTAGTAAGTAAAGATAAACTTTTGTATAGCCGCTGAGTGCCTTTGGCATATAGTCTGTAATAAACCATTGTGGGACTTGGATGAAATTTGTAGTAAAACAACCTGTTTTGATATATGCCATGTGACACCTCCTTGTAAATCATTTTATGTGTTAGTATTATAGCACAAAATGGAGAAAATATGATAAGTAAATAAATGAAAATCTCCCCAATAAAGGGGAGATTTAGGTAAATAGTACGGGATAGGGGATTAAGTTGTAGTAAAGCTATTCATTGTTTTCTAATAAAATAGAAGCGATTTGATTTACGTTTCCAGCGCCCATTGTAATAATTAGGTCACCTGATACAGCTTGCTGTCTAAGATAAGAAGCGATTTCGTTGAAGTCGGACATATAGAGTGCTTCTTTACCAAGGGCTTCAATCTTATTAACAATATCTTTTGCAGAGATATCACCAGGATTTTTTTCTCTAGCAGCATAGATATCTGTTAAAATGATATTTTGAGCAACTGAAAGCGATTTAGCAAAGTCATCTAAGAATGCTTTTGTACGAGTATAAGTATGAGGTTGGAATACAATATAAAGGTTATTATGTGGGTAGTTATGAGCTACAGATAAAGTAGCAGAAATTTCTGTTGGGTGGTGTGCATAATCATCTACAATTGTAATCCCGTTAACTGTACCTTTAATTTCAAAACGTTGGTTTGCGCCACTAAAGTCTTCAAGTCCATGATTTAAAACATCTAAATCTAAACCTAAGTGATGGCAAACACTACATACAGATAGGGCATTTAAAACATTATGTTTACCTGGAACATGAAGAATTAAGTGTTTTATAAATTGACCATTATAATAAACGTCAAAGCTTGCACAAGCTTTTTCATTATAGACTACATTTTTAGCAACCCAGTTATCTTTATCTTCAAAACCGAAAGTTTCAACTTGGCAATCAATAGGCGCTAAGAAATCATTTAGATTTTCGATTTCACCATTAACAGCAAGAAATCCATCTTTAGGTATTTTTTGAGAAAATTTTTGGAATGAAGTTCTAATTTGATTAATGTCTTTAAAATAGTCTAAGTGATCTTCTTCTATATTTAAGATAATACCAACACGAGGGAAGAAATCTAGGAAACTATCACAGTACTCACAAGCTTCTGTTACAAAGTATTTAGAGTGTCCTATGCGAATATTACCATTAATTGCTTTTAAAATGCCTCCAACACTAATTGTCGGGTCTAAATTCGCAGCAAGAAGTGCATGTGAGAGCATAGAGGTTGTAGTTGTTTTACCATGAGTTCCTGAAACACAAATTGGATATTCAAAATGGTGCATTAAAAGTTCAAGAAATACAGAACGTGTCATAAGTTCAATGCCTCTTGCTTTAGCTGCTTGAATTTCAGGATTATCATCATGAATTGCAGCAGTATAAATAACAAGATCTACATCCTCGGCAATATTTTTTGCATGATGTCCATAGTGAATAGTAATGCCTATTTCTTCAAGATGATTAGTTGTAATGGAATGCTTCATATCTGAACCGGTTACCTTATAACCTTTATTAAAGATGATTTCAGCAAGTCCACTCATGCTAATACCACCAATACCTATAAAATGTAATTTCTTTTTATCTAATAGAGAGTTCTGATTTGACATGTTATTAGTCCTTTCGATAAATATAGTATCCTTCTATATTAATGAGGCCATAATACTATGATATGTAATTAAGGCATCTTTAATTATATACTAAGATAAATAATAAACAAATATTTTTGTAAATTGCGAATGATATTGCGGTAAGCGATTTAAATATTCGACTTTGAGAACATAATAGCATATAATAAAAGGTAAGCAAAGTCACTGAAAAAAGGAGAAAACAATGAAAAAAGTTCAAAAACACGATAGGATAAGTGTTATTACGAATATCCTAACAAATAATCCGAATAAGATTTACACATTAACATATTTTTGTAACTTGTTTAATTGTGCAAAATCTACAATAAGTGAAGACTTAGATATTGTTAAAGAAATCTTTAATAATTATCAGTTAGGATATATTGAAACAGTATCAGGAGCAGCAGGTGGGGTATATTATAATCCACTTATGACAGATGAGCAAATTAAAGATTTTACAAAAGAGCTATGCCAGCTAATTAATAGTTCGGATCGTATTATTCCAGGTGGTTATATTTATATGAATGATTTACTTTACTCACCTGAAATTTCAAAGAAAATAGGGATGGCATTAGCAAGCTTATTCAAGGATGTAGAAATAGACTATATTATTACAATTGAAACTAAAGGTATTCCAATTGCACTTATGACAGCTATGGCACTTAATAAGCCAATGGTTGTTGTACGTAATCAAACTAAATTAACAGATGGAACAGCTATTCATTTAAATTATATTTCAGGCAGTAAGCATCGCATTAATACCATGTGTCTATCAACCAGAGCAATTAAAAAAGATTCAAAAGTATTATTTATTGATGACTTTATGAAAGCTGGAGGGACGGCTAAAGGAATTATGGAATTAATGCAGGAGTTTGAAGCGCAGCTAGTTGGGATTGGTGTATTGATGGCAACAAAAGTTCCAGAAAATAAAGTAGTGGAAGATTTTAAAACTTTATTATGGTTAGATGCTGTAGATGAAAATAATAAAGTAGTAGATATTTATAATAATAAATAGTGGCTTTTATGATTATAAATAAGGGAAGAAGTTAATGTGTGAAAATATTATTTAGAATATTTTTAATCATAATAATATAATATAATATTGTAAAGAAATTGGAAAAATGATACAATGCTAATACGCGGTAAGCATTATAATTATTCAAAGTTTAACTCGGTAGAGAAGGGTTAGGAGGGATTGCATGAATAAGAAAGAAATGATTGCTATGCTATTAGCAGGGGGACAAGGTAGCAGGCTAGGTACACTTACTAAACAAATTGCAAAGCCTGCTGTCATGTTTGGAGGTAAATATAGAATTATTGACTTCCCACTTAGTAACTGTATTAATTCAGGGATTGATACAGTTGGAGTTTTAACACAATATGAGCCATTACTTTTAACTAAACATATTGGAATTGGGATTCCATGGGATTTAGATAGAAGAAATGGTGGTGTTACTGTGTTACCACCTTTCCAAAAAAAAGGGAATAAGCAAGGCTCTTGGTATTCTGGAACAGCAAATGCGATTTATCATAATATTAGATATATCGATGATTATAATCCAGAATATATTTTAGTTTTATCTGGGGATCATGTTTATAAAATGGATTATAGTGAGATGCTTGAAGAACATAAAAAGAATCAAGCAGATGCAACTATAGCAGTTATAGAAGTACCTATGGATATTGCACCACAATTTGGAATTATGAATGCAGATTCAGAAGATAGAATTGTAGAATTTGAAGAAAAACCTGCACATCCAAAAAGTAATTTAGCTTCTATGGGAATTTATATCTTTACATGGAAGGTATTAAGAGAAGCACTTCTTAAGGATAATACAATTCATGAAGATAGTGATTTTGGTAAACATATCATACCAGAAATGATTAATGGGGAAAAGAATGTGGATGCATATCGATTTAATGATTACTGTAGAGGTATAGGTACAATTGATGCTTACTGGAAAGCTAATATGGAACTTACAGAAACTGTTCCTGTATTTAATTTATATGATGAGTTTTGGAAAATTTATACCAATACAGAACATCAATTACCACAATATATTGGTAAAGAGGCAATAATTGAGCAATCATTACTCTCTGAAGGATGTGAAGTATATGGAAACGTATATCATTCTGTATTAGGGCCAAAGGTTATCATTGAAGAAGGTGCAGTTGTTAGAAACTCAATTGTAATGGGTGAAACCATTATCCGTAAAGGTGCAAATTTGGAAACATGCATAGTATCCGAAAAATGTGAAATAGGGGAAAATACTAGTATTGGTATTGGTGAGGCAGTACCTCACGTTACAAAATCTCATATCTATTCTACAGGAATTAGTGCAATAGGTGATAACACAATCATACCTGACAACGTAAAGATTGGTAAGAATTGTGAAGTAAGTGGACATACCTTACAAGAACACTACGAAGATGGAATATTAGAGAGTGGACATTCACTGATTATATAGGGGGGGAAATGATATGAGAGCAATTGGTATTATTTTAGCAGGTGGAAAGCGTAGTACTTTAGGTGTGTTAACGAAACAAAGAAACTTAGCAGCTATGCCTATTGGAGGTTCTTATAGATCAATAGACTTTGCATTAAGCAATCTTAGTAATTCAGGAATCAAAAAAGTAGCTGTTATTTCACAATACAGTGCAAGGTCTCTTGCAGACCATATTGGTTCATCTAAATGGTGGGATTTTGGGCGTAAAAAGACAGGGCTTTTCTTATTTACACCAACGATGCTTAATCAAGAAACATATGGTTATAGAGGAACAGCAGACTGTATTTACCAAAATATTGATTTCTTAAAGAAAAGTAATGAACCTTATGTTGTCATTACTTCTGGGGAACAAATTTATAAAATGGATTATGAGAAACTTATTAAATACCATGAACAAAAAAATGCAGATATCACAATTGCTTATAAGGATATGAATACTTATGCTGTTGAAGATTATGGTGTAATAGGTTTAGATGATAATAAACAAATGATAGATTTTGAAGAAAAGCCTCTTAACCCTCAATATACAACTGTATCACTTGGCATTTATGTGATGAGTAGAGAATTACTTATTAAGCTCCTTGAACAATTAGAGTCAGAGGGGAGATATAGCTTAGTAAGTGATATTATTATTCGCTATCGTAAGAAACTTAAAATCTATGGTTATCATTTTGATGGCTATTGGAGAAGAATTAGAGATATTAATGAATTTTATCGCATTAACATGGATTTCCTTACTCCAGAAGTGAGAAATCTCTTCTTTAATACATATCCATATATATCTACTAAAGCAAAGGACGAGCCACCTACTAAATTTAATAGCAGTGCTAGAGTTACTAATAGTATTGTAAGTGGTGGAGATATTGTAAACGGACAAGTTGAAAATTCGGTATTGTTTAGAAAAGTATTTGTTGGGGAAGGTACAGTAATTAAAAACTCCATCATCATGGAAGGAGTAACTATTGGAAAGAATTGTGTTATTGAAAATGCTATTTTAGATAAACAGGTTTATGTATCTGATGGACAAAGTGTTAAGGGAACAAAAGAAGATATTATTCTTCTTGAAAAGAGAAATATTGTATAAAGTGGTTAAAAAATAAATCAAAAAATAGAGAAAAATAGAGTTTTTTTATATAGAATTAATGGAATTTTAAGCAAAAGAAAAAAATATTGACTATTTGGAAAAAATATCATATAATTCAAATAATAAAAATAATAAATTTATTAATAGGATAGCCATCAAAAGGCACTAGTTAATAACAGGGAGGATTTGCTAATGGAAATCACAGATATCAGAGTAAGAAAGATTAATAAAGATGGTAAAATGAAAGCCGTTGTATCAGTTACATTTGATAATGAATTTGTTGTTCATGATATCAAAGTTATTGAGGGGGACAAAGGCCGTTTTATCGCAATGCCAAGTCGTAAAACTCTGGATGGGGAATTTAGAGATATCGCACATCCTATTAATTCAGAAACAAGAGATCGTATTCAAAATCAAGTGTTAGAAAAATACGAAATGGTTCTCCTTTCTGATGAAGCAGCAGTAGCTGATGAAAGCGATTTAGGATTCGAAGAATAATTACATAATAGAAAGAGACGTTTCTGGATTTGAAGGAAACGTCTTTTTTAGTGGTTTAATAACTTATATCAAGTTTAAAAGAGGACGGCTTAAGTGGATAAGCAAGTTCTCTTTTTTGATGTAGTGTGCCCAGCGAGGGTAGAAATGTAATGGAATGCTATAGAAATGTTCTAATAAAGCTTAGCAAAGTTGCATATAGTTTTAAAGGAAGAAAAAGTACATGTTAAAGGATAAAGATTGATTAAAACAATTTATAGATGTGAGCTCTATATAGATGTAAAAATGAAGAAATACATAAAAAATTATAAAATGGCAAGAAAATAAAAGGTTGCACAAAATGTGATAAAGTGAGAGAATGTGGATAAAACGTAATAACGTGAAAGGAAGATATATAATATGAAAACAAAAGCATTGGTTTTAGCAGCTGGTCAAGGGACTCGTATGAAATCTAATGGCTCAAAGGTATTGCATAAAGTATTAGGAAAAAGTCTTGTAGAATATCCTATTATAGCAGCACAAGGCGTAGGTGTTGAAGAAATTTGCTTAATTGTAGGGCATAGAGCTGAAGATGTAAAAGCAGCTTTAGGTGATAGAGTAAGTTATGCACTTCAAAAAGAACAATTAGGAACAGGTCATGCAGTAATGCAAGCATTAGATTTTATGGAAGATGCAGATGAAGTGATTGTTTTATGTGGTGATACACCTCTTATTACAAAAGAAACACTTCAAACAATGTTAGATTTCCATCGTGAAAAACAAAATGCTATTACTGTTCTTTCAACATTAATGGAAGATCCAACAGGCTATGGTAGGATTGTACGTGATGCAAATGGTAATCTTCTAAAAATCGTTGAACAAAAAGATGCAACAGAAGAAGAAAAACAAATCAAAGAAATTAATGGTGGAATATATACTTTTGATGGGAAGTTATTAAAATATGCCCTTTCAAAATTAAATAATAATAATGTTCAGGGTGAATACTACTTAACAGATACAATTGAAATTTTATTAAATGAAGGTAAACGTGTAGATGCCATTGCAATAGAAGAAAGTGATGATATTGCAGGTGTTAACTCTCGTGTGCAGTTAGCAGGTGTTACACAAGTGATGAAAAAAAGAATCAATGAAAAACATATGGCAAATGGAGTTACATTAGTAGACCCAGCAAATACTTATATTGAAGCTGATGTTATTATTGGTAAAGATACAATTATTGAACCAGGATGTATGTTACAAGGTAATACTGTAATTGGAGAGAACTGCCGTATTGGCTATAACTCAAAACTTACAAACATGACTATTAAAGACTATGTTGATATTGAAGTAAGTGTACTTACAGAGAGTTTTGTGGATGAAGGAACACATGTAGGACCATTTGCTTATGTAAGACCAAATTCACACATTGGTAAAAATATTAAAGTAGGTGACTTTGTAGAAATTAAAAATGCCAATATTGGTGATGGCACAAAGATTTCACACTTAACTTATGTTGGTGATGCAGATGTTGGAGAAAATGTTAACTTTGGATGTGGTACTGTTATTGTAAATTATGACGGCCAAAAGAAACATCGTACGACAATTGGTAACAATGCGTTTATTGGGTGTAATACAAACCTTGTTTCACCTGTGACTATAGAAGATAATGCTTACACAGCTGCAGGCTCTACAATTACAAAGACTGTACCTGAAAATAGCCTGGCAATTGCTAGGGCTAAACAAGAGAACAAAGAAAATTGGGTACTCAAAAAACGACAAAAATAAATATTTATCCACATTTGACTTTGCATTTTGTATACAATATGTTATAATGTTTGCGGAAAACACGGTCGAATATTAAGGAGGACTTAGGTCAAATGATTAGAAATTACACTGATATTAAAGTGTTTACGGGTAATGCGCACCCAGAGCTTGCTAAGGAAATTGCACAAGGATTAGATATAACATTAGGGAAGTCAGAAGTAACAACATTTAGTGATGGTGAAATTAGTGTAAAAATTGATGAGAAGGTACGTGGTACAGATGTGTATATCATTCAACCAACTTCTACACCAGCTAATGAGCATTTAATGGAATTACTTATTATGATTGATGCTATGAAACGTGCATCAGCAGGACGTATCACAGCTGTTATTCCATATTACGGTTATGCACGTCAAGACAGAAAAACAAGAGCTAGAGACCCAATTAGCTCAAAGCTTGTGGCAGATATTCTTCAAACTGCAGGAGCAGACAGAATACTTACAATGGATTTACACTGCTCACAAATTCAAGGATTCTTTAACATTCCAGTAGACCACCTTGTAGGCCTTCCACTCTTAACAAGATACTACGCAGAAAAAATTGGTGAGAATACAGATGATGTAGTAGCTGTTTCACCAGACCTTGGTAGTGTAGGAAGAGTTAGATCTTTTGCAACAAAATTAGATATACCTCTTGCTATTATTGATAAGAGAAGACCAAAAGCTAATGTATGTGAGATTATGAACATTATTGGGGATGTTAATGGTAAACGTGTTATCTTAATTGATGATATGATTGATACAGCTGGAACAATTTGCAATGCTGCAAATGCCCTTAAAGAAAGAGGAGCAACAGCAGTTTATGCTTGTTGTACACATGGCGTTCTTTCAGGTCCGGCTATGGAAAGAATTGAAGCTTCAGCTATTGAAGAACTTGTTGTATTAAATACAATCAACATTCCAAAGGAAAAGAAAATTAGCAAGATTAAAGAAATCTCTGTAGCACCTATTTTTGCGGATGCTATCAGACGTATTCATGAAGACTTATCAGTATCTAAATTATTTGATTAGAGTATTAATAAGAAATAAAAAGTTGTGTTGTAAGGTATTAAGACTTACAGCACAACTTTTTATTTTAGTTAAGTATATTTTATACAATAAGAAACACACTTTCTTGTTTGGAAGGTTAAGGAAGGATGTGTTACAATAGGAATGATTAAATAAAATACAAAAAGGACAATCTAATAAAAAAGTGGAGGAAGAGACATGAAATTAATTGTAGGACTTGGAAATCCGGGCATGCAGTATGCAGCAACAAGACACAATATTGGATTTGAAGTGATAGATAGCATTGCCGAAACGTATAATATATCAGTGATGAAAAATAAATATAAGGCGCTTATTGGTGATGGAACAATTGGGGGAGAAAAGGTTATTTTAATGAAACCACAAACTTATATGAATTTAAGTGGAGAAGCTGTAAAGGCTTGTATGGATTTTCATAAAATTAGTAATGAAGATTTAATTGTCATTTATGATGATATTTCTTTGGAAGTAGGACAACTTAGACTACGCAAATCAGGAAGTGCTGGTGGGCATAATGGAATAAAAAATATTATAGCTCAACTAGGGACACAAGAGTTTCCAAGGATTAAATTTGGTGTAGGTGAAAAGCCGGCAGGATGGGACCTAGCAAACTATGTACTTGGACGTTTTTCTGAGGAGGATATGAAGATTATTGGGCCAAGAGTAGGCGATGCAGTTAAGGCAACTGAAATGATTGTTCGTGATGGAGTAGAAAAAGCAATGAATAACTATAACAATAAAGTAAGACGGTGATTTGAAGTGGAATATAAATATAGAGGACTCGTTGAGCCACTGTTAGAACTTCCAGGAATGGAAGAGGCATTAAAATATCTTAGGAAAGGTAAGAATATAAAAATAACGGATATAGTTAATGCGTGTAAGGGGCATTTAGGATATAGCTTAAGTCAGTTTACAAATGCACCAATAGTGCTCATTACTTATGATGAGCTGAGCACAAAGCAATTAGCAGAGGATTTAGAAGTACTGAAGGGTAAGGAGTCAGTGCTTATTTATCCTGCCCGTGATATTTTATTTTACAGTGCAGATGTACACAGTATGGATATTACGGCACAGAGATTAAAGGTAATGGATGCTTTGGTTAATCAGAAAGATGTGACGGTGATTATACCAATAGAAGCATTACTAAATCCACTATCGCCAAAAGAGACTTTTGAAGCATATATGCAACAGATAGAAGTGGGAGGGAGTATTGACCTTTCTAAACTGGAAGCTCGATTAGTTCAAATGGGCTATGAACGAGTAGCTAGGGTAGAGGCAATGGGACAGTTTTCCATACGTGGAGGTATTATAGATATTTATGGTGCCGCTAGCGAGGAGGCTTATCGAATAGAATTATGGGATGATGAAGTCGATTCTATTAGAAACTTTAATATACAAACGCAACGTTCTGTTAACAAAGTAGAGAAAATTAAAATCATGCCAAATCAAGAAATTATTTTTCCTCTAGAGCTTATTCAAAAAGCTATTCCAAGTATAAGAGAAGATCTAAAGCAGACTGTTAGTAAACTTAGAGAAGAAGGCAAAAAAGATAGCGCATTAAAAATAGAAGAACATGTAAAAGAAGTAATAGAACAGATTAGTGAAAATATGAGTCCTAGAGGGTTAGAACTCTATGTACCTTATACAGATTTAAAATTGGTATCTATTTTAGATTATATTCCTAGTGAGAGTGTACTTATTGTAGATGAACCTATTAAAGTAAAAGAAAAGAGTAATCGTGTTCTGGAAGAATATCGTATGAGTATGGAAGATAGGTTAAATTATGGGCATATTTTACCAAAGCAAATAGAATTAATTTTTACCTATGAAGATGTTATATTTAAAATGAATCAATTTAGACAAGTATTGATGATGAATTTTGGGAGTGATATAGAAGATATTCAGGTTAGTTATAACTTGTCTATTAAAGTGTTCGAAAACAATACTTTCTATAAAAATTTAGACTTACTAGAAAAAGATTTAAAAGAATGGAAAGCAGATAAAAAGCGTGTTGCTATTTTGACAGGAGTTAAGGCAAAAGCACTGAGATTATGTGATGAGTTAGAAGAACGGGGTGTTATTACATCTTATACAGAAAATGATGAAACAGTAGTTTTACCAGGACAAATTTTAATTTATAAAGGGTACTTAACAAAGGGTTTTTGCTATAGTGATTTAGATTTTTATGTTATTGCAGATAAAGATTTATTTGGGAAAGAAAAACATCAGAATAAACGTAAGAAAAAATATAAAGGTACTAAAATTCAAAGTTTCCTCGAATTATCTCCTGGAGATTATGTTGTGCATGAGCAATATGGAATTGGTGTATTTCAGGGAATAGAACAAATTGTAGTAGAAGGCATTAGTAAAGATAATCTTAAAATTGAATATGCTGATCATAATTATTTATATGTAAATATTAATCAAATGGATCTTGTGCAAAAATATGTAGGAGCAGAGGGGAAAACACCAAAACTCCATAAGATTGGTGGTTCGGAGTGGAGAAAGTCAAAAGCTAAAGTCAAAGGTGCAATGAAAGATATAGCAAAAGACTTAATTAAGCTCTACAGTGAAAGACAATATCAACGTGGCTTTAAATATGATGAAGATAATATGTGGCAAAGAGAATTTGAAGAAATGTTTCCTTATGAAGAAACAGGAGATCAAATGGCTGCTATTGAAGATGTTAAGCGAGATATGGAAAGTGGTAAGATTATGGACCGCTTAATCTGTGGAGATGTAGGGTATGGAAAAACAGAGGTTGCTATAAGAGCGGCTTTTAAAGCGGTACAAAGTGGAAAACAAGTTGCCTATTTAGTACCAACGACTATTTTAGCACAGCAACACTATGAACGTTTTGCTTCTAGAATGGAAAATTATCCTATTAATGTAGAGCTTTTGTCTCGTTTTAGAACAGCTAAGCAAACTAAAGAAACATTAAAAGGGTTAGATAGTGGTCAGGTAGATATTGTTATTGGGACTCACAGATTACTTTCATCAGATGTAAAATTTAAAGATTTAGGCTTAGTTATTATTGATGAGGAGCAACGTTTTGGTGTAACCCATAAAGAAAAATTAAAACAAATGCGTACTAAGGTAGATGTAATGAATTTGACAGCTACACCTATACCACGAACACTTCATATGAGTTTGATAGGAGTTCGTGATATGAGCGTACTTGAAGAAGCACCTACAGAAAGAAAGGCAGTACAAACATATGTTATTGAATATAGTGAGGACTTTATTAAAGATGCTATTAGTAGAGAACTTGCTAGAGGAGGTCAGGTTTATTTCCTTCATAATCAAGTTAAAGATATAGAGGAGATGGCTCAAAGAGTTCAAAGGCTTATTCCAAATGCTCGTGTTTCATTTGCACATGGACAGATGCATGAAAGAGAGCTTGAACAAATTATGATGTCTTTTATTCAAGGTGAAATAGATATTCTTGTTTGTACAACAATTATTGAAACGGGCCTTGATATACCAAATGCAAATACTATTATTATTAATAGTGCAGACAGAATGGGGCTTAGTCAACTTTATCAATTAAGAGGAAGAGTAGGACGTTCAAGTCGTATTGGCTATGCATATTTAATGTATCAAAAGGATAAGGTTTTAAAAGATATTGCAGAAAAGCGTTTACAAGCTATTAAACAATTTACAGAACTTGGAGCTGGATTTAAAATTGCAATGCGAGATTTAGAAATTCGAGGTGCTGGGAATCTTCTTGGAGCACAACAACATGGGCATATGGATGCTATTGGATATGACTTATACTGTAAGATGTTATCTGAAGTAGTAAGTGAAGAACGAGGAGAAACAGTTGAAGAAGAGTTTGAAACAGCTATAGAAGTTAAAATAAATGCGTATATTCCTAGTAGCTTCATAACAGATGAAGTCCAAAAACTAGATGTGTATAAAAAAATTGCATCTATTAAAAAAGAAGAAGATTATTTAGATATTCAAGAAGAAGTTGAAGATAGATATGGAAATATTCCAGAGGTAGTTTATAATCTGTTAGACATTGCACTCATTAAAGCAATGGCTCACGATATTTATATTACTTTAGTAAGTGAAAATCAAAAACAAGTACTTTTTAGATTTAAGGAAAATGCACCGCTCAACCCAACAGTACTTCCACAATTGTTAGAAAGATATGGGAGAAATATGAAATTTACAGGTGGAAAAGAGCCTTCAATAAAGATTAATATAGAAGGTATAAACAAAAAGCAACTTCTCAGTAATATTAAAAATATATTACATGACTTTAAAAAATTGAAGAGTCTTGAGGAATAAGCTATAATGTAGGTAGTAAAAAGACTGTAAGGAGAGAGAAGCATGAAAAGCATCAAAAAAATGCTAATAGCGTTCTTGCTACTTTGTATTATGGCATTTTCTGTAGCAGGATGTGGAAATAAAGAAGTGATTGTAGCTACTATAAATGGTGAATCTATATCAGAACAGCTTTATCGTATAAACTTATGGTCAACCCAAAGAGGACTTGAGGCGACGCAAGAAAATTACTGGAACTTTGAAAATATTGAAGGAAAGTCTCCAGAAGAATATGCAAAAGCGAAAACACTAAAAGCAATTACCTATTGCATTGTTGTTCAGCAAAAAGCAGAAGAACTTAATATTAAAAAGTTGACCAAAGAAGAAAAAGCTAGAATTAAAGAAGCTGCTAAAGCAGAAATGAAAGCAAAAGAAGCATTTGCAAAAGAATATGGTATTACCAAAAAAGATTATGAAGAATACTATACTTTTGCAATACAAAATGAAAAGGTTGCATCGTTACTAGCCCAAAATTATGAACCCAATGCTAGTGAAGTGGCAGCTAAGATAGATGAGATGAAGATGAATGGAGAAAGCTTAGAGCAAGCCGACATTATTCACATCTTAATAAAAACAAAAAATGAATTAGGAGAAGAAATTCCTAAAGATAAAAAAGAAGAAGCTTATCAAAAAGCACAAGAAGTATTAGAAAAGGCACTTGCAGGCGAAGATATGAATGTTCTTGCAAGTCAGTATTCAGAGGATCCATCAGTTAGTGAAAACTTAGGAAATTATAGCTTTACACGTGGGGATGAATTGGGCGAAGAAATAGATCAAGTTGTTTTTGAAAAGGCTAAAATTAATGCTGTATACCCAGAGGTTGTTGAAACTGATATGGGATATGAAGTTATAAAAGTTCTTAATAGAGAAGATAAAAGTAAAGAACATGCTATTGAACTCATTAAAAGCGATTATGCTAAAAGAGAACTAGAGGAAGCAACTAATTTTGCAGAAGTTCAAACAACAGAGGCATATGATGCAATTAGAGTAGGTCCAATGGTTACACCTGAAAATGAATCTATAGATAAAAATAATAGATAATTATTAAATTGTAATGAAGCCAAAAATAAAGTTGCTATTTTATTTGTAAAATAGCAACTTTATTTTTGGTAAGAATAAATCATTCTACGATGGGAATACTTAACATAGGGAAAACTTAGCATAGGAAACCCAAAATACTACCATGCATAAAATGTCAGTTTACAAGCATAATAAACATAATATATGGTCAAAATGATATTAGAACGCAGCATTGTTAAGGAGGTTGTTTTGTTTGAAAGCAACAGGCATCGTTAGAAGAATAGATGACTTAGGTAGAGTAGTTATTCCAAAAGAAATTAGACGAACCTTAAGAATTAGAGAAGGAGATCCTTTAGAAATTTTTACGGATAATGAGGGACAAGTTATTTTAAAAAAATATTCTCCAGTGGGAGAACTTAGTTCATTTGTTAAGGAATATGCAGATGCCTTGGCTAAGGCTACAGGGCATATTACTTGTATTGCTGATAAAGATCAAGTTATTGCCGTAGCAGGAGGAACAAAAAGAGAATTTCTTGATAAAAGTATAAGTTCTAATTTGGAAAAAATTATTCAAGGACGTTCTATATTTAAAGCAACAAAAGATGAGACAAAATTTGTTCCAATACTATCAGAAGGCACAACAGATAGTTATTATTCAGAGGTAATCTCTCCTATTATATGTGAAGGAGATGCTATTGGAGCAGTTATATTCCTATCTAATAATAAAAGTTCTATGGGTGAAGTAGAAGAGAAATTAGCTTACTCAGCCTCTGGATTTATAGGAAAACAAATGGAACAATAGTAAAAAGGTCAGTAATTATAAATATAAATTACTGACCTTTTAAGTAGTTAGGTCATATGTTAAAATTTATAAAAATCAAGCTATTAGGAGGGAATTAAGTGGAAAAGATATACAGCTATGAGGAATTATTAGATATCATAAGCACATTAAGAGGAGAAAATGGATGTCCTTGGGATAAAGAACAAACACATAAATCTCTTATACCTTGCTTAGTAGAAGAAAGTTATGAGTTAGTAGAAGCACTAGAAAATGATGATATAAAGTTAATGGAAGAAGAATTAGGAGATGTTTTAATGCAAGTGCTCATGCATGCACAAATTGCTAATGAAGCAGGTGCATTTAGTATGAAGGAAGTTGTAAATGGTATAGCAACCAAATTAGTAGAAAGACACCCACATGTATTTAAAGAAGGCATGCAAGTTGAAACGGCTGAACAGGTAAGTGAAGTATGGGATAGAATCAAACAAAAAGAGAAAAAAGAAATAACTTTAGTCCAATCTATGGATAGGGTTGCAAAAACCTTACCTGCACTAATGAGAACTCAAAAAGTACAAAAAAAAGCTATAAAAGCGCAACAAACAAATAGTGACCAAATTAAGCAAATTGATCAGTTAATCCAAGGGCTGGAAGGTCTAAAAACACAATATTTACAAGGGCAAAAGGTGGATATAGAAAGTGAAATTGGAAAAATATTGTTTGAGGTAGTAAAATTATCCGCATTTTTTGATATAAATGCTGAATTTGCCTTGACAAAGTCATTGGAAAAGTTTATAAATAGATTTAGATATATTGAAAATTCAAGGTTTCCGGAGGATTAGCCCATTGATTTTCAATACATATATCCATGTTAATGACATGAATAGAGGAGGAAATTATAATGAATAAATCTGAATTAGTGGCAGCTATGGCTGCAAAAGCTGAACTTAGTAAAAAAGATGCAGAAAAAGCACTTAAAGCATTTGAAGATGTTGTAATGGAAGAACTTCAAGCAGGTGGAAAAATTCAATTAGTTGGATTTGGAACATTTGAAGTTACAGAACGTAAAGCGCGTGTAGGTAGAAATCCAAAAACAAATGAAGAAATGCCAATTCCAGGTGGAAAAGCTCCAAAATTCAAAGCTGGTAAACAACTTAAAGACGTTGTTAAAGGTAACTAATAAATCAAATCTACACTTATGTGTAGATTTTTTTGTATATGATTATAATTTCTTAGATGGAGGCTATAAATGCGTATTGATAAATATTTAAAGATTAGTCGTATTATTAAAAGAAGGACGATTGCACAAGAAGCATGTGATAGTGGACGTGTAATGATTAATGATAAAGTAGCAAAATCAAGTACAGATGTAAAAGTAGGAGATGTGATTGAGATCCGTTTCGGAAACAATACTGCTAAATATGAAGTGCTTGAGATTAAAGAACATGTTAAGAAAGAAGAAACAGAGAATATGTATCGCATGGTGTAATAATTTTAGAATCCTTTCATATAAATAGATATAGAAACTATGAAAATGAAAGGAAGGGAGCGCTATGGAAGATCGTAGTAATAAAAAGCATAGCTTAAGTTTAGTAGAACGAGAAAAAATGACACTCTCAGGTATAAAAGAGGTATTTTCATTTGATGAGCAACTTATTGAGCTTGAAACAAGTAAAGGTTATTTAGATATTAGAGGAGAGAACCTTCATATTATCAAGATGAATATAGATGAAGGAGAGCTTGCTATTGAAGGTGTAGTTTCTGCAATGAGTTATCATGATAGTATAGGCATAGGTAAGAAAAAAGGTTCTATCATGTCTAAACTCTTTAAATAAGAGGGTGATGCGATGAATGAAATGGTATCAAGTCAGTCTATGCTTTTTTTAGCCTCTGTAGAGATTGGTGTATTAATGGGTGTTTTATTTGACCTTATAAGAATTTTTAGGAAAATATTAAAGCATCCTAATTTTCTTGTTCAGATAGAAGACATGCTTTACTGGATTATTTGTGCATTATTAGGATTTTATAGACTTTATATATGTAATTATGCAGCTATTAGGCCATATATCTGTATTGGAATTATTTTAGGTGCAGTATTTTATTTTTTAACCTTTAGTATTATTTTTATGAAGATTGCTACGGCAATTATAAATTATGTTAAGTCACTTGTTAGTAAATTAATTAAGTTGATTGTTACTCCTATAAAAGCATTTATAAAATGTTTAGGGAAGTGGATACAAGTTCCTATTTCGTACATATCTAAGAAGTGGCATCATTTTCTATATATGAATAAACTACGATATAGACAATATAAGCGTAAACAGTACGAACAAAAATCGGATAAAAAGGTTGAAAATTATTTGAAGAAAAGTAGAACTTGATTTACAGGAGTGAAAAGATTAATATTATATTATTGATATACTTTAGTATAATATTAAAGGGGAGATACAAATGAGAAAAAGACATAAAAAAGTGCGAAATGGAGTTGTAGCTCTCACCATATGTATAGCGGGTGGATTGGGTGTATGTGGTCAAAGAGTCCATGCTTTAACTAAAGATATAGATTATCAGATTAGTGTAGAGCAATTGGCTGTAGACGAAAAAAAAGAAAAATTGGCCCAAATGGAACAGCAATTACAGGATATGGATTCGTTAGAATATATTAAAGAAGCAGCATCTGAACTGGGAATGGTAGAAAAAGATACGATTGTAATTAAAGAAAGAGAATAGCTTAAATAGAGATTGACATTTAGTACTATAGTGCTATACTGTAATTAGAAATGATTTAAAGATTCTTAAATTAAATAACGCGGGATGGAGCAGTTGGCAGCTCGTCGGGCTCATAACCCGAAGGTCATAGGTTCAAGTCCTATTCCCGCTATCTTATAAGAGGCGACTTAAACAAAGATGTTTGAGTCGCTTTTTTGATACCAAGGGGGTTGAATAGGGGAGTTAATTCACGGTATGATAAAAGATGTAAAGGAGTGATAAAAATGCTAGAAATGGAACAACTACAAATTTCGTTAGAGCCATTTAAGGTTAAATTAATTGAAATGGGGAACTCTCTTTGACATCGAAAGATGTAAAGAAAAAGCTATACAATTAGAAGAGGTGTCAATGGATAATGCTTTTTGGGCTGATAATGATAGAGCGCAAAAAGTATTACAAGAACTAAAAGGTTATAAAGACACCATTGAAAAATATGAAAAATTATGTACAAGCTTTGAAGACCTTTTAGTGTTAATTGAGATGGCTAATGAGGATGAAGACCAAGAATTAGCACAAGAAGCACAATTAGAAGCAACAACCTTTAAAGAGAAGTATGAAGCTATGCTAACAGCAACGATGTTAGATGGTGAATACGATAGAAATAATGCTATTTTAGAATTACATCCAGGAGCAGGTGGAACAGAATCATGTGACTGGACAGCAATGTTATTTAGAATGTATACGCGTTGGGCAGAAGCTCATGGATATAAAGTAGAGGTATTAGATTACCTTGAAGGTGACGAGGCAGGAATTAAGTCTGTAACAATTCAAATCACAGGTGAGAATGCTTATGGATACTTAAAATCAGAAAAAGGAATCCACCGACTTGTAAGAATTTCACCTTTTGATTCATCAGGAAGAAGACATACATCTTTTGCTTCTTGCGATGTTATACCAGAAATGACAGATGAAATTGTTGTTGATATTAGACCAGAAGATTTAAGAATTGATACGTACCGTTCAACAGGAGCAGGTGGGCAACATGTTAATACCACAGATTCGGCTGTACGTATTACACATATACCAACTGGAATTGTTGTGCAATGTCAAAATGAACGCTCACAAATTCAAAATAGAGAAAGAGCAATGCAAATGTTGCGTGCTAAGCTTCATGAAAAAGAAGAAGAAGAGCGTATGGATAAAATCGATGGTATTAGAGGAGAGAAAAAAGAAATTGCATGGGGAAGTCAGATTAGATCCTATGTATTCCATCCTTATAATATGGTAAAAGACCATCGAACAAGTGAAGAAACTGGAAATACATCGGCGGTAATGGATGGAGATTTAGACAGATTTATGAATGCTTATTTAGCTTGGATACATCAAAAATAATCTAAATAGGGGGATGGGGTCATGGAAAATAGACAAATTGTAGTTTTTAAATTAATGGGGCGTGAATTTGGGATTAATATTATGCAGGTGTTAGAAATTATTAACCACGAATGGATTAGACCGGTTCCAAATGTACCGGATTATATAGAAGGTATTATTAACGTAAGAAGTACAGTTTATCCGATTTTTAATTTACGTAAAAGATTACACATGACCCCAATTGATGATCTAAAAGAAACAAAAATTATTTTGCTAAATTTAGAGCAATCTAGAGTAGGTTTATTAGTTGATAGTGTAAGTGAAATTTTGAGTGTCCAGGAGGAGCATATTGAAAGGACACCAGAGATCATTAATAAAGATAAAGCAAGTTGTATAGACTATATTGTAAAGCAAGCAGATAGGATCATTATTACACTAGACGTAGCAGCAGTGATTTCAGAAGCAGAAAGTTTGTTTATTGAAGGAGTATCTAATGAGGAAGATTATTGTAGCAACAGAAAATAAGGGAAAAGTTAAAGAAATAAAAGAGATATTAGCGGGATTGGAAGTAGAAGTACAGACAATGGGAGAAGCTGGTATTAACATAGAAATAGAAGAAAATGGTAAAAATTTTGTGGAAAATGCCATTATTAAAGCAGAAGCTATTAGCAAATTAGTAGATGCGCTAGTTATTGCAGATGATTCAGGGTTAGAAATTGATTATTTAAATAAAGAGCCAGGTGTATATTCTGCTAGATATTTAGGAAAAGATACATCGTATGAAGTAAAAAATCAAATTATATTAGATAGACTAAACGGTGTTCCAAAAGAAAAAAGAACAGCACGTTTTGCATGTGCAATGGCATTAGCAGAAAAAGGCACAGAGACAGTAACAACCTATGGTACGATAGAAGGTTATATAGGAGACCATGCAGAAGGAGAAAATGGATTTGGATATGATCCTATCTTTTTTGTAGATGAGTTAGGCACTTCTACAGCTAACATATCTCTAGAAGCAAAAAATGAAATTAGTCATAGAGCAAAAGCTTTGCGTGATATGTTAGAGCAAATTAGAGAAAGGCTTGATAGATAGATTAAAGATGAAAGTATTAGTTATAAGTGATACCCATGGAAATATTGAGCATGCTAAAATGATATTAGAACGTATTATACCGCTAGGAGTAACTACAGTACTACACTGTGGAGACTATGTAAGTGATGCAAGACTATTGGAGAAATTTTATCCTCAAGTTACAGTACACTATGTTTATGGAAATTGTGATGTAGGATTTGGAGGAGAATATAGTACGGTTGTTACTATAGAAGGTGTATCTATTTATATGTCTCATGGACATAAATATGGTGTAAAATGGGGAGACTATGATGAGGTAATGATTGATGCATTGGCTCATGAAACAAGAGTGGCAGTATGTGGTCATTCTCATGAAGCCCATTTAGAAAGAAAACAAGGGGTGCTCATTATGAATCCAGGTAGTTTAACAATGCCTAGAGATAGTAGATATCCATCTTATGGAATATTAGAGTTAAAAGATGGGAAAGTCATAGAGGCAAAAATACTACAAATCATTGAAAATAACAAGATTGTAGAGCATCCAACATCTAACATTTTTAGAAGTAAGTAAAAAAAGTAAAAAAAAACAAGAAAAAGTGTTGACGTATGCAAATAAGTTATGTATAATACATTTTGTCAGTCGGGGCTGCGGTCACAAGAACTGACAAAATAAAGCATACGACATGCGGGTGTAGTTCAATGGTAGAACTTCAGCCTTCCAAGCTGACTACGTGGGTTCGATTCCCATCACCCGCTCTGTGTGTCCATAGCTCAGCTGGATAGAGCAACGGCCTTCTAAGCCGTGGGTCGGGGGTTCGAATCCCTCTGGACACGCCATTTATGGTGGGTGTAGCTCAGTTGGTAGTAGCACTGGATTGTGGTTCCAGGTGTCGTGGGTTCGAGTCCCATCTCCCACCTTTTGCTATGTCAAAATGACATAACGTATTACGTAGGGTTATCGCCAAGCGGTAAGGCACAGGATTTTGATTCCTGCATGC
>JAFOHG010000062.1 GCA_017421915.1 Cellulosilyticum sp. | reverse complement strand
TGACTCGAGCTTTATACTCGTTTTACTAGTACGTAATGTACTCATTTGCTTCTTAATGAAGCTTAATGAATCGACTGGTTTTATGGTTACTATTTTGTTTTCAAAGTTCATTTGTTATCAGTGGTATTGCCCGCTGACTTGATTAATAATACCGTATCTTTCGGCATAAGTCAACACCTTTTTTTACTTTTTTTCATTTTCTGCTAAAAGGTTTCTAAATTAGTATTCTTATGTATATAAGGATACCTCATTTCTCGCGAAATTATACATCTTTCTTTAATAAATCTTTTTCTTTTTTTCCTCTCTATGCACTGTTATGCTCAATCAAATGTTTGATTCATATATTGACTATATCTCACTAAACAATAATCCATTCTTATAGGTCTATTTAGTCTTTATCGTAGGCTACTCCTCTCTATAACCTTTCTATATACAAATAAAGAAGGCAGTCTCGCAAAATGCAATACTGACTTCTTTATTTGTATATACTTTCTCTTCTAATACATTAATCCTATCTATATCTTACTCTTTATCTTAATTACTTCTGGAACTTCTACTCCATTTGTATCTACTCTAATACTTTCTATGATTACATCCTTGATAGGTTTATCGTTAGCATCTGTCTCTACATTCTGAATCGCATCTACCACATCCATGCCTTCTATTACTTTACCAAATGCAGCATATTGTTTATCTAAATAAGTGCTATCTGCTGATGTAATAAAAAATTGACTTCCTGCTGAATCCGGATCCATGGATCTTGCCATAGAAAGAACACCTTTTTTATGTGAAAGTGTATTTTGAGTATAGCCATTATCAGCAAACTCTCCTACTATACTGTAGCCTGGCCCTCCAGTGCCTATACCATCTGGATCTCCTCCTTGAATCATAAAATCTTTTATAACTCGATGGAAAGTAAGTCCATCATAAAACCCTTCATTAGCTAGTGTAATAAAATTATTTACTGTATTAGGTGCTAATTCTGGATAAAGTTCTATTTTAATAGTTCCATAATCTTTTACTACTATATTGGCTATCGGCGTTGTGTTAATTGGTATCGCCTCTTTTTTAACCTCTTTAGTTTCTTCTGCCATATCTCCTTCATTATTAACTGATTCACCAGAACTTGTACCTCCATTTTGTTCATTCGATATATTTTTACTACCTTGTCCACATCCCACCAAGGTAAATATCAAGCATCCAAGTATTAAAGCAACGATTAAATAACTTTTTACTTTCTTCATCTATTTTTCTCCTATTTTTGTATTTTATTTATTGCACTTTTCTTCTTTTATAATCCATAGTTATTATTTAAACCTCAATTTAAATAGACCTATCTCTTTTTTAAGTACTTTCCTATAACTTTTTCAATCAATCCATAGTATACCTGTAGAATAGGCCCCCAAAATAACATAATACAAATAGTTCCTACACCAATAGGCCCTCCTACTAAATAACCTATCACTACAAACATGACCTCTATCCATATACGCCCTGTTTGAATTGTTAAATGAAACCGTTCTTTAATAGCTATCATTAAATAGTCTACAGGCCCCATTGAAATCTGACTTGCAATATAGAGTGCTGCTCCTAGTGGCCCAATTAAAATACCTAATAAAAAACTATATCCTATATATGCTGAATCTGTAGGTGAAAGCATTGTATCAAATAAAATTTTTCCCCATATATTATAAGTGCACCCTACCAGTAAAGATGTACCTATTGGCCTAATAGTAAATTTACCTATAATGAATGCTGAAATAATCACTAATAAAATACCTAATATCATAATCCATATTCCAATACTCACTCCTGACCACTTAGCACAACCAATAGCAATGGCATCTAATCCACCTACCCCTAATCCTGAAAATAAAATAATTCGTGCACCTAATGTTAAAATAATAATGCCTAATAAAAAACATAGCCACCTAAGTATTAATCGTTTTTTCATATCTTATATCTCTTTTCTTCATTCATTCTCTTTTAGAATGTGATAGAAAAGCTATTTATATACTTAATGAATTATCCTCATTTATTACTATAAAATATCTAATACCTTTTACTTTCACTAAAAGAACTGTGAAGTAACTCTACTCCACAGTTTTTCCAATTTATTGAGAATAAAATATTCCAAAACTCAATTGCATTGTTTTTCTTCTTTATAGAAGTAAATCTTATTGCATCACTTTAATAATAAATAGATATGCCCCTTCTTTTTTAGAAATCGCTATATTTTGTTCAATATGATATGCACTATATTTTGCCATCTCTTTTAAAACTAACTCTTTATCTCTTGTATAAAGTATCATCACTGCTTCATCTTTCAAAACTTCTAATGCTTTTTTAAAGAATCGACTATAAAGAAGCTCCATTTCCTCTTCTGTTTTTCTTCCACTACGTATTGGCATATTAGTAAAAATCTCATCAAATTGATAGCTATGCTTAAAGTCAAAGAAATCACGATTAATAAAGTTAATAACCGTATGATCTCTTCTACTGTTTTCAATAGCTTTATCAATTGCCTCACCAAAACTATCAATACCATACATCGGATTTGCTGAAACTATCTTATTTCTTTCAATGAGCATAGTTCCTACTCCGCAGAATGGGTCTAGCACTTGTGCATTTTCTTTTAAATAAGGTTTTGAAAGTGCTGCAATAAGTGCTGCTTGAACTGGTTGAATACTTGCAGATACTGCATGTTTTCTATAGTTAAAGCGTTCATCTGGAATCGTATAAAGCTTAATGAGTACATTAAATGCGCCTTCTTTGTTTTCAATCAAACGTAATTCTACTTCATAATTAGATGTAGAGTTAATGAGTTTACGATGCGAAATTTGTTCCAAATGACTTGCTAATTTCTTTGCAAATTGACTTTTTTCACTAAGTGGCATCTTACTCTTAATCTCTAGTCTAAAATAATAAGGTGTTTCCTCTTTATGCCTTACATTAAGGAACTCTAGTAAATTTCCCCTCCACAATTGCTCAGCTACTTTAAGTGGGTCATTTTCTACCGTTAATGCTCCTTTTAATCTAAAAAGCATCTCTGAATAAGTTCTAATTTTTAAGACTTCCTCTAAATCCCTAGTACGTATAACAACTCCTGCATTAAAAGTTTTAGCTATTCCATTTTTAATTTGTTCTAATGTGATTTCTTTATGATCACGATTTGTTAATAAGATTAAATCAGACAATACATTATATCCTGTAAATGTATGTTTCTTAACACCTTCTATATCTAAAATCATATTAGTAAGTATTTTCTTTTCCTCATTAATATGCTTCATACTCATTTCTTCAAATTTTTCTTTTACTAAGAAATCTAATCTTTCTTTTAGTTCATCTAATATATCTCTATAATCTAACTGTTTTAATGCTGTTAAATAATCTGCTTTTACAAAAAGCTTTTCTTCTTTTACATATGCACCATAAAGAGGCTTTATAAATTCTTGTATCCCTAATAACCCCATAATTAGAGCTACATTTTTTCTAACTTTTGCATCCTCATCTTGTAATAATCCATAAAAAAGATCATATTCTCCTGCTAAATAGTAACTTAGTGCCATTCTATTACTATCTTCTTTTAACTCACTTTTTAATTCAATTAAATTCTTTCTTACATCTACGCCATTTTTAATTTTTTCATAGGTCTCTCTTAACATTTTCTTTGCCCATTTCTTTAAATTTGTTTTATTATTCTCTTAATCATTATAACTTGATTTTATCATACTTTATACACTAGCCTACTAAGATTCTATTGACTCTTTATAATAAACACTTTAATCTATTATTTTTCTATATGTATAAATATACAATTCATAAATATATCTTTTATATCTTCCTATTTTATTAAGCCTTATTTTTTTATCTTTCAAGATTTCATTTTACTGAATTTTAAATTCAATAGTTCTTTTTTTACGTTGTAAATTCCTAATTTTTCATTATCTCTTTATCTACTTATGCAATTACCATATCTCAAAATTTCCTTTTCAGTTTTTCTGTTTTATCTCCTAATATCATATATTCTCTTAGATCTTTAAACATTTTATGCATTTTTATGGATTTTTTTCCCATTCTTAGTTATAATGGGATAGTTAACATAATAGTAGGAGGACCCACAATGCAACTTATTGGGATTTTAGTGATTGTTGTTGGTTTCATTATGAAACTTGATACAATTGCCGTTGTTCTTTCTGCTGGGGTAATCACAGGATTACTTGGTGGCATGAGCATCGTAGAAATTTTAAACACACTTGGTAGTACATTTACTACTCAACGTTCAATGGCCCTCTTTTTACTTATCCTTCCTATCATTGGGATTTGTGAAAGATATGGTCTTAAAGAACGTGCAACTCATTTAATTCAAAAAATCAAAGGTATGTCAGCTGGACGCCTTGCAACACTTTATATGTTTATTCGTGAAATTGCAATTGCGGCTGGTGTTAAATTAGGACATGCTGAATTTGTTAGACCACTTATTGAACCAATGGCACAAGGTGCTGCTGCAAGTAAATATGGTAAATTAGATGAAAAAACTGAGGATGATATTAAAGCTATGGCTGCTGCTGCAGATAACTTTGGTAATTTCTTCGCGCAAAATATCTTTATCGCAAACTCAGGTGTACTTCTTGTTGTAGGTACATTAGAAGAACTTGGTTATACAGTGGATGCGCTTTCAGTAGCTAATGCAGCTATTCCTGTAGCAGTTATTGCTCTTATCTTTGCCTTCATTCAAAACACACTGATGGACAAGAAAATTGCTAAACGCTATGAAGCTTTACAGAAAGAAGGTGCTAAATAATGAGTAATGAACTTTTACTTGAAATTTTCTATGTAGTAGTTGGGTTATTAATGTATTTAGTAGCCTTCAATGTATTTAGATGCAAAGAAAACCAAGCTCGTATTGGTACAACTCTTTTCTGGGCAATCTTAGGTACAATCTTTGTATTTGGTTCTTACTTACCAGGTACTATAGTTGGTATTTTACTTCTTGTTATTGGTGTACTTACAGCAACTAAACAAGTTAAACATGGTAAAGTAAATGCTCCAACTGCTGAGTTTTCAGCTGAAAAAGCTAAAGCTTTAGGCAATAAAGTATTTATTCCATCTGTTCTTATTGCTGGTTTAGTAATTTGTATTGCTAAATTTACAAACTTTAGTGGTACAGTAGCAATCGGTATCGCTGCTGCTATTACAATTGTTATTACTTTGTTCCTTACTAAAGCAGATGCTAAAACAGTAGCTAGTGACAGTGATCGTATGTTCCAAGCTGTAGGTGTAACAGCTATCTTACCACAGCTTCTTGCTTCACTTGGTACATTATTTACAGCTGCTGGTGTTGGTGATGTTATTGCTAATAATATTTCTAACTTCATCCCAGAAGGTAACATCTTAATTGGTGTTTCTGCTTACTGTATCGGTATGGCATTATTCACAATGATTATGGGTAATGCGTTTGCTGCTTTCTCAGTAATCACTGTTGGTATTGGTGTACCATTTGTATTTATGCAAGGTGGAAATGTAATTGTTTGTGCAACACTTGCTCTTACAGCAGGTTACTGTGGAACACTTTTAACACCTATGGCTGCTAACTTTAATATGCTTCCAGTAGCATTATTAAATATCAAAAATAAAAATGCAGTTATTAAATATCAAGCATATGTAGCAATTCCATTATTACTTGTACACATTGCTCTTATGTATTTCTTAGGATTCTAGATTTATACTAGCAATCTTTTAAAGGCTATCGTAAAGGTATACTGTTATCCGCCTTTCGATAGCTTTTTTTACAAAATAAAATATACAGGCTCTTGAGGAAATACAAAAGCCTATCTATAAATTACTAAAAAGGAGAAGCTACTAGGCATATTAAAATTTGCCCCTTATTTCTAGTAGTAAAACACTTATGAAAGTATTAATTACAGGTTTTGATCCATTTGGTGGAGAAAGCGTTAATCCAGCATTAGAAGCTGTTATGGCTCTTCCAGACACAATTGGTGATACAGAAGTTATTAAAATTGAAATTCCAACTGTATTTGGTAAAAGTTTAGAAGCTATTAGAGCTGCTGTAGAAACACATAAACCAGATATTGTAATTTCTGTAGGTCAAGCAGGTGGACGTTTCGGTGTAACACCTGAACGTATTGCAATTAACGTAGATGATGCTCGTATTAAAGATAACGAAGGTAATCAACCAGTAGATGCTCCAGTTGCTCAAGATGGCCCTGCTGCATACTTCACTAACCTTCCTATTAAAGCCATGACACAAGCAATGGTTAAAGCAGGTATTCCTGCCTCTGTATCTAATACAGCTGGTACTTTTGTATGTAATCATGTTATGTATGGTATCCTTCACATGATTCATACAGATTATCCAAATATGCGTGGTGGATTTATCCATGTACCATATATCCCAGCTCAAGTAACTTCTAAAGCAAATATGCCTTCTATGTCTCAAGCAGATATTACTAAAGGTTTAGCTCTTTGTATTGAAGCTGCTGCTACACATACAGAAGACCTTCATATTGCAGCTGGTGAAATCTGCTAGTTGAAACTTATTCTAATTTTATTTAGACTCATTTAATGAATTACAAAAAGGGAGTATCCACAGTAAGTCTCTCACTTACTTTGTATAACTCCCTTTTTATACTCATATACAAATTAGCTAGAAAGGATATGGACTATGGAAAAAATATTTGTGTATGGCTCTTTACTTAAAGATTTCTGGAATCATGATAGAGTATTAAAAAATAGAGTACGTTCTATTGAAAAAGGGACTATTCAAGGTGAACTTTATCACCTACCTGCTGGTTATCCTGCTATCACTTCAGGTCAAAATCTTATTTATGGCGAAATTTGTACTTTAACTCATAATAAACATCTTAAAAGTATCGATTTATTAGAAGGCTATACAGGGAATCCAGAAATTGATCTTTATACCCGTCAAAAAAGAACAGTTACCTTAACAGACGGCTCTACTACTGAATGTTGGGTATATATTTATATGGATGAAAACTATGTAAAACGTAAAGGTAAATATATTCCTCACGGAGACTGGGGTAAATTTATGCGTCATAATCCCGCTTATAAGTAAACTCATCTAATAATTATTTTAAATATTATCCTATAAGATTTAATTATAAAACACAAAAGAGGGGTTAAAATCTTACTTTTAGATTTTAACTCCTCTTTTACACTTTCATCACAATATATTTTCTTTTATCTTAAATTTGAAAATATGCCACATCATCTTTTAATTACTTAGATACATCCATCACTTTAAGAAAATAATCTTATTAATATAAATATCCGTATTAACAATAAAGAGACATCCTTTCGGATGTCTCTTTTCTCATGATCGTTCTTTACTCATTATACTCTGAAAAACAAATACTACATAATGTTTGCTTAACCGTTTGAGCATTTTGCTCATTATTTAGGTCAAACCCTCGAACCGTTAGTATTGGTCACCTGAATGTATTACTACACTTACAGCTCCAACCTATCTACCTCATAGTCTCTAAGGGGTCTTACTCCTTTCGGATGGGAAATCTTATCTTGTGGTCTGCTTCACGCT
>JAFOHG010000061.1 GCA_017421915.1 Cellulosilyticum sp. | reverse complement strand
ATTCCGTATGAACTGTAATGAACTTTCTACTATTTCCCATTATGATGTACCTGTGATTATTATCGTAATGAATAATACGGTTTTAGGAATGGTGCGTCAGTGGCAAACAGCATTTTATGAAAGACGTTATTCACAAACCACTTTAGATAGAGGACCAGACTTCAAGCTTTTAGCAGAAGCATATGGTATAAAGGGGTATGATATTCATAGTCAAGATGAATTTAATGACGCCTTAGCGGATGCACTAAATCGTCATAAACCAGCGGTATTAAATTGCTTTATTGGTATGGATGAACGTGTACTTCCAATGGTTGCACCAGGTGCAGCAATTAACAATATGATTTTAGAATAAGGAAGCAAATGCCTAAGTCAAGATTAAAGGACTTAGGCATTTTATTTTGGCGAATAAAGTAAGAAATAATAGAGTATGACTATGGAAAAAAAGATAATTATTATTATAAATAAATGAATGGTTTACAATATGGTAAATAGTGGTATAATGAAATTTGCATTAAAATTTGCATTAAGCAAGTAAATGATTAAGACATAAGAGGAGAAGACATCATGGCAGGCAATAAAATGATTTGTGTATGTAAACAAGTAGACTATATTACAATTAGAAAAGCAATGATTCAGGGAGCGCGTACTGTAGAAGAAATTAAACAAATGACAGGTGCAGGTACAGGTTGCGGACGTTGTGTTGGAGCAATCGAAGAAATTTTAGCTTCTGTATGTGGGTGCAAAAAAACATCTCTTGCTGATGTAGTAGATGCTGTAAAAAATGGAGCAGATACAGTAGAAAAAGTTGGAGAAGTAACAGGAGCAGGTACAGCATGTGGTCGCTGTAAAGCACTTATTGAAAATGTGATTGAATTAAAAAAATAAATTATAGGAAAATCTATTGTATAGAGGAGATAGCCTACTAAATGAGCAGGCTATCTCTTTTTATTTTAAGAAAAAATTGGTAAACGGGATAAGTACTGTAGAAAATGCATAAACTTAAATATTAAATGAAAAGATTAGGGAAAGTAGAGGAGGTTGCCGTTATGAAACATGCATTTCCTTATTTTTATGGAGCATTAATAGGGGGAGCAATCGGGGATGCTTTAGGTGCCCCGATTGAATTTATGCGATTTGAACAGGTAATAGGAATCTTAGGAGAACATGGAGTGAGTGAATATATTATTCCACCAGGACATAAACATGCCTTAGTAACAGATGATACACAGCTTATGTTATTTACAGCAGAAGGCTTAATACGTAGTGCAACAAGAGCACATAGAAAAAATAAAGAAAGGACTTTAGAGGGTATATCTATTGCTGTATTTAGAGCATATTTAAGATGGTTATATACGCAAGGTCTTCAAACGGCTAGATGGAGTCGAAAAGATTATGATGGGTGGCTTGTAAAAGTATCACGTATGCACGCTTATAGGGAACCAGGGGTTACTTGTTTAACAACACTAGGAAAAGGCGTAATGGGGACATTAGATAAACCAGTCAGTGATAGTTTGGGATGCGGATGTGTGATGCGTGTTGTGCCTGTAGGTCTAGTGGAGGAAAAAGAAAGGGTATTTGATGTGGCGATTCGATTAGCAGCTATTACACATGGTAATCCCACAGCCTATTTATCAGCAGGAGTATTAGCCTATATCATTCATGAAATTATTGAAGATAAAGAAATAGAAGATGCAGTTTATGCGGCAAAATTAAGAGTGAGCAAAGAGCAGGGTAGCGAAAGGGTTGTTGAGAAAATAGATTTAGCACTCAATCTAGCACGTCAAGGCAAACCTTCAAGGGATCAAATAGATAGGATCGGAAATGGATTTGATGCACACGAGGTGTTAGCCAGAGCTATTTATGCAGCACTAAGTTATCCAAATGATTATTTAAAAGGTGTTCTTTTAGGAATTAATCATAGTGGAGATAGTGATAGTATAGGAGGAATTACAGGATGTATATTAGGCGCGTATTTAGGAGCTCAAAAAATTTCATCGGACCTTATAGAAAAAGTAGAATTGCATAGAGAAATTAAAGAGCTTGCTACAGATTTAATAACCTTTTATCAAGAAGGGGAAGAGTGGTTGAAAAAATATCCTGCATGGTAGGTGACTGTGTACAAAGAAAAATAGTTTTATAGAAAGGATATAGCTATAGAATAAAATATAAAAGTGGAAAACAATTTGTACTTTTTCACTTTTATATTTAAAATGGGTTATCATGAAAATACAATCTATTAAGTAAGTTTAAATATTTGGCTAAGGGGAAAAGGGAATAGATTATTCTATAAGAAAAATTTTGTCTAAAAAGTGGAACAAAAGATCATAGACTTATCATAATATAAAGTATAAAAAGAAACTCAAATAAAAAAGTAGCACATACTAATAAGTAAGTGCATAGTATATACCATAAGAGGTTAAAATGGTAGAGTATCCCTCTTAAAGGGATTTATTAATTTATTTAAAATAGTGGGCTTAGGACTTACTGAAATGGAATGATACAAAAGATTGCCCTAACGTACTTAAAACCGGTAAGGTACGTAGAAGTCACTTGATGGTAGTATATTTTCTAAATATATTATTATTAAGCCCCGAGCTCATTTATAAATATATTTAAACTGACTATATATTAGATATATGCTAAAAATTGAGAAGCTATACCTATCTATTTTCATAAGAATAGATATAATCATATTTTTAGGGGTTGCTTAAGAAACTTAATGAGAGCTTAAAATAGAGTGTAGGGCTTTAGTGAATCTATACTGTGTTTTAGAAAATTAAGGGACTAAATAGCAACCTCTTTAATGTGTCAATATAAGGACAAGCTTTTCGATTTGATTTTTTGAAAATTAATGGAATTTTAGCAGTATACGACATAATATTTAATAGGGAGCTATTTAAGCAGTTATAATATAAAGGGGATTGACAAGGTTAATTCCTAGTGTTAAACTAGGAAATATAATTCCTAGTAACAAAGTAGGAATTGGAGGTGAAGACAATGCGATTATCAACAAAAGGGCGATATGGTCTTCAAGCTATGGTTGACTTAGGGGTTTACTCAAAGGAAAGGCACATATCTCTAAAAAGCATAGCAGAGAGACTGTGTATATCTGAGAACTACCTAGAACAACTTATGGCATTACTTAAGAAAAATAAATTAGTTATAAGTGCAAGAGGTGCACAAGGAGGTTACGCATTAGCAAAAGATCCAAGTGATATTACAATTGGTGAAATTTTACGAGCATTAGAAGGCTCACTTGCACCAACAGATTGTTCTTGTAAGGATAATACTGTACACTGTGCAATGGATGGAAGATGTGTAACAAAAGGTGTTTGGGAAAAGATTAGAGACAGTATTGATAAAGTAGTTGATAATATTACCCTAGACCAATTAATGAATGACTATGAAAAGATAAATGAAAATACATCACAAATATATTATATATAATCATCCGAGGAGGAAAAGAAATGGAAAGAATTTATTTAGATAATGCAGCTACTACTCCTGTTCGTAAAGAAGTAGTAGATGCAATGTTACCATATTTCACAGAGAATTTTGGTAATCCATCTAGTGTCTATCAAATTGCTCAAATGAATAAAAAAGCAGTAGATGATGCAAGAGAAACAATCGCAAATGCACTTGGAGCAAATGCAAATGAGATTTTCTTTACAAGTGGTGGTTCGGAAGCAGATAACTGGGCAATTAAAGGCATTGCACAGGCACATAAAGCAAAAGGAAATCACATTATTACAACAAAAGTAGAACATCATGCAGTACTTCATACATGTGAATACTTAGAAAAAAATGGATTTGAAGTGACTTATTTAGATGTAGATGAATATGGAATGGTACATCCTGAAGATGTGGAAAAAGCTATTAAAGACACAACAATCCTTATTTCTATCATGTATGCTAATAATGAAATTGGAACAATCAATCCAATTAAAGAAATTGGAGCAATAGCAAAAGCACACAAAATTCCTTTCCATACAGATGCTGTTCAAGCAGTAGGTCAACTTAAAATTGATGTAAAAGATCAAAATATTGATTTACTTTCTTTATCAGGCCACAAAATTAATGGACCAAAAGGAATGGGTGTTCTTTATATTAGACGTGGTTTAAAAATTGAAAACTTAATTCATGGTGGAGCACAAGAAAGAGGTCGTCGTGCTGGTACAGAGAATGTAGCAGGTATTGTAGGTCTTGCAAAAGCTATGGAAATTGCTTACACTGATTTTGACGCTAAAATAGAAAAAATGACAAAACTTAGAGATAAACTGATTAATGGGCTTTTAGAAAGTATTCCATATACTAAGTTAAATGGTCATCCAACAATGCGTTTAGCTAACAATAGTAATATTGGCGTAGAATATGTAGAAGGTGAATCATTACTTTTATTATTAGATATGAGTGGTATTGCAGCTTCTAGTGGATCAGCATGTACATCAGGCTCATTAGATCCATCACATGTACTTCTTGCAATTGGTATTCCACACGAAAGAGCACATGGTTCAATTCGTCTTACATTAGGAAGCCAAAATACAGAAGCAGAAATTGATAAAGTACTGGAAGTGATGCCAGGTATTGTACAAAGAATGAGAGATATGTCTCCTCTTTGGGAAGAAGTTGTAAAAAATAAATAAAAATTAAAGAAAATTTAAAGAAAATTTATTATAGAAATGATGAGAAACATTTAGAAAAAACATGAGGTGAATGTATGTATAGTGAAAAAGTTATGGATCATTTTATGAATCCAAGAAACGTTGGAGAAATTGAAAATGCAAGTGGTGTTGGTACAGTAGGAAATGCTAAATGTGGGGACATCATGAAAGTTTATTTACAAATTGAAGATGATATTATTAAAGATGCTAAATTTAAAACATTTGGGTGTGGTGCTGCAGTAGCAACAAGCTCAATGGCAACAGAACTTGTTATTGGAAAAACAATTGAAGAAGCACTTAAAATTACAAATAAATCAGTAGCAGAAGCACTTGATGGGCTTCCACCAGTAAAAATGCACTGTTCTTTATTAGCAGAAGAATCTCTTCATGCAGCACTTTGGGATTATGCAGAAAAAAATGGTATTAAAATTGAAGGACTTAAGCCACCAGTAGCAGATGTTCATGATCACGATCATGGTCACGACTTAGAAGATGAGGAAGACGCAAACTAATGACAAATAGTCCAAAGCGTGTAGTAGTAGGTATGTCAGGGGGCGTTGATAGCTCTGTGACTGCCTATTTACTAAAAGAGCAAGGTTATGAAGTAATAGGGATGACCATGCAAATTTGGCAAGAGGATGCGCCAGATGACAATAGTGGTGGCTGTTGTGGACTGACTGCAGTGGATGATGCAAGAAGAGTATGCCAAAAACTTGGAATTCCACACTATGTTGTAAACTTTAGAAACGATTTTAAAAAATATGTTATTGATTATTTTTTAGATGAATATCAAAATGCACGTACACCTAACCCTTGTATTGCATGTAACCGTTATGTAAAATGGGAATCTATGCTACAAAAGGCATTACAAATTGGAGCAGATTATATTGCAACAGGACATTATGCACGTGTCATTAAAGATGAAAAAACAGGTCGTTATGCCCTTAAACAATCTAAGTCTTTAGCTAAAGACCAAACTTATGCATTATATAATCTTACACAACATCAATTAGAGCATACATTAATGCCTCTTGGTGATTATACAAAAGATGAAGTAAGAGCCATTGCTAAAGAAATTGGACTTGCAGTTGCAACAAAGCCAGATAGTCAAGAAATCTGTTTTGTGCCAGATGATAATTATGCAGGGTATATTGAAGAGGCTACAGGGAAACCATGTAAGCCAGGAAACTTTGTAGATAAGAACGGAAAAGTAGTTGGAAAACACAAAGGAATTATTCATTATACAATCGGACAAAGAAAAGGTTTAGGTCTTTCTATGGGTAAACCTGTATTTGTTCAAAAATTAGATGCTGCTAAAAATGAAGTAGTAATTGGTGATAATGCAGATTTATTTAAGACAACAGTCACAGCGGATACACTTAATTTTATGCCTTTTGAAAGTTTAGAAGGCGAATTAAGATGTAGCGCTAAAATTAGATATAATCAAAAACCAGAGCCATGTGTCATTCGTATGCAAGATGATGGCACATTAATATGTGAATTTGATGAGCCACAACGTGCAGTGACACCAGGACAAGCACTTGTACTGTATAATGGTGAAGAACTCATTGGTGGTGGAACAATTATAGGCTAAATAAAAAAGACGGAAACATTCGTTTCTGTCTTTTTTATTTAGCCATTTATTTAATAACGTATATAAATGTTTAAATCCAATCAAGAGGATGAATTTATGAATTAAGTTTATGTCCCACAGAAGGTACGATACATACAGCCATTTGAATCAGGCATTTCCATATAGGACTTGTCTATTTTATCGTAATTATAAGGGTTAGTAATGACTTTTAGAAGAGCTATAAGTACATCATAGTCATGATGTGTAATGGCAGCTTCAAGAGCTTCTTCAACACGATAATTACGAGGGATAACGACTGGGTTATTTTGTTTCATTAAGTTTTGAATGCTATCTGGAGAAGTACCTTCTTGTTTTAGCCTAGATTGCCATTTTTGATACCAATCTTTAAATTCTTTAGAGTCAAAAAGTTTGGTTCCACTTACTTGATTAATCGTGAGATGATAGAAAGTATTGGTATAATCTGCTTCATAGGTTTCCATTAGGTTTAAAAGGGTATGAATTAATTCCTTATCTTCTATATCCTGATGTTGTAATCCGAGTTTAGCACACATACCATTATACCAATAGTGTTGATAAAGAGCGGAAAAATTGGATACAGCTTTTTGAGCGATAGATACAGCTTCTTCTTGATTAGAGTGGAGTAGTGGCAACAAAGTTTCTGCAAATCGTGCCAGATCCCATTTAGCCATAAGGGGTTGGTTACCATAGGCATATCTTCCTTCTGTATCGATAGAACTAAAAACGGTTTTTAAGCTATAGGTATCCATAAAGGCACAAGGACCATAATCAATGGTTTCACCACTTATGAGCATATTATCTGTATTCATTACACCATGAATAAAACCAACAAGTTGCCATTTAGCAATGAGTTGGGCTTGGCGTTTAATAACTTCATGAAGTAAATACAAATACGGATTTTCTTCCTTTGAAGAGCAGTTAAAATGTCGCTTTAAAGTATAATCAGCCAAGGCTTTAAGATCTTCTAAAGAACCCCATTTAGCGACATATTGAAAGGTTCCAACACGAATATGACTTTTAGCTAAACGAGTTAAAATAGCACCTTCCAAAGGTTGTTCTCTTAAAACCTTTTCGCCCGTTGTGACAACTGCTAAACTACGTGTAGTAGGAATACCTAGTGCGTGCATTCCTTCACTAATTATATATTCTCTTAGCATAGGGCCTAAAGCAGCTTTACCATCACCACGTCTGGAATAAGGTGTTCTTCCAGAACCTTTAAGCTGAATATCTAATCTTTCACCATTTGATGTGATATATTCACCTAAAAGAATGGCACGTCCATCACCTAACATTGTAAAATAGCCAAACTGATGTCCTGCATAAGCTTGTGCAATAGGCATGGTATCTTCTAATACTTTGTTGCCTGATAAAAAGCTTAAAAAATCATTTTCATTGAAAGAATTTGTAGGAAATCCTATTTCATGAGCTAGAGTATGATTAAAGAGAATAAGTTTAGGTGTAGGAACCGAGATTGGAAGTAGCTTTGAAAAGAGATGGCTAGGTAAAGTCATATAGGTGTTTTCTAATTTTAAATTAGGATTTAAAAAAAATCTTTCACTTTGCATTATAACTCCTATTCTATTTCTATTATAGTTTTTTGTGATTATGGTTTGTATGAATATAGTTTATACGTGTTAAGTGTTATTATACAAAGTTTTTATATCTGTACATTTATAGCAATTTAATAATTTATAATAGAATGTAGTAGAAGTAGATTTCATAAAATGAGTGAATCGCTTTAATTCTTATTTTGAAATCTATAAAATAAGCAAAATAAAAGTTGTAAATATATGAAAAAAGTTATATTATAACATAAAGTAAAAATTCAATATTAAATATTATCAGTATATTGTGTCAAGTTTAAAGAAAAGTCTATATCAAACTTGCTTACAATAACAAGGAGTAGAGGGGATTAAAATGGAAAAGAAAAATATTGATTGGTCAAATTTAGGGTTTGGATATGTACATACTGATAAGAGATATGTATCTAATTTTAAAAATGGTGCTTGGGATGAAGGGTGCTTAACAGAAGATGATCAAATTGTCATGAGTGAATGTGCAGGCGTACTTCAATACGCTCAAACATGTTTTGAAGGTCTTAAAGCTTACACAACAGAAGATGGACATATTGTAGTATTTCGTCCAGATCTTAATGCACAAAGAATGGTGGATACAGCTAAAAGATTAGAAATGCCAGTTTTCCCAGCAGAAAGATTTGTTGAAGCAATTTGTGAAGTAGTAAAAGCAAATGCAGCTTATGTGCCACCATTTGGTACAGGGGCATCTTTATATATTCGTCCATATATGTTTGGAATTAGCCCTGTAATTGGGGTTAAGCCTGCAGAAGAATATCAATTCCGTGCATTTTGTACACCTGTTGGTCCATATTTTAAAGGTGGAGCAAAACCAATTACTATTAAAGTAAGTGATTTTGACCGTGCTGCACCAAATGGTACAGGACATGTAAAAGCTGGTCTTAACTATGCAATGAGTTTACATGCTATTGTAACAGCTCATGAGGAAGGCTTTGATGAAAATATGTATCTTGATCCAAAAACAAGAACAAAAGTAGAAGAAACAGGAGGGGCAAACTTTATCTTTATTACAAAGGATAATAAAGTGGTTACACCAAAATCAGATAGTATTTTACCTTCTATTACACGTCGTTCACTTATTTATGTTGCAAAAGAATATTTAGGGCTTGAAGTAGAAGAAAGAGAAGTACTTTTAGAAGAAGTAAAAGATTTTGCGGAATGTGGTTTGTGTGGTACAGCAGCTGTAATATCACCAGTTGGCAAAATTAATGACCATGGTAAAGAAATTTGCTTCCCAAGTGGAATGGAGAAAATGGGACCAGTTATTCAAAAACTTTATGATACACTTACAGGT
>JAFOHG010000060.1 GCA_017421915.1 Cellulosilyticum sp. | reverse complement strand
GTGAAGAATTTTGAACGCTCTTCTTTATCTTTCATTTTGAATTCAATTAATTTATCGATTCCGTAAAGAGCAACTCTTCTGTAGTCACCGATGATACGTCCACGTCCATAAGCATCTGGAAGACCTGTTACAACACCTACTTTACGTGCTGTACGGATATCTTTATTGTAAACATCAAATACACCTTGGTTATGTGTTTTTCTATATTTAGTAAAGATTTCTTTCATTTCTGGATCTACTTCGTAGTCATATGCATTTAAAGCATTTTCTACTACTCTCATCCCACCAAATGGGTGACAGCTTCTTACAAGTGGTGCATCTGTTTGAAGACCAACGATTTTTTCTTTATCTTTATTAATGTAACCTGCAGCGTGAGAAGTGATTGTTGCAATTGTTTTAGTATCTGCAAAACATCCTCTTTCTCTTTCTTTCACCATAAGTTCGCTAAGCTGTTCCCAAAGATCTGTTGTATCTTGTGTTGGACCAGCAAGGAAAGAATCATCCCCTGTATATTCTGTGTAGTTGTTTACGATGAAGTCTCTTACGTTAATTTCTTCTTGCCATTTACCTGGTTTAAAGTTTCTCCATTGTGTCATGATACGTTTCCCCTTTAAAGTAAATTCTAGTTATTATGTACGAACCTGTATACAGTATACGCTGTCGTACTTATTTGTATTATATCATGCCCTAATAATTCGCGCAATACATTCTACTTTTTAATAATTATTCTTTATTAATTAAAAAATTCATAATTAATTGTAATATTTTATCCATTTTTATTTAAATAGCCCCTATAGGTTGGATTTAAAAATCCAATCTATAGGGGCCGTTTAACTAATTAACATGTTTTATTCTGTTATTTAGATCTATTTCATTTCTTCATTATTTGCATAAGCAGTTGCTCTATTATGAATACGTTTTGCATAATCAATAATTTTACGATCATATGTTGTACTCATAATAGGTGAAGTTATTAAAAAATCTGCAGTTGATTGATTCGTTGCCATAGGAATATCATATAAGGCTGCAATACGTAATAATGCCTTTACATCTGGGTCATGTGGCTGTGATGCTAATGGATCCCAAAAGAAAATCATAAAGTCTATTTTACCTTCTACAATACGGCAACCCACTTGTTGATCCCCACCTAAAGGACCACTATTAAAAGCTGTTATCGGTAATTCTGTTTCCGCAGCAAGTAATTTTGCTGTAGTACCTGTCCCACATAAAAAGTGTTTATTTAATATCTCTTTATTATTTTGTACCCATTGTATTAAATCCTTTTTTCGATTATCATGTGCAATTAATGCAATACTTTTTTGTTTATTCATTTGTACAATTGTATAATCCTGTTCCATAACTTCCCCCTATATAAGGCTTATTTATTCTTATATTATTATACCTAAAATCTGACTAAAAATCACTATTTCTACCATACTTTCTAAGAACTTTATGTTGCCCACTAATTCTATCTATAAAGATACTTCTTTTAGCTGCTAGATGATAGGATAAATAAAGTTTTTCTTTAGCTCTTGTCATGGCTACATAAAAAAGACGCATCTCTTCTGTTAAATTTTTTTCCTTAATACTTCTATAGGAAGGAAAAACTCTCTCATTGCACCCAGCTACATAAACTTCATCAAATTCTAGCCCCTTAGCTTGATGTATTGTAATAATGGGAATACGTCCTTTAAATAAATCACTTTGCTCAATCTCACTATAATGTAGTGCCGAAAAAGCTAGAAGATTAATGATATTATCATGATATGAAATCGTGTCATCTTCTAACTCTTGTACAATCCTATAAAGTTCTCTTATCGTTGCAAGCTGCTGCTTATCATATGCTGACTTAAAATCACATCCATTCATTAAATAAGTCAAGCTTTCTGTCATAGAATGTGTCTTTAAATACTTGGTTATTTCTATTAATTTTTCTTTATATTCTTCTATATAGCAATAATAAGCTTCTATTTTTTCTAATCGTTCCTGCTTTTTCTCCATAATGCGTGTTAACAAATGGGTTAGTACTTCGCTAGTTGCTAAAATATCCTGCATAGCATTATGAGTAGGTTTAGTATGAGTCACAATCAGTTTAGATAAGGTCTCTAATTTATGATTAGCAAGTTTTGGATAAACTTTATAAGATAAGTCCAATGTATCATATACCCTATTTTCTGTTAGCATCGGCTTACCATAACGTCCCATCATACTATTAATGATTTGCAAATCATAGTTAACGTTATGTCCTACAATGACATAATCTTGTACAAATGCCTGTAATTGCACCAATGCTTCCTCCGGTTCTAACCCTTCTCTTTGGAGCTGCTCATCTGAAAACCCATGTACATGATAAGACTCTCCTACCAACTGAGTAGGTTTAAGTAAAATATCTAATTCTTTTTGGACACCTTGTTTACCATAAATAATAGCTGCTATTTGTACAATATCATCTTTAGTTGTAGAAAGCCCTGTCGATTCCACATCTAAGACAACGACTTCATTTTTCTCATAAGCTTCTACTAACTCATGATAAGGATCTCTAGAATCCATCTTAAACCAATCATGCAAATACATATAACAATCCTTAGAACTTCTTAAGTTTCTCACTAACCATTCAGGCATTTGCATATAGGGATGTTCACTAATCTTTAATAAAGCATGCCCATTTCGTTCATTCACTGCATATTCATAAAATGCCAATAGGGATTTGACTTCTTTTTTTCTAAATAGTTTTGTATCTTCCATTACTGTACAAGGAATATGAGCCTTTGTAAAAGCCTGTGAAATATTTTTAGCGTAAAGATTGGTACGAGTCAAAATTGCAATTTGTTTAGACTTTGCTCTAGAGTCTTTAACCTTTTGAATCAAAAATTCTATCTCATCTGCGGGGGTAGGCGCTTCTAATAACTCAATAGGTTCTCCTATTTTTACAGAAGTTGCCCTACACCAACTTGGATAAAGCTGACTACTTTTAATATAGTCATTGGCTGCATTTAATAAAATTTGTGTAGAACGATAATTCATCTCTAAATGAATTTCTATCGGATTAAAATCTTGACGATATGCTTTAATCATACTAGAAGGATTAGAGCCACGCCATTCGTAAATGGTTTGATTAAAGTCTCCGTATAAAGAAAGCTTTGCCCTATTAGATAAAATCTTTATAATCTCATACTCTCTCACACTCGTATCTTGCATCTCATCTACTTGAATAAGCTTAAAGCAATTTTGCCATTTTAATGCCACTTCTTCTTGTTCTAATAAATACTTTGCCTCCATGACTAAATCCATAAAATCCACACAATTATTTTCTTTTAAGTATCTTGTATAGGTATTAAATAGCTTAAGACCATATCGATGAATAAATGAGTCACTTTTCTCAAAACTTCCTTTGGATTTTTCAAAGTAATCTCTAATAATATTATTCCACTCATAACGTTTTTCTATTGGCCATCCTAAAGCATGTCTTTTTACATTTTCAAAAAAAGCTAAAAGCGACGGGTAATATAACTGTTCATCATTAAGCCCATTTTGGCTAATAATTTTTTGAACAATGCTTAAACTATCTGCTTCATCAATAATCGTACAAGGAAACGAAAAATGAGAAACCGCCTTTTCATGACAAATTAAGTAATAGCAAAAAGAATGAAACGTTTTTATGATGATATCTTTTCCCTCTTTCGGCAAATATAGGCTAATACGTTCCTTCATTTCTTTAGCAGCTTTATTAGTAAAGGTTAAACAAAGAAGCTGATTAGGCTCTATACCACTTTCTATTAACCGAGCAGTACGCATAGCAATGACCTTTGTTTTTCCTGTTCCTGCTGGCGCTAGTACTAATAGATTTTGATTTTTTTCATCCACAACTTGCCTTTGAGCTTCGTTTAGCTTTGTGTAGTCTGCTGCAAACATTTCCTCACCTCTTTTTCTTCTTCATTTATTATACCATAACTTTTATGACATACTATCCCCCTAACTCCCATTTACTTACCTTGTTTGACTTTATAAACTATGCTATAATTTTCACCAAGAAATTTGTAAATAAACACTAGGAGAAATATAATGAATGAATTTATGACATTAATAGATGGTGCCCTCCAAAACAATACTTTTATTCGCTGTATTTGGAGTAATCCCCGCATAAAAGATCAGTATCAAAAAATTATAATGAAACCCATTTTAATAAAAGATGAACTGATCATTCAATTAGCTAAAACTAAAGATAATAAAGAGTATCATGAAAATGTACAACCTAAAGATTTATCTTCTAAAATTGCAGAAATTTATGGTTGTTACAAGCAAATTCAACTTTATACAGCTACTCAAGATTATCAATGCTTAATTAATAAAAAAGGTCAAGCACATATAAAAAAACTTGCTCCAAGTTTAAAAATGCCAACCAATCTTTCTCATAATAGACAAAAAAAATATCTTCTAGATACGCCTTCATCTCATGACTTTTTAAAAGCTCTAGGCTTAATGGATGAAAAAGGGCATATTAAACCCTCTAAATACGATAAATACAAACAAATTAATCGCTATCTTGAATTTGTTTCAGATTGTACAGATGCACTAAAATCTGAAACCATTCGTATTATTGATTTTGGTTGTGGTAAATCTTACTTAACCTTTGCACTTTATCACTATCTAACGGTTATTCTTAATAAAAAAGTAGAGGTTGTTGGTTTAGACCTTAAAGCAGATGTTATTGCTTTTTGTGAAGACCTTGCTCAAAAATTAGGTTATACCCATCTTCATTTTCAAGTTGGTGATATTGGAAGCTATACAACAGATCAGCCTATTGATATGGTCGTTTCACTTCATGCCTGCAATACTGCTACAGATGCTGCACTAGAAAAGGCTGTAGGTTGGGGCGCAAAAGTTATTTTAGCTGTCCCTTGTTGCCATCATGAAGCTTATACGCAAATACAAAATGAAATGCTAAGCCCAATTCTTAAACATGGTATTTTAAAAGAACGTATTGCCGCGCTTATTACAGATGGTCTTCGTGCTCAACTTTTAGAAAGCTGTGGCTATGATGTAACGGTTATGGAATTTATTGATATGATGCACACCCCTAAAAATATTCTCATTAAGGCACTCTTAAAACCTTATGCGCACTTTAATGCAAATAGTTTTAAAACCTATGAACAAACCACCCAAGCTCTTAACTTAGATTTATCTTTAGAAAAAAATCTTAGAGCAATTGATAAGCTTTAGTAAGCATTAGAAAGAGGCCATTTATGCAGTTTCCTCAAAAAATTCTTTTAATAGATTTAGAAACAACAGGTTTAAATCGTGAACGAGATCAAATCATTAGTATTGGTATGAGTTACTTATCCAAAGAGGGTACGCTTACTACTTCTCATTGGTTTCTTGAAAATCCCAATGAAGAAAAAGAGCTTTTAACAAAATTCCTAGACCTACTTTCAAACTATACTGCGCTTTTTAGCTATTATGGTAAAGGCTTTGAATTTCCTTTTATTTTAAGCAGACTCAAACACTATGATTTAGATTCCTCTGCTTTTTTAAAACTTAAACTTATTGACTTAAAAAGTATGCTGAAACACTTTGCTAAGAATCGTAAAGACTTAGAACAGTTATTTGATTATAAAAGACAATGTCAATCTAACGGGCAAGATATTATTAAACTTTATCAAACTTATATTGCCACTAAAAGTGAAATCTATAAAAATTGCATTTTAGAACATCAAAAAGAAGAAATGAGCAGTCTACTTTTGTTTTGGGAGCTTTATAATACACTTTATACTTTAAATAGATTTAAGCTTATTTCCCAAGACAACAACGAAAATGTTCTTATATTAAAATTTAAGGCTCTGTCTTTCTTTACTCATTCTTTTTTAGGTAATGCTTATAATATGCGTTTTTCTTATAGTCAAAATCAAGAGATTCTTGAAATTTGGGTGCCTTTATTGAAGATAGAGCTATATCATGATTTAGAGCCTTTAAAAGATTATTATTTTATAGAGTCACAAAAGCAACTGATTCATAAATCCCTGGCTCAGTTCATCCCTGCTTCACTCAAACGCAAGGCAACTAAAGAAGAATGTAACCTTTCAAAAATGAGTCTCTTTTTACCGATACGAACAAAATATAAACTTAATGTACCCTTATGGCATGACTGTAATAAACAGCTTTATATTGAGTATACGGATTTTACTATAGAACTTTTATTTAATCAGCTTTTTCATTTGTTTTTTTCATCATCAAAAGAAGTGGGAATGGATTAACATCCATGCCCACTTCTTTTAAGCTTTATTTAAAAATCACTTTACCTATAATATTTTATCTCTTTTATTGCTTTTCTTGTTCTTCTTTTTTAGATTTAATAATAAAAGCTTGTAATTCATTAATGGCTTCATCCCATGTTTTAAGCTTTTTTTCTTCTACTTTTTGTTCTTCTATTTTATGTTCTTTTTCATTCATTATTCAATCTCCTAAACGGTTTTGTTCTTTTGATAAAAGAAAATTTTATTTGGTTCTAATCCAAAGTCTTGGCACATAATAATTTGTTCTGTGCTTCCTACAAATAAAATACCTTGATCAACTAACGCCCGATTAAAATTAGTATAAATTTGTCTTTTTGCTTCTTCTGTAAAGTATATTAAAACATTTCTACAGACAATTAAGTCTACTCCTGTTGGATAAGAATCTTTAAGCAGATTGTGTTGTTTAAACGTAATACATTTCTTGAGTTCATCTTTAACTTTATACCCACCTTCAACAGGTATCATAAATTGCTCTTTAAAATTTATTGGTAAATTAGTTAAGTTTCTTGAAGAATAAAAACCTTCTTTTGCTTTTGCAAGAACCTCTTTATCAATATCTGTTGCTAAAATCTGTATTTGAGATAAGGGCATCAATTTTGATAATGTCATAGCTATAGAATAAGGTTCATCCCCTGTTGAACATGCAGCACTCCATATCTTTATATTACGTTTCTTTTGTAATAAAAGTGGAAAGATTTGTTTTTCTAATACTTCCCATTGAGATGGATTTCTAAAAAACTCTGTCACATTAATCGTTAAATAAGCAATAAAATCCTCTAAGCTTTTGGGATTCTTCTTGAGCATAGCTACATACTCATCATATCCATTACACAAATTCTTTTTGATTAAAGCATCAATCCTTCTTTTCATTTGATTTTCTTTATAAGCAGATAAATTAATGCCTGTAAGTGTTAAAACTTGTGTTTTAAACCCCTCATAGTTCATACACTTTCCCCTTTTTTTATTTTTCTAATTCATTAATATACTGAATCACTTCTTCAATAACTGATTCTGGTGTAGAAGCACCTGCAGTAATACCTATACACTCACATCCACTAAACATGTCTTTTTGAAGCTGGTCTGCACCTTGAACACAATAACTCTTATCACAATGTTCTTTGCTAATTTCAAATAACTTTTTAGTATTTGCACTCTTAGGGCTTCCTAAAACTAGCATACAATCTACTTGTTTTGCCAACTCAACAGCTTCTTCCTGACGTTCTTTTGTCGCATTACAAATTGTATTAATATATTCAAACTCAACGCCCTTTTCTTCCAAGAAGGCTTTCATTGCATCCACAACTTCTTTTTTATAAGTTGTTTGTGCTACTAATAAAAATTTCCCCTCTGGTAAATCTATTTGTTTTAATTCTTCTACATCTTTTGCAATATAACATTTTTCATTTGCCCATCCATTAATCCCTTGAATCTCTGGATGCATTGCATTACCTGCAATAATAATATGATAGCCATTAGCATTATATTTCTCTACATAATGGTGAATTTTTTTCACATATGGACAAGTGGCATCTACAATTGAAATATTTTCTTTTTTCCCTTGTTCATAAACCTGGGGACTTACACCATGTGAACGAATAATGAGTTTATCAATTTGATGACCCTCCATATGATCAATGGCATACACACCCTTTTTCTCAAGTTCACCTGTTACTACTTCATTATGAATAATTGGGCCATAAGTATACGTATTTTTTTCATCTGCATTAGAAAAAGCCATTTCAACTGCACGTTTTACACCAAAGCAAAAGCCTGCTGTTTTTGCAATTATAACCTTCAAATTCCTTCTCCTCCTAAAGTCTTCCTTTTAATAAATCTTCAATATGTTTTACAATCTCATCTATTGGCATATGTGTTGTATCTACTTCGATTGCATCTTCTGCTTTTTTTAGTGGAGAAATTTCTCTTTCTGAATCTTGCTGGTCTCTTAAACTAATCTCCTGTTTAAGACTTTCTAAATCACATGGAATGCCTTTTTCTTCATATTCTTTAAAACGGCGCATTGCTCTTTCTTCCACAGATGCTGTTAGAAATACTTTTAAAGTAGCAAATGGTAGTACAACCGTTCCAATGTCTCTTCCATCCATAATAATAGATGTAGATTTTGCCATATCTTGTTGTCTTTCTACCATAGCACAACGCACAGCACCATACGTAGCCACTTTAGATGCTGATGCAGCTACCTCAGCTGTTCTAATAGACTGACTTACATCTTCTCCATTTAGGAAAATACGTTGTCCCTCTTCTGTATGTTTTAATATAATTTCCATCATAGGTAATGCAGCACCTACTGCCTGTTCATCTTCTAATGCTATATCATTTTGAAGACAATAATATCCTACACTTCTATACATAGCACCTGTATCTACATAAATACATTGTAATAAATGGGCAAGTTTTTTTGCAATTGTACTCTTTCCTGCACCTGCTGGTCCATCAATTGCTATTGAAAAGGTCTTCATCTTTACTTCTACTCCTTCACTAAATCTGGTCTTAATCTCTTAGCTTCTCTTAAATATTGATGCTTCACGTGATCACGTGTAATTCCTTCTTGTTCTACTAAAACATCTACTCGAATACATTTTTCAAGTGAACCTACTACATACATTTCTTGAAAACACATTAATGAAGCAGATGTAATACCAATATTTCTTGCAGCTACTGCTGGATATACAGCATCTAAATCTTTAGTTGCACTAAAATGTATTTGAATAATATTTTTTTGCTCGATTTCATTAGCTTTTAATATCTCTTCTAACATCAATTGAGTTGCTTCTAATATTGCTTCCTTACTATTTTGATTTACTGTAATAGCCCCACGGATACTAACTGCTTGCATGATACTCCTCCTATTAACTTATTAATCGAATTTTTCTTTGTTTTCATTAGGCATAGACCATAATTCTCTATGTGAATCATCATAAACTTCGTATTCCACCCAAATATTTTCTAAACGCTCTAGATTAACTGAGATTTCATCTTTCTTTCGTAAACTGATCGCAACAATAATAGCATTAATAATACTTAATGGTGCCACTAATGAGTCTACAAATGATATCATTTCGCTACTTCCGATTAAAGCATAATCTGCATAACTTGCAATAGGTGAAATGTAACTGTCTGTAATTGCAATTACACTTGCATTTCTGCTTTGTGCAAATTCTAGACACTTCATTACACGTTTAGAATAACGAGGGAAACTGATTCCGATAATAACATCTTCTTCATTAATACGATGAATTGCTTCAAACATCTCACTAATACTATTGGTATTAACCACCTTAATATTATCAAAAATAATATTAAGATAAAAGCCTAAAAAGCTTGCTAAGCCTGCACAGCTTCTTACCCCTAACACGTAGATTGTTCTTGCACCTATAATTTTATCTACTGCCTTATTAAAAGACTCCTCATCCATTTGGTCTCTTGTACTACGAATTTTTTCCTCATCCATTTGTAAGACACTTTTTAAAACATGACTCATATCAATACGATCTGTTGTTACCTCTAATCTCTGCATGGCTGTAAGTTTACTTTTTACAAGTTCTTCTAAAGCATCTTGAAACTTTGGATAGCCATCATAACCTAACTCATTTGCAAATCTTACAACTGTAGATTCGCTAACACCTACTATTGCCCCTAACTTAGCTGCTGTTAAGAAAACAGCTTTTTCATAATGATTTAGTATATAATTAGCAATTAGCTTTTGACCTTTACTAAGTTTTGGCATATTTTTTCTTATTCTATGGATTAAGTCATTCTTATTCATTTATATATAATCCTTCCTTTGGACATTCCTCACCATATTATTTATTATACATTATAACATATTCTAGATGTAAAATAAAACATCATGAAAGAAGAAGATAGCTTTATCTCCCCATTTAAGACAAAACTACCTTCTTCTTATTATTTTACCCATTTTGACTTATTTGTTTTAAATAACTTATTTCTCTTTCTGTTAATGCTCTGTAACATCCTAATTCTAAATCATCTAATGTTAATTTTCCTACAGATACACGTTTTAATAAAAGGACTGGATACCCTACTGCCTCACACATCTTACGTACTTGTCTATTTCTACCTTCATGAATAGTGAGCTGGAATACTGTTGATTTTTCTCCTTTACGAAGAACTTTTACCTTGGCTGGATAAGTCATCTTCCCATCTATGAGTACCCCTTCCTTTAACGCCCTTTTGGCTTCATCACTTAAAACACCTTGTACTTTTACCTCATAACATTTATTAACGTGATGTTTAGGATGTGTTAACCCATACGTTAATTCACCATCATTGGTTAAAAGAAGTAAACCTGATGTATTATAATCTAATCGACCTACAGGATATACACGATGCTTTGTATCTTTGACTAAATCTAAAACAGTCTGTCTTTGTTTCTCATCTTGTACAGTCGTTACATACCCTACAGGTTTATTTAACATATAATAAACATACTCTTCTTGTAGCTTAACTTCTTTCCCACCAAAAGTTACCTTATCACCTGGCTCAACTTTTGTCCCTAGTTCTTGAACAACTTGTCCATTCACCTCTACTTTTCCTTCTAGTATATAAGCCTCACATTTTCTTCTAGAAGCAATACCACAAGCTGCTAAATATTTTTGTAATCTCATAAAACCCCTCTTGTTTTTATTTTTTAAGCCATTGCTTAATATAATCTAATATATTTGCTTTCTTTACATGATCTTTTACTGTTAAAGGTACTTTAGCTAATGTTACACCTTCACAGATAACCTGTACTTCTCCTATGGCCTCTCCTTTTTGAATTGGTGCTATTACTGCGGTTGGAAGAACCTTTTTAATATACACATTTTCTTTTTCAGTTTGATTAAGTGGCATTACAACCTTGTCATTACAACTTACCACCACTTCATCTACTAATGCTTTTTCTACAGGTATGGTAGCCACTTCATCTTGTGGCTCAACAAGAATCACTTTCTCATAATTTTTAAATCCATAATCCATCATATTAATAACATCTGTGTATTTTTGAGTTTTCCCATTCTTACCCCATCCAGAACCTAACGCTGCTGCAACAAGCTGCATATCGTTCTTTTTTGCACCACCTACAAAGCAATGTCCTGCTTTATTTGTAAATCCAGTTTTGATGCCATTAGAACCTTCATATGAATAAATAAATCGGTTTTTATTTTGTAAATCATGGCGCTCGCTCTTTTGGGTAGGCATTGTTGGAATAGTAATCGTTGTTGTTGTAATAATTTTAACAAACTCAGGATTTTTAAGTGCATAAGCACCTATAAGCGCCATATCATAGGCACTTGCATAATGTCCTTCGGCATCTAACCCATTGGGTGTTTTAAAGGATGTATGCTGTGCACCAATTTCCTTTGCTTTTTCTGTCATCATCTCACAAAAACCTTCTACACTACCACCTATATGCTCTGCAATGGCTACTGCAACATCATTATCTGACTGAAGCATTAAGGCATATAATAAATCACCTAATCTTTGTTGCTCTCCAACCTTTAACTTAAGTTTTACAGGTGGTGCAACACTTGCTCTTTTAGAGGTCACTACAATGTCATCTAACTTTCCTTTTTCCAAAGTTAAAATACACGTCATAATTTTAGTTGTACTGGCCATAGGTAATGGGGCATAAGCATTTTGCTCATATAATACCCTACCACTATCTTGCTCAATAAGTACTGCTCCTTTAGCTTTAACTTTTGGCAAAGCAGTATTTGCATAAACTACTTGGGAAAAACTTAAACATAAGATTAAGCCAAGAGATAAAATAGTCTTATTCATAGTTTTACTCCTTCTACTATCACATTATAATCTCTTTTTAATTTTCCCTAATTTATAGACATTATGCACCTTTATTCTAAGCTTTAATGAGCTAATTATCCTCAGATGATTCATCTGTATTTTTAACGCTCTCATCATCTTCATAATAACTCATTTCTTGCTTCACTTCTTCTTTAAATTTTTCTAAAAGTTCTTCCTTTATTTTAGGCATTTCTTCTAAATTTCTAAATCCAAAGTGACGCAAAAATTCATTGGTTGTTCCAAACAAAATGGGACGACCAATGACATTTAATCTTCCTACTTCTTCAATTAATCCATATTCTAAAAGACGGCTAATAACATGTTCACACCTTACCCCTCTTATGTCTTCAATTTGGGTACGTGTTATCGGCTGTGAATAAGCCACAATGGCTAATGTTTCAATCAGTGCTTGTGTTAAAATATTTTTAACAGGTTTTTGTCGATAAAGTTGTATAACTTGTAAATGCTTTGCTGCTGTACACATTTGATAACCATCATCTACCTCTATAATTTCAATTCCACTATTGGTTGTTTTATAGATTTCATTAAGATGATGGATTGCCATACGAATAGACAATTCCTCTACATCGCAAATTTCGCCAAGCCTTCTGAGTGGAACAATATCACCTGCATAAAAAAGCACAGCCTCTAAGCTGCTTTCTAATTCTGTTTTTTCCACTTATACAGCCTCCTTAATTAAAATATCACTTGTTGCTTCTTCTTGTACAACACAAATCTCTTTTTTATGAATGAGCTCTAATAACGCCATAAAAGTAACAATAAGCTCTATCTTAGGCATCTCATGGTTACAAATACTAAAAAATGTCGTTTGCCCTTTTAAGGCAACTACTTCTCTAATATAAATACTTTTTTGCTCAATTGTATACGTATCCTTTTTTAAAATACTTTTGTCTATTTTTCTTTCATTTTGACTTTGTTTATCCCATTCCTTTTGCTGCATCAACTGTTCAAATGTATCGTAAAGTAACTTTAACGTTACATTTTCTAGAATATTACCATAATCAAGTGGTGCATCTGGAATATCTAAATGTGCCATCTTATTTCTAAAGCAATACTGCATAGATTCACCTTGACACTCACTTAACTTTTCAGATACATACTTTACCTTTTTATATTCTAATAGTTTACGGACTAATTCTTCCCTTGGATCTTCTTCAGGTTCCTCTCCAACCTTATTTGGTTTTGGTAAAAGCATACGAGATTTAATATATAATAATGTTGCAGCCATAACAATAAAGTCACTCATTTGATCCAATTCTACTTCTGATGCTGCCTCTAAATATGCCATATATTGATCTGTAATAGATGAGATTTCTATATCATAAATACTCATCTTATTTTTTTCGATTAAATACAGTAATAAATCAAGTGGCCCTTCAAAATCTTGCAATTTAAATGTTACAGTCACTTTTTATGCCTCCTGTAAACGTTTTATAACAATAGTGTATCTTCTTGTCACATTTTATGCAAGCTTTTCCTAAAATGGACTAAAGGTTAATGTTAATAATCTATAATTTATTTAAGTTAATCTTAACGATTTACACACTAAAAAAGGGTGTATCAAACTGCCATAATTTCATAACTATGGAGAGTTTACTCACCCTTTTTTACACTAAGCCATTTTAAAGAAACGTTTTGCCATATAAGGTACCATTTGCTTAAGTGTTGCTTTCTTCACATCACTAGCCGAAACAAGTGTCCCTTCACCTACTTCATTTCCATCTAAATAATAAACAATACGTCCTACTGTTTCACCTTTAGCAATAGGTGCTACTAAAGCCTCATTACATTGCATTTCATAAGTTAGTTCACTACCAGCACTAGATTTAGGCACAACAAATGATTTAGTTTCTCCTGTTGCTACATCAATCTGCTTTTGTGTACCTTTCTTAATAGGGTGCTGACCAATAATTGTACCAATTTGTGGTCCTACTTTAACTTTATAATTTGCAAAGCCATAATCTAAGAGTTGTGCTGCTTCTTGAAAACGAATTTTACCATCTGCTGCACCCATAATAACTGCTATAAGTCCCATTTGGTCTCTAGTAGCTGTTGCACTTACACAATGCTTTGCTTGAGGGGTATAGCCTGTCTTTAATCCTGTAAGACCATTATACCATTTAATCATTTTGTTTGTATTTGAAAGGCCAAACTCACTTTCGCCTCTTCTCGTACGATGAGTAATCGTATCCATCCAAGTTGTACAGATTTTAGACATTTCTGGATGTTCTTCTAATAATGCTCTAGACATAAGGGCTATGTCTTTTGCACAAGATACATGTCCCTCTACATGAAGACCACAGGCATTTTTAAATTCTGTATGATCCATTCCTAATTCTTTTGCACGCTTATTCATAAGCTCCACAAACTGCTCTTCACTACCTGCAATGTATTCACTCATTGCAACTGCTGCATCATTTGCAGAGGCAATACAAATACATTTAACTAAATCTCGAACAGTTTGTGTTTCTCCTGGTTCCATAAATACCTGTGAACCACCCATATGAGCCGCATGTTCACTAATCGTTACTTGGTCATCCCAACTGATTTTACCTGCATCAATAGCTTCATTAATTAAAAGTAATGTCATAACTTTTGTAATGCTAGCAGGTGGTAAAGCCTCTTGTGAATTATGCTCAAGCAAAACTTGTCCACTAGATTGCTCCATTAATATATAACTTCTTGCTGTAGCTGCCATTGTTTGGCTATTAGGCTCTTCTTTAGCATAAACGCCAGTACAAACTAATATCATAATAAGAAAAAAGATACTACATGCACGTCGCTTCTTCATAAAAATCCTCCTTCATACCTTTTTACTTGTAGTATTTGTCATTCAAGGCAAATTATACTACTAATTAAAAGATAGAAAGAGGATTTATAAAGATTTATGCCCCTATAATATCGTAAATTAAAGTATTTGACTGAACTTTTTCATCGCTTACTTTATAAGCTTCTTTTAAAATCTTTTCTGCTGCTTCACATTTTGCTAAATCATTATAGTAAATTGTTGCTACTGAATCATTTGATTCAATGTAATCTCCAATTTTTTTATGAATGACAATACCAACTGCTAAGTCAATTTCACTTTCTTTTGTTTCTCTACCTGCACCTAATACTAATGCTGATTTACCTACTGATTCTGCATCAATAGCTGATACATAACCTGCTTGGCTTAAGACAACTTCTTTGGAATATTGTGCTTGTGGCATTAAACTATAATCTAAAACAGCTGCTGGATTACCACCTTGAAGTTTAATCCATTCTTGAAGTTTTTCAATAGCTTTTCCATTATTAATTACTTCTTGAACTTTTTGTCTAGCTGTTTCTAATGTATCACATACTTTACCAAGTACCAACATATGACTTGCTAAAGTCATTGTTAACTCTGTTAAATCTGCTGGACCATTACCTTTTAATGTCTCAATAGCTTCTATAATTTCAAGTGCATTTCCAACGGCATAACCTAATGGCTGATTCATATCTGAAACAATAGCCATTGTATGACGGCCTACATGATTTCCAATGTCAACCATAGCCCCTGCAAGTGCTTTTGCATCTGCTAGTGTTTTCATAAAAGCACCTGTTCCGCATTTTACATCAAGACAAATAGCATCTGCTCCCGAAGCAATTTTTTTAGACATAATAGAACTTGCAATTAAACTCATATTATCTACTGTTGCTGTAACATCTCTAAGGGCATAAAGCTTTTTATCAGCAGGTGCTAATTCGCCACTTTGACCAACTACTGCAATATGATGTTCATTCACTTGTTTAAAGAAATCTTCTTCTGGAATTTCTACTTTAAATCCCTCGAAAGCTTCTAGTTTGTCAATTGTACCGCCTGTATGACCTAAACCTCTTCCAGACATTTTAGCTACTTTACCACCAACTGCTGCAACTAAAGGCGCAAGCACAATCGTTGTTTTATCACCAACACCACCTGTACTATGCTTATCTACTTTAATTCCTTCAATAGGTGATAAATCAATCATATCTCCACTTTGTGCCATTTCCATAGTTAGTGTAGCTGTTTCTTCTAAAGTCATTCCCTTAAAATAAATAGCCATAAGTAATGCAGAAACTTGATAATCTGGAATTTCACCTTTTGTATAACCTTCTACTACAAAATGGATTTCTTCTGGACTAAGTGCCATTCCTTTCTTTTTATGCTCTATAATATCATACATTCTCATGATTAATCTGTCACCTTTCCTAAGCTTACTTCATAATATTCTCTAAAAAACTTTCACCAATTTCTAGACTTGGTAGTCCAAAATAAGTGCAAAGTGTTTGACCAATATCCGCAAAACTATTTCTTGTTCCTAAGTTAGTTCCTTCTTTAACAAGATTTCCGATTACAAGAAGTGGTACGTACTCCCTTGTATGGTCTGTTCCTGGTGCAGTTGGGTCACAGCCATGATCTGCTGTAATAATTAATAAATCTTCCTCCTCCATTGCTTCAACAATTTGAGGTAATGCCGCATCAAAAGCTTCTAGTCCTTTACCATAAGCTTCTGCATTTCTTCTATGTCCCCATTTCATATCAAAATCAACAAGGTTTGTAAAAATAAGTCCTTCTTTATATTTTTCCATGCACTCTAATGTTGTTTTAATACCATCAGAATTATCTTTTGTATGAATGGCTACTGATACACCTTGCTTATTAAAAATATCTTCAATTTTCCCTACTGCAATAACAGGTACTTTTGCCTCTTCACAATAAGTTAATAGATTTGGTGCTGGTGGGCTAATAGCATAATCATGTCTATTTGGCGTACGTGTAAAACTTCCTACTGCTCCAATAAATGGCCTTGCAATGACACGTGCCACCTCATGTTTACCAGAAAGAATTTTTCTAGCAATTTCACACATTTCATAAAGTCGTTCTAAAGGAATAACTTCTTCATGCGCTGCAATTTGAAAAACACTATCTGCTGATGTATAAATAATTGGATACCCTGTTCTTACATGTTCTTCACCAAGTTCTTCAATAATTGCTGTTCCTGATGCTGTACAATTTCCTAATGTTTTTGTACCAATAGCTTCTTCAAAAGCATCCATTACTTCTTTTGGAAAACCATTTGGATAAGTTGGGAATGGTTCTTTTGTATAAACACCTACCATTTCCCAATGTCCTGTTGTTGTATCTTTACCCTTTGATAATTCTCCTAATCTTGCAAAACTACCTTTTGGCATTTCAGCTTTAGGTAAAGTTTCCATTCCTTCAATATTACCTAGTCCATATTGAATCATATTTTTTAAATCCAAACCATTTGATGCATTATAAGTATGGACAATTGTATTTACATTTTTATCACCATATTGCTCAGAATCAGGCATTGCTCCCATTCCTACGCTATCTAAAACAATCCAAATTGCTCTTTTCACTGTATCACCTTTCTCTTTCTGATATATCATTGATGTTATTTCTAGTATATTGTACCACACTTTGTTAAAAAGTTGCATCTTCTATTTCATTTACTATTTAAAAGATAGCAAAAAATAAAGCTAGGAAAACTTTCCTAGCTATGCTCTGGGATGTGATTTATGATAAACATTCATCAATTCTTCAGTTTCTTGATTAAGGTGCATATATACCTGAGTCGTTGAAATATCTGAGTGTCCTAACATTTGTTGTACTGACTTTAAATTTGCTCCATTTTGTACTAAATGTGCAGCAAAAGAGTGTCTTAACATATGTGGTGTAATTTCTCCGCTAATATGCGCCATATTTGCATAAGTTTTTAAAATCTTCCAAAAACCTTGTCTTGTCATCGGATAACCATTGCAATTTACAAATAACGTTTTATCACTAGCATCTCTAAGTAATATATGCCTTACTTCCCCTAAGTAAAGCTGCAACGCATTTATTGCTGATTTTCCAATTGGTATAGTACGTTCCTTTTGTGCATCACGACACATAATATAACCTTGCTGCAAATTAATATCTGTTACTTTTAAGGATATCAGTTCAGATACACGAATACCTGTTGCATATAATAGTTCTAACATCGCTCTATCTCTAATCCCTTTTGTATCTTTGCGATTAGGTTGTTCTAATAAACAAACAATTTGCTCTTGAGATAAAATACGAGGGGCTTTTTTTTCAATTTTAGGTAATGCAATTTTTTTTGCCGGATTCTCTTCTAATTGATTTTCTTTAATTAAATATTGATAAAAAGCACGTATAGCTGCTAAGGTACGTGAGACCGTTGCTGCTGATTTTTGATGTTCCTTTAAATAACTTAAATACCCCTCAATATCTGCTTCTTTTAAGTGATCAATTTGCATATTGCCCTTTTGTTCTAAATAAATTTCTAAATATTTTAAATCTCTTTCATAGGATTGAACTGTATTATTCGATGCCCCTTTTATATGTTCTAGATAATACAGAAATGATGTAATTTTCTCCTCCATATCCATTTCCCCTTTTAACCCGACATAATCTTCCGTTGGTTACATTATACTCAAAACGACATTTAATGTCTACACAATTTACTTTTTATGTACATTTTTTTGATTATACTTTATTTTCTATATATAAAATCAAAAAGATTCTTATCACTAAACTACTAGGTATTTTAAAGAATACACTATCATTATACTAATTATAAAAAAGAGGTATAAACCAAATTTTATTTTCAGGTTTATACCTCTTTTTTATAATTTTGAATAAATGATATTCCATAATGCCATAAACACTTTCATCATTGCCTCAACCTTGTTTATGTTATCTCATTTAATTATATTATGTTATTTCCTAATATCTAGAAGTACTACATTTTCTTCATCTGTATCCGCTAAGTGAACATTAACAATCTCACTTCTTGATGTTGGAATATTTTTACCCACAAAATCTGGTCTTATCGGTAATTCACGATGTCCCCTATCAATTAATGCTGCTAATTTAATAAAGCTTGGACGCCCATTATCCATTAAAGCATCCATAGCGGCACGTACTGTTCTTCCTGTAAAAATAACATCATCTACTAAAATAATTCCTTTGTTATTAATATCTGAATAAATAGTACGCTCTCCCATAACAGGCTGTTCAAATTTCTTTTCTAAATCATCCCTGTAGAATGTAATATTAATACTCTCCACTGGTACTTCTTTATTTTCTATCATCTTAATTTTTTCTGCTAAAATACGTGCTAACGGTACCCCTCTTGTTTCAATGCCTACAATCATTAAATTATCTGCACCCTTATTGGCTTCTATAATCTCATGTGCAATACGTGTTAAGGCACGATTAATAGCCGCTTCATCCATAAGGATTTTTTTGCCTTCCATTTTATTTCCTCCTTTTCTTGTATTTAGATCTTTTATAAATAAAGTGCTTTATTTCTATGAAAAGTTCTTTAATAATAAAAGGGCCTTCAAACGAAAGCCCTTAGACATACAAATCTTCTTAATGTATATCCTTTTTAGCCTCTCGGACTAGTTTAAAGGAACTTTTCTTTATAGTCTCATAATTTTTTAAGTCTGTCAATGACACGCGTAAAATACTCTGGTAACTCACTTTCAAAGTACAAGTCTTCGCCTGTAATAGGTTGTTTAAAACCTAATACTTTAGCATGTAGCATTTGCTTATCTAGACCAAATAAGCTTTTACTAGGGCCATATACTGGATCTCCTAATAACGGATGTCCAATAGCTTTCATATGCACACGAATTTGATGGGTTCTTCCAGTATGCAGCGTTAATTCTATATGGGTATAATTTTTAAAACGTTCAATCACACGATAATCTGTTTTTGCCTCACGACCACCTTGTACAATAGCCATTTTCTTTCGATCTTGAGGTGAACGTGCTATAGGTAATTCTACTGTCCCCTCATCCTCTTTAAAATTCCCATGAACAATAGCATGATATTTACGTGTAATATCATGTGTCTTAAGCATTTCAGATAACCCTAAGTGTGCCTTATCATTCTTAGCTATCATTAAAAGACCAGAGGTATCTTTATCTATTCTGTGTACAATACCAGGTCTTATTTCACCATTAATACCAGAAAGTTTATCTTTACAATAAAAAAGAAGTCCATTTACTAGTGTGCCTGTATAATTCCCAGGTGCAGGATGAACCACCATATCTTGTGGCTTATTAATAACCATTACATCTTCATCTTCATATACAATATCAATTGGAATATCTTCTGCTACAATATCTACATCAATAGGATCTGGAATACATACCTCTATTTGATCACCACTTTTTACCTTATATTTACTATTTACAATTTGATTATTAACTTTTACACCTTCTTGTTCAATTTGTTTTTGTATAAATGAACGGGTGTAATCGGTGAGTTGATCTGCTAAATATTTATCTAAACGTATACCTACATTTTCACCTACAGTCATTTCAATCC
>JAFOHG010000059.1 GCA_017421915.1 Cellulosilyticum sp. | reverse complement strand
GATAATATAGGTTGCTTCGTAAACTCATCCGTTCCTATTCCCTCATTAGTTGCTGCTTGATTATTATTATTCACATTACTACTAAACTGATTATTAGAGTTTGTTTGGTTATCTGAAGTTGGTGTGTTACTAGCTGACATTGAAATATCAAAAGCCCCTAGCACTCCCCCATTTTCTATTGCCTGCCCAGATGATAATGTATCACCTACTTGTGTTGGCATCGAACTACTTGTATTTACAGTATTTCCTGTCTGTGTTGGCATTGGATTACTTGTAGTTGTAGTATTTCCCGTTTGTATTGGCATTGGATTATTGCTTGTAGTTGTAGTATTTCCCATTTGTGTTGGCATTGGATTATTGCTTGTAGTTGTAGTATTTCCCGCCTTCGCTGGCATTGGATTACTTGTATTTGTCTGGGTACTGTTTAAAATCGGGCTCTTTCCTTCATTCACTTTATCTGGTTTAACTGCATTTTGATTTCCTTTTATACTTGATCTAGATTTAGCAATCTCATCAATGAGAGGCATAATCATATATTTACTACTTTTAAAGCCCATAGCAATAGTATCATTTCCCCTCATACCATTTTCTGCAACTATTGCAACGCCATCTAAATCCTCTAGTCTTAATCCACTATTAGCAACATTCTTTTCACTAACAACCCATTTTGTTTCTTTTTGGGCACTTAGTCCACCTATTCTAACTCCCTTATTTTTTGCCTTACTAAAAGCGTAAAAAGCATATTGGTTATCACTATCTTGTTTTTTTAAGTTTTGAATATAGCATTTAATCATTCCAGGTGAATCTATAGTCACATGTCCTGTTACTTTTTTGCCTTCTACTGCATATGTAGCTAGATTTTCTTGTAAGGTAATTAATGTATTAACATACATGATTTTTCCCTCCGTTGTCCATTTTAACATTCTATACTATATATATGAGTAGATTCTGTCCCATATGACAACCCAAATGGAGAACCAATTTCTTATAGCTCTAAAATCTCATAAACCTTCTCATAAGCATCTATTTCTAACCCTGTCCAAATTTCAAAACTTGCAATAGCTTGATTAATAAGCATGCCAATTCCATGCACAACTTTTAATTGTCTTTGCATTGCCCATTTTAAAAGTTTAGTATCATGTGGTGTATAAACAATATCACATACAACTAAATCTGATGGTGGCACAATATTTTGGTCAATTGGCATTAAGTCTTTTTTACTACTCATCCCTAAAGGTGTTGTATTAATTAAGAAGTTTACATCTTTTAAATCCTTAGATGTTACGGCTAAAGGCATGACATTTACTTCTACTTCTTCAAAGTTAGAACGAACATTTTCTGCTAAGCTTTCTGCCTTTTCTAAGGTGTTATTACATATTGTAATTTTCCCTACACCATGAGCAGCTAATGCCACTACAACTGCACGGCTTGCCCCACCTGCCCCTAATACCATGACATGCTTATCTTTTAAAATATGTCCTTCATCTAAAACAGATTTTATAAATCCCACACCATCTGTGTTATAACCAATAAGTCGTCCTTCATGATTTTTAATGGTATTTACAGAACCTATAATAGCTGCATTCCTTTCTACTTCATCTAAATAAGGGATTACTTCTATTTTATGTGGTATGGTTACATTACTTCCAATAATCCCAAGTGCCTTTATGCCTTGTAATGCTTCTTTTACATCAGTTGGATTCACATCAAAACAAGTATATCTTAAATCCACATTATACTCCTTGGCTAAAAAGTTATGAATATATGGTGAAAAGCTATGCTCTACTGGATGCCCTATTAAACATGCAACTTTTGTCTTTCCGCTAATTTTCATTTTATATCCTCCATTAATCTCTATACTTTATTTCTATCTATAAAAGCTTTTCTTCTTTATATTCTTCTCTTAATGATTTCACATTCATAGAATGGATGAATAACTATAATTCTTATTTGTGAAATCTATATCTAGTATATAAAAAAAGAAGTGCACGACTTAATTAAGCCTTTTACACTTCTTCTTTTCTTATGATAAAGTTGCAACTACTTCGATTTCTACTTTTGCGCCTTTTGGTAAGTTAGCAACTTCTACAGCACTTCTTGCTGGGTATGGTTTTGTAAAATGTTTTCCATATACTTCATTAACACTAGCAAAATCATTAATATCTGCAAGAAAAACTGTTGTTTTAACTACATTATCAATGCTTGAACCTGCTTCTTCAAGTACAGCTTTAAGGTTTTGAATAGATTGTTCTGCTTGCTCAGCTGCTGTTTCACCTTGAAGTACGCCCTCAGCATTCATACCAAGTTGACCTGATGTATAAACCATCCCATTTGCTACAACTGCCTGTGAATAAGGTCCAATTGCTTCTGGTGCCTTATTTGTATATACACTAACTTTCATATCTAACCCTCCAATGACGATTTCTTAAATTTCTTTTATTATATTGAATCCTTCTAGTAACTTCAAGTTATACAGATTATTTTCTGAAATTTTCGTCACTATTTTTCTTAACTTTTTAATCACATTGCTTATAGTTCCCTAAAATCTTAAAATAACTACATTGATTCATAATCTGACTAAGCGCAATCAGTACATTAGCTTGTTCTAAATTTCCCTCTAAATCAGCAAAAAAGTAATACTCCCATTTTTTATCTAATAATGGTCTAGACTGAATTTTAATGAGATTTAATCCATTATGCGCAAAGTAACCTAGTATATTATATAAAGCACCACTTAAATGTTCTGTACTAAATACAATACTGATTTTATCACTATCATTTGTAATATTCATCTTATTAGCCAAAACAATAAATCGCGTAAAATTATTTTTATTAAAGTTGATATTAGGTGCTAAGTTCTCTAATCCATAAAGTTTTCCTGCTCTTTTACTTCCTATAGCTGCCTTTGTTTTGTCTTTCAAATCAGCTACATGCTTACATGCTGTTGCAGTATTAATATATGGACAAGTTTTCATTTTTGGATATTGCTTTAGAAACTCTTTACTTTGATTAAGTCCCTGTGAATGAGAATACACTTCCTCAATATCCTCTATCTTAGTGCCTGGAATAGCTAATAAATTCTGCTCTATTTTTATACTTTGTTCCCCTACAATATAAAGCTCATTATTTTTAATCAAATCATAAGTATCTAGCACTTCCCCTGCACTAGAATTTTCAATAGGCAATACACCATAATCAATTTTCCCCTCTATTAACGCTTCTATAACATCTTCAAAGGAATCATGTGCGATAATCTTAGACCACTTTTCTTTAAAATAAGTATACGTTGCTTCTTCCCCATATGCCCCTGGTACACCTTGATACCCTACAACAGGATTAGGAATTACATGCGTATTAATTCCTTCCTCTATTTGGCATAGAATATGTTGATTATGCTCATATAAATTTTCTATTGATACATTAAGCATTCTTGTGATGCCCTCATATTGATTCTCTGTTTCCATCTTTACACCCCATTTACTAAAAAAGGCCTCATGCCTTTCAAGCATAAGACCTTTTTTCTTTATTTAAAGAAGATAAATAAACTTAGATTACGCTAGAAAGCTTACCTTATTTTGTTGATAGCAAAAAGAACCAGCGCTAAATTTAAAGTAGCCCCAGCTAAAGAAAAAAGTATGAAGTTCTGCTATAACTTTATTTAGTAATACTTTCATTCTCTATGTCTCCTTCTTTATTCTAATTAAAATTTTTATTTATAGACTGAATATTTATTAAATTATGTTCATTATAGTTTTTAACTTTTGCTTTGTCAATTAATTTTTCTTTATGTACCTATCCATTTTCTTTTCTATAGCATCATATGTGTCGTTATATCCAAAACGATATAGCTTAAATACACAAAAAGGGATGCATACATCTTCGTATCATCCCTTTTTAATTTAATTTATTTACTATTTATTTTATCTATGTGCATCAATATAATCCGAAAGTCTTGCAAAGTCTTCTATTGATAAAGTTTCTCCTCTAGTTTGAGCACCAATGCCACTTTCATCTAATAATTCTTTTAACTTATCTTTTTCAATACCTAATTCACCATGTGCAGCTAATGTATTTAGTAATGTTTTTCTTCTTAATAAGAATGCTGCTTTAATAATTTTAAAGAGTTGTTTCACATTTCCCACTTGCACAGGTGGTTCATCATGTAATCTAAGCTGAATAACAGCTGAATCTACATTTGGTCTTGGCATAAAACAGTTTCTTGGTACATTTGCCACTAAATAAGTTTCAGAGAAATAGTTAACAGATACAGTAATTGCACCGTATTGTTTACTACCTGGCTTAGATGCTAAACGATCTGCCACTTCTTTTTGTACCATTACTGTGATACTCTCAATATTTAATTGATTTTCTAAAAGTGCCATAATAATTGGTGTTGTAATATAATAAGGTAAGTTTGCTACTACCTTGATTTTTCTATTTGGAGACTCTTCTTCGATTAATTTTTTAAGATCTACTTTTAAAACATCTTTATGAATGAGTCTAAAGTTTGGACAATCACCAAATTGCTCTGTTAAGATTGGAATAAGTTGATCATCAATTTCGATTGAAATAACTTTACCTGCATGTTCAATTAATTGCTGAGTTACACTCCCAATCCCAGGCCCAATTTCAATAACACAATCTTCCTTAGTAATATCTGCTGAACTGATAATTTTATCTAATACATGTGGATCAATTAAAAAGTTTTGTCCAAATTTCTTTTGAAATGCGAAAGGATATTTGCTAATAACCGCTTTAGTACCTTCCACTGTTCCTATCTTTTGCATTTGCATATGTTACGCTCCTTATTTCTTTGCTGTTTCTATCATATCATAGAGTC
>JAFOHG010000058.1 GCA_017421915.1 Cellulosilyticum sp. | reverse complement strand
AGGTGCACTATTAAATACTTCTGCTACTAAGCATCCCTCATCTGTATTGGTCCACATATACTTAGAAAATGCTGAACCTTGAATTGTATCTCCACCATCTAAGATTAGTGTGTTTCCATCTTTTTCAAACTCATTAATACAGCTTAATACACCCATATTTTTAGTATCTTTATTAATATAATCTGTTGGGAAAAGATAACTATGTGTATCTGATGTATAGTATATTTTTAATACTTTATTCATTTTTGCCTCCACCTAAACCATCTTTTAGCCTAAATACAATATAGGATATAGTGTAGAACAATAACCCTCTACCCCATATCCTATTCAACTATCTACTTTTAACCTCTAGCAAGCTTAATACGAATTTTTCCTGAGAACCATTCGATCATTAATACGAGTATAATAAGACCTGCTAAAATAGCTCCTACTTGATTCCACTTATATGCATTCATCGCAAAGATAAGTGGTGCACCAATCCCACCTGCTCCTACAAGACCAAGTACTGTTGCATCTCTTAAATTCATATCAAAACGATAAATAATAGTTGATGCAAAGTCTGGAAGAAGCTGTGGTAAAATTCCATATCTAATTTTTTGGAAAGTTGTACAACCACATGCATCTAATGATTCTAAAATCTTAGTATCAATATCTTCAATAGATTCAATATACATTTTAGTAATCATACCAATTGAGCAAAGAGACATAGTCAAAAGTCCTGCAAATGCTCCTGGCCCTGTTACCCTAATAAACATAAGTCCATATACAAAAGCAGGGATTGTTCTAATTGCCATAATAATAAAACGTCCAATAAGTGCAACTGGTTTTGGTACAATATTACTTGCACTAAGGAATGCAATAGGAATCGCTAATACAGCTCCTACAATTGTTCCTAAGAAAGCAATACACATTGTTTCTAATAAAAGGTATGGTACCCCTTGGTTTGTAAAATTAAATAAGAGCGCGGTATCCGGTTTAAGAATACCTCCTAAAATACTTGCTGCTACATTTCCGCCACTTTCTGTAACGCCTTTAAAATCAAGCGTACTGCTAGACCAAGCCATAAGTATAACGAAAATTAAAGCACTAACTATTTGGAAAATCCATTTCTTGGGTTCTCTCTCTAATTGTTGTTGAATTGTTATATTTGTCTTCATTTATCGTTGTCCTCCTTACCTTAAGTTAACTTTTTACGTAAATAGTGACTGAATGCTTCAATCAACATAACTGTTATAAATAAGGTAATAAGAATCATACCTACACTAGGATATTCTCTCCAACCAATCTTTTCATTTAAGATTAATCCAAGTCCACCTGCACCTACATAACCTAAGATTGCTGCATATCTTACGTTTCCTTCAAAACAGAATAAACAGTTTGCAATATAGCTTGGCAGAACTTGTGGCATAATTGCTGCTACAAAGCTACGAAGTTTAGTCGCTCCAAATGACTCCATTGCTTCATAAGCACCCATATCTACTGTTTCAATTTGCTCATAAAGTAATTTACCAATATAAGCAAAAGTAAAGACGGCAATAGCTGTTGTTCCAGCTACTGTTCCAAGTCCAAAGATATAAGTTGCAATTAAAGCAATAACAAGTGTAGGCATTGTTCTTACTAAACTTAAGAATAAACGTGTAATCGTGATAATAATCTTATTATGAACAACGTTGCTTGCTGCAAGAATAGCAAAAGGAATTGCTACGACTGCACCAATAGCTGAACCTAAAAGAGACATTTTTATAGTATCGAACAATGGTCCCCATATAGAACTTAAATAATTCATATCTGGTGGAAACATTTGCTCTAAAATAACGAAGAACTGATCTCCTCTTTTCATGATAACAGATAAATCAAATCCTGTAATATCAATAGAAATCCATGATGCAATAACTAATAACAAAATTACAAGTGGCATTCTAGAGCGTCGCTCTAGAACTTCTCTCCCATCAGACAGTACTATCTTCTTTGGCGGAAAAATCTTATCATATAAGTTCATCTTATGCCTCCATTTTTCCAATTTCTTGCCCACAGTAAATTTGGTCTAAAACTTCTTGTGTTACTTCTTTACTTGGGCCATCATATACTACTTCACCAGCTCTAATACCGATTACGCGGTCACAGTACTCTAAAGCCAAGTCAACATGGTGAATATTAATTAAAACAGAAATATTCATCTCTTTATTAATACGTTTGAAATCATCCATAACTTGTCTTGCTGTAACAGGGTCTAAAGCTGCTACTGGCTCATCAGCTAACATAATTTTTGGTTGTTGTGCAAGTGTTCTTGCAAGCGCTACCCTTTGTTGTTGCCCACCTGAAAGTTGGTCACATCTTGTATAAGCTTTATCTAAGATGCCCACTTTGTCTAATGCTTCTAACGCAATAACTTTTTGTTCTTTTGGATAAGCCCCTAATAATACTCTCCAAAATGGAAGGTCTGGGATATTAGAAGTTAAAACGTTATTAAGTACAGTGGTTCTTGTAATTAAGTTAAATGATTGAAAAATCATACCAATATTTCTTCGAAATTGTCTAAGCGATTTTCCTTTTAAATCATTTACATTTACACCATCTACAGTAAGTGTTCCCTCTGTAATATCATGTACGCGGTTAATTGTACGAATAAGTGTAGATTTACCCGCACCAGAAAGCCCGATGATTGCTACAAACTCGCCTTGTTCAATCTCAAGTGATACATTTTTTAATCCCTTGTATCCATTAGGATATACCTTGCTTACATTTTCAAATTTAATCATAAAAATTTCTCCACTTCTTCTATTAAATAATTAAATCCAGTTTTTTTATAAACAAATCTACACTTATAAAAAAATTTTTTTTGGCAAAAATAAAGGGTGAGCTTAATTTGCTTCACCCATTATTTTGATTGCTAAAATATACAAACACCTATATTTATATCTATATATTTTATGTATAACGCAATCTTACTACTTATGAATTTGATTATTTAGCAGCACTAAGTTCTTGAATTAGTTTTTGGGCTTCACGTTCATTATCGTAATCTGAACTTTGAGCTACTTTATAACCTTTGTGACTATAAATTGAGATAACTTCTTGCCCTTCTTCTGTGTTTCCAATGTTAATGAAGGCATTTTGAAGTGCTTTCTTGAAATCTTCATCCATGATGTCTGAAGTTGTACTAACACTTACTGTATCATTGTAAATTGGAGCTGTTACACCAATAACGTCTGTTTCTTCCCAAATAGAAGCTGGTCTTGAGAATTCTTCTGTCCATTTTGATGCATTATCTACACGTGCATCAGCAAAACATACTAATACATCTACTTGTTCTGATGCAAGACGTGCCATTGCACTACCATAAGAATCAGATTGTACGGCATTTGCTAAATCTGTAAGGCCTTTACCATATCTTTCTTGTAACCATAATGATGGATAAATATAACCTGCTGGAGATGTTGTAGACATAATACTCCAGTTAGCTGAGTTAAGATCATCCCATGTAAGTTCTTCACCAGCATTTACTTTGTCTGCTAATTCTTGACCTTTTTCAGATGGACCTGCAATAATTAATGAACGGTATGATACTGCTTGGTCTGCAGTTGTTTCTGTTGGTAAACCATCATTCCAATCTTTAGCATTCTCAGAGTCTTTATTTAATCCATCGCGAGTTGCTGTTAAGATAACTTCAGCACTATCATCATATAATACATATGTTCCACCTGGAATTAAACCAACATCAGCAGTTCCCGCACTAAGTGCCTCACCTACTGCTTCATAGCTTGTTCCTACAGTAATTTCTACTTCACCTACATTGTAGCCTTCTTTAGCTAACTCTTCTTTTAACATCCCTTTTAATGGTTCTGTTGCAGTAACGATTTCATCTGGATCTCTAGATGGTACAAACGCTACTGTTAAGGTATCAATTACTTTTGCTCCATTTTCATCAGTTGTTGCTGATGCATCTGAGCTACCGCATCCTGTAAGTGCAGTTAAACCGATTGTTGCTGCCATAAGCATTGAAAAAATCTTTTTCATTGGGGCCTCCATTTAATTCGAGATCTCATGTAGTCTCTTTTGTTCTATACTATTTTATGGGTATTGCTAATAATTTGCAATACATTTTTATGTAACCTCCGCTGTTATTTTTTTCAAACTACTATATTTACACTAATTTCATACAAAATATTAATAGTTTTTAACGTATTATTAAATTTTTTTACTACACATATTTTTTGTTAATATTTTCACAGAAATATATGTAGTATATTAGTTCATTACATTCCTGTCATTTTCTCTTGTTTATTCTTTATGAAAGTACTTATCCATTTCTCCAATGGTTTCACTAATTGCTTTTGAGGCCGTATTAAGTGTTTTTAATTGTTCTACATTCTGGTCAAAAATAGCTAGTGTATCATTTGAATTTGTCATTGTCTTAGTTGCAATATCGTATACACTTACTACACTCGAATAAATTTCTTCGCTGTCTCTTACAGCATCTTTTACTCGAACTGTTACTTCCTCTACTTCTCCTTGTACTCTATCAATACTTTCTTTAATCGTATTAAAGACATTACTTGTATGACCTACTAGATCTTGTTGTTGTGCTGTTTCACTTAACAATTCATTTACTTTTCCTGCTGAAATCGTTGTTTCATGTTCTACTTCTTTTAAGATTGTTTCGATACTCTCTACATTTTTCTTACTTTGTTCTGCTAACTTCTTAATTTCATCTGCAACAACAGCAAAGCCCTTACCTGTTTCTCCAACCCTTGCTGCTTCAATTGCTGCATTAAGTGCTAGAAGATTGGTTTGCTCAGCAATATCTGTAATAACATTAGTAATGGTTGCAATATTTGCAGATTTAGCTATTAGCTCTCTCATTGAGCTATTTACTTCATTATTTTTCTCAGTAATCATTTCACTTTTATTAAGAAGGTCTTGGACAATAATAAGACCATCTGAAATAGCTTCTCTTACTTCACTTGAACACTCATTAGCTTTATAGGCTGATTGTGCTGCTTCGTTCATTTTTTTCTTAATCTCTTCAATTAAGACCGTCTCTTTTTCTATTTCTTTAGAAGTTTCTGTTGCACCATTTGCCATAAGTTCAATAGAAGTAGTTGCTGTATGTGTTCCTTCATTAAAAATATCTACGCTACAACTTAATTCAACTGTATTATTTTTAACAATCTCAGAAATGTTAGCCAATTCTTCTATCATTTCTTTCAACTTTTTATTATTCGCCTCTGATTCTCTAGCTAGTCTTTCAGCTCTTTTACTTGTTTCTGCAACTTCTTTTCCTACTATATAAATAGCACTTAAGCCAAAAACAATAGTAATTGCAATAATGTTTAACTCTTGACTCATTCCGCTTCTTAATTGAGATATAAAAAATGTCGACATGATAGCTGCTGTTACAATACATTGTGTAAGTATCATTTTTCTATTTTTATAAACAATTACAAACACAATAATTGGAAAAACAATTGCATAAGCAGATTGCTTACTTGTTGTACTCATTGTTATTAAGTACATCACATTAAAACCAGTGACTAAACAAATTGGTACCTTTCTATCAATTTTATTCTTTTTATAAAGTACCGCTGCTATTGCATAAGCTATAGTACTAGTAATAACAAGGCTTACTGCTATAAAAGCCATTGTTCTGCCTCGTATTACTTCTAGTATTGTTCCGGCATTAATGCTTGTATAAAATATAATAAATAATTTCATAGCCAGCATATTGAGTCTTGCATATTCATTTTTATAATGATGTTCACTCTTTTCCATGTTAACTTCCCCCGTTAAAATTATTATGTGTACTTAGTATAGGGGAATAGTTTTATTGTTTCTATAATTATTATCTATTTTTATACACACTTACTAACTATTGTAAATAGTTATTTCACCCTTATCTCTTTTTACTATATAATTCCCTCTCTAACAGCCTTTATTATATTTTGCTTTCTAATTTGATAAAAAAGGATTACTACCAAATGCACAACTCTATGCACTTAATAGTAATCCTTTAATCATGTCTATCATCTATTCATTAAAATATTTATCCATTTCCCCTATTGTCTCACTAATAGCTTGTGAGGATGTATTTAATACTTTTAGTTGTTTTACATTTTCACTAAAAGCATCAAGTGTTTCATTAGAACTTATCATCGTTTTTGTTGCAATATCATATACGCTAATTACACTATCATAAATCCCTTGACTATCTCCTAATACATCTTTAGCCTGTATTGTTACTTCCTTTACTTCACCTTGAACAATATCAATGTGTTCCTTAATCCTATTGAAAATACTGCTTGTACTATTAACTAATTCTTGCTGCTGCACTGTTCCATTCAGTAGCTCTTGTACCTTATGAGTTGATATCTTAGTTTCATTTTCAACCTTTTTAATGATGACATCAATATCATTTGCATTCTTTTTGCTTTGCTCTGCTAACTGTTTAATTTCATCTGCAACTACAGCAAAACCTCTTCCCTGTTCTCCAACTCTTGCTGCTTCAATTGCTGCATTAAGTGCTAAAAGATTTGTCTGTTCCGCAATATCTGTAATCACATTAGTAATGGTTGAGATATTAGCTGATTGTGCTGTAAGCTCACGCATAGAAATACTTACCTCATTGTTCTTATTCGTAATCTCTTCACTCTTATCTAAAAGATCTGCTACTATTACTAACCCCTCTGTAATTGCTTCTTTTACTTCCGCTGAACATTCACTCGCCTTATTGGTTGCTTGTGACATATGAGCCATTTTTTGCTTGATACTATTAATTAATTCCATTTCTTTCTCTATCTCTTTTGAAGTTTCCGTTGCCCCATGGGCCATCCCTTCAATCGAAAGAGTAGCTGCTCTTGTAGTCTCATTAAATTGTTCTACTGTATCATTTAATTCTAAAGTATTATTTTTTACCACCTGAGAAACGTTGAATAACTCATCAATCATAGTTTGTAGGTTGTGATTCTTATTCTTTGAATCTTTAACTAATGCTTGAATCTTCTCATTATCTTCAACAATCTCTCTACAAACTATCCATATAGAGGTTAATCCAATGCCTGTAATGAGTATAACAACACCTAATTCTTGCATTTCTCCTGATTTTATCTGGTTAAAACAAAATGCTCCAATAAATATTGCTGTAATTATACATTGCGTTAAAATTAACTTTTTATTTTTATAAACTAACATAAAAATAATAACAGGAAATACCATTGCAAAAGATGCTTGCCTCTGTGTAGAAATCATTGTTAAAAAGTATATAATATTAAATCCCATTAAAAGCATTGTTCCTACTTTTACATCATCTTTATTTACTCTATATAATCCACATGCAATTGCATAACTAATGAAACTAATAGTTAGCAATAATCCTGTATATCCAATACTTTTTATGCCTTTTAGTGTATCTAAAATAATAGCTCCATCAATTCCTAGATGAAATATCAAAAATATTCTTAAAGCAAGACTATTTATTTTTCCATATAATGGCTTACTAGTGTTTAATGTGTTGTCCATTTACTTTCTCCTTACTTTTATTATGTACTTTATATTATTATAGTAAACTTTTACCATATCTTCTATAAATATCATCTATACTTATGTCAAAAAAAGCAGCTATAAACAAGTTTTGTACTCACTTAATTTATAGCTGCTCTTTATATAAATTATTGTAAACTCTATTTTGCTACATTTCCTGCAATATTAAGTGCATCCCATGTACGTGCAAATGGTGGTGCATAGCATAAATCTAGCATACCTAATTGCTTAGTTGTCATTTTCGCATAAATTGCTGTTGCTAAGACATTTGTTCTTTGTACAGCATCTTTTTTACCAACAACTTGCCCACCTAATAATACATTTGTTTTTGCATCATAGATAAGTTTAATTGAAATATCTTCTTGGCCTGGATAATAATCTGTTTGATTTTTATCTGTAATAAAGGCTACCTTATAATCAATGCCTTCTTTAATGGCTTCTGCTTCTGTAAGCCCCGTACGACCTGCTTCCATATGAAGTACTTTAAGGCAACTTGAACCTAATGTTCCCTCAAATGTTTCATTCTTGCCAGCTAAGTTTTCACCTACAATACGTCCTAATTTGTTTGCACTTGTTGCAAGTGGAATATAGGCTGTTTTTTTCATTAATAGATGTGGAACTGTTGCACAGTCCCCTGCTGCATAAATATCTTCTATTGAAGTTTTTCCTTCATGGTCAATTACAATGGCACCATTTTCTAACATTTCAATGCCTGTATCTTTTAAGAAATCTGTATTTGGTCTTACACCTGTTGCTAAAATAACTAAATCTACATCTACTGTTTCATTAGTTGTTATAATTTGCTCTACTTTATCTTTTCCAGCTAAGGCTGTTATCTTAGCATTTAAATAGAGCCTTACACCTTCTTCTCTTATCTCATCTTCTAAGATATCTGTGATTTCTTTATCAAAAACATTTCTAAGCACTCTATCGCCTGCTTGAAAAACTACTACTTCTTTTCCTAACTTTTTAGCTGCTTCTACTGCCTCAAGTCCAATAAAGCCTGCTCCAATAATCCCTACTCTTTTAATAGAGGAATCTTGTAATTTTTCTCTTACAATCTCTCCATCTTCCATACTACGAAGTGTGTGTACATTTTCAAGTTCTAAATTCTCAATACATGGCATCACTGCACACGCACCTGTTGCAATCATTAAACGGTCATAAGTTTCTGTAAGCACTTCTCCCGTTTTTAAGTTTTTAACCTGAACATTTTTTTCTTCTACATTAACCTTTAGAACTTCATGTTCAACATAAACTTCAATGCCAGATTTAGCTGCCTGTTCTGGTGTTCTAGCCAGCATTTGACTAGGATTATCAAAAAATCTTCCTACATAATAAGGCAGTCCACATGCTCCAAACGAAATATGTGATGATTTTTCATAAACTATGACTTGAGCCTCTTTATGGCTACGTTTTAATTTAGCTGCCGCACTCATTCCAGCTGCAATACCACCAACAATAATTACTTTCATGGTTATCTCCTTATTAATCTTTATTTTTTCTCATTTCTTAATGAGCGGTCTACTACTAGTGCACTTACCAATGTGCCATTTACATTTAACATCGTTCTACCCATATCTAAAATTGGGTCAATCGCAATAATTGCACCTACTAATGGGAAATATTCACCCATTCCCATTCCTGAGATAACAACAGAAATGGCAATTGTTGCTGAACCTGGAAGACCAGCAATCCCAAATGAGCTAATTGCAATGACAATAGCCAACATAATAAAGAAACTTAAATCCATTTTTGCGCCTGTCATCTGAGCAAGCATAATAGTCATTAATGCTGGATATAGTCCTGCACAACCATTCATTCCCATATTTGAACCTAAGCTTCCTACAAAGCTAGCTACACCTTCATCTACATTAAATTTCTGATGAAGTGTTTCAATTGTAACTGGGAGTGTCCCTAAACTTGAACGTGAGGTAAACGCTAGCACTAGTGGCTCTATTGCATTTTTTATATAGGTTTTTGGCCCAACACCATTTATTAAAGCAATCATTAAATGTACAACAAATACAATAATAATGCCTAAATAAATCGCAACGATAAACTTCACTACTGAACCTAATACATCAATCCCTCTTGAACTAATTGTATTTGCAAATAATGCAATAACTGCATACGGCATAAACTTAATAATTGTCATTGCTACACTTAAAATAATTTTGTAGAATGCTTCTACCCATTTTACAAATGGTTCAATCACTTCATTTTGTTTCTTACTTAATCGTCTAATTGCAATTCCAATAAATGCTGCAAAGATTACCACAGCTACAATATTTCCTTCTGACATTGCTGCCACTGGATTAGATGGCAATAAGCCTCTTAATGTATTCACTAGACTTGTTACTTCTCTTATTTCTGCTGTTTGACCTTCTATGGATAATCCTGTTCCTAAGTTAAAAATAGTCCCTAAAACAATTCCAATAACTGCTGCAATTAATGTTGTTCCTACTAACATCCCAATTGTCCTAGCAGTCATCTTCCCAAGGTTTTCACCTTGCATATTCATAATAACTTTTACAATAGATAAAAATACCAGTGGTACGACAAGCATTTTTAGTAAATCCATAAAACCATTTCCTACTAAGCCATACCAACTCGATACTTCACTCAACCACTTAACGTCTCCAGGTACAGATGGAAAACCTGCTACCCACTGAATCATGACGCCTAAGGCAAATCCAATAATAGTTCCCGCAATCATACGAGTTGAGAACTTTACTTTCTTTTTCTCAAATCGATTAATAACGCCAAATAATACTATTAAGATACCTATAAAAATCCAAGTCCTTACATCACTTAATAGTAAAAATTCTGTCATAAACATGTTGTCATTCATGATGTTTCTCCTTAACTAGTATAATTTCATTATTAAATCATATAATTTCTATCTTATCAATGAAATTACTCTTTGTTTAAATTTAAACAAACATCCAAATATTTTGTTTGATATTTTAAGGTTTTATTAATCCTAGGCACGTTTTACTTCTACCTTACATACTGTTAAGATATTATCCTTCACTTTAAACTTAACTTCTAGCTCGGCAAACTCCATTCCATAGATGCGTGTAGCATCTGTTTGGTAGGATGGTCTAGGGTCTTGCGCTAAAACTTGATTAAGTGCCTTTCGTTTCTCTTCTGGTACTAAACTTAACCATTCCTCTGGAAAAATCACCTTTAAAGTATAATCCTTATTTTGTTCTGTAAACCCACCTCTTGCCTCAGGGTAACTATCTACATGAGGTAAATATGGTTTAATATCATAAATAGGCGTTCCATCCAATAAATCTGCTCCTGATACGTGCAAAATAGGTCCTTTATCACGAGAATATTCTATTTGATCTAATTTAACACAAGATAAACCTATATTATTAGGTCTAAAAGGAGAGCGTGTTGCAAATACGCCCATTCTTGTGTTTCCTCCAAGCCTTGGTGGTTTTACAGTTGGTGACCATATCTTTCCTACTGCTTTAGAAAATTGCCAAATAAGCCAAATATGCGAAAATCCTTCTAATCCTCTAACTGCATTAGCATCTCTATACTCTGGTTCAAAAATAATAGTTGCTTTTAGTGCATCTGCAATGCCACTTTGACGAGGAATTCCAAATTTACTAGGAAAATCATTATGTATCTGAGCAATCTTTTTTATCTCAAAGCTTGTTTCATTCATATCTAATCCCTCTTCTTATAATCATCTTGTCTTCTTTCCTTAATAATATGATTGATATGTTTTATCTACTATTTATATTATAGACCCTCTAATTCACTTTTTAATCGGTCAATAAGTTCTTGTGATGCCGCACCTAATCCTTTTTTAGTAAGTTGAACAACTGCTTCTTCTATAGAAGAAAGATTAAAGCTCGTTTGATATAACTTCACTTTATTCATAATATCTTCTGATAAGCCAATTTCTATTGTCTCACTTCTTTCTATAACTTTTGGCTCAACCTTTTTTTCTTCATACCACTTCGGTACGCCTATGCAGCGTCCTTCTTCTGTTTCTACAAACATAAGCCTTGGTTTATTTCCCTTATCTAATCTAATATTACGTTCTAATACTTGTGATAAAGATTGAATAGGGTCTTTAGCCATACTAGGTGCTACCAAATTTCTCTCTTGAGCTAATCTTGCTAATTCCTTAGATTTGAGTGGTTTTCTATATTCTTCTAAAAGCTGTGCTGCTGCCTGTTGTATTGTAATTGTTTTCTCCATGTTGTCATCCTTATTATTTGTTTTTAACATTTATTCCTATATATTATTCTCCCTAATTATAGGAGATTTTTAATCCTCTTATCAATACCACTCATCTTACTATGGCATACCTCTTGATGAATATCACATCACCCACCATCCTACTTTTTATAAGATTAATCAACTTATGATGATTACAATCGCTTTATGATGATATTTAATCATTTTCCATCATTTATTCATCATCTATTCATCATTATGTGATGATACCCTGATGAAGCTTGATTTTATACACTCCATTTTCCCTTTCTACCTGTTATTTAAAATGCCTATCTAGAACTCTAGAATGTCTATTTTCTAAGCTCATCTCTCTTTCATCATCTTAATTCATCACATAAAAAAAAAGAGAGACTGTATTTGCATCTTCTTGTGCAATACAGCCTCTTTTTTTTATTTTAATTTTGTTTACGTACAATAGTATATTCATCTCCAACTTTATAATATGGACAACGTTTATTTCTATAATAATTCATTCTTGCCAAATCATCTTCATCTATCATATAGTCAATACTACATACATATTGTTTTATTGTTTCATCATACTCTAAGTTCATACAATTTTCACACATAACTTCTCACCTTATTTTTAATAAAATCTTTGCTTATTTATATTTAACATTATCTATTCTAAATATCTATAAACAATTTTTGCTATCTCCTCAGGACTTTCTGCCATACCCGCTTCTAGCCATTTAATATACGTATTACATATTGCTCCTCCATAATAATATAACTCATAACACGAATAGCTAGAATTTGGCAATATATAGGTGTCCATATAATCATTAACTGCATTAATAATGACAGAATACAAATTAGCCTTTACCAATGTTTCAATCTCTAAACTATATTTTGAGAAAAATTTAAAGCAATGACAAATATGCTTCTCTTCTCGAAAATGCCCAATGTCTGTTTGCTTTTTAGCTTCTTCCATATACTCACTCATTAATTCATACATATAATCGGATAAAACATCTTGTTTACATACATAATACTTATAAAATGTCATTCTCGATACATGTGCAGTTTTAGCTAATAGTGTAATTGTAATGTCTTCTAAAGATTTATATCCTAGTAGTTCAATTAAAGATTTGGCTATACACATTCTAATATGTTGATTTCTAGCTGTAAGATGAATGCCACCTTCTGTTTGTCTCATTATAGTTACCCCAATTTATTTACATTTTAAGTACTTTTGTAAATTGTAACATATAATATGGCATAGTACAATTTTATGTAGTATCAAAAACTACTTATATTCCATAAATCGGAGGTGCATATATGCAATACGGAATCGTTGTTGACTCAGGATGTGATATGATTGATTTAGGAGCTAATATAACTGGTAATATAGACTTTACTAGAGTACCTCTTAAATTAGATATTGGAGATAAAGAATTTGTTGATGATTTCAATTTAGATATAAAAGAATTCATGAAAGAAATGTATGACTATAAAGGTAAAACTGGAAGTGCAGCACCTAGTCCACAAACTTGGTTTGATGCTTACGAAAAATCAGAATATGTATTTGTCATTAGTATAACTGGTACCCTATCTGGTAGTTTTTCTAGTGCTCAAACAGCTGCTGATATGTTTAAAGAACAATATCCAAACCGTAAAATTTACCTTATAGATTCTAAATCAGCTGGACCAGAAATTAGCTTAATTGCTCAAAAAATTGCCCAGTACATTTCTGAAGGTCTAGATTTTGAAACAATTTGTGAACGTATAGAAGATTATCGTAAACATACAAGTCTTCTTTTTATATTAAAATCTCTTGATAACCTTATTAAAAATGGCCGCGTTTCTAAACTTAAAGGAACAATTGCTGGTTTATTAGGTATCAAAATATTAGGAACTGCTTCTGATGAAGGGGACTTAGAACTCCTTCAAAAATGTCGTGGTAAAATGACTGCATATGATCATGCCATTAAAGAAATGCTTAAACGCAACTATAATGGTGGAAAGATCATCATTTCACACTGCTTTGCTGAAGATACAGCTGAATATATTATCGCCAAAATTAAAGAGCAATATCCAAATTGTTCTACCCAAATCATGTCAACTAGTGGCTTATGTAGCTATTATGCTGAACAAGGCGGTTTACTTATTGGCTTTGAAACAGATGACCTTTAATCATTGCATTGCAGATGATATTATTTAGAATCATTACAATAAAAAATAAGGATAAAACCAGTCATGGTGCTTATCCTTATTTTTTATTACCTATTAAAAATTTCTTATGATAGATTTACTTTTACTTGTGTCCAAACATTATCATATAATTGCTTAGTTTCTGGAGATAGTGGTAAATAAATTTCACTTAAATCCATTAATTCTTTTGGCATATAGGCATTCGGATTATTTCTCACATGCTCTGGTTGCTCTAATCTTGCTTCTTTATTTGGCGTTGTATAGCCAATCTCATCTGCAATTCTTAAGGCACTTTCCTTATCACTCACAAAATTAATGAATTTCTCAGCACCTTCTACATTAGCTGCATTAGCTGGAATACATAAGCTATCAATCCAGAAGTTTACGCCTTCCTTAGGAAGTGTATATACTAAATTTGGATATTCATCTTGAAGATTAAGCCCTTCTCCAGACCAAATCATATTTAAGGCAGTTTCTCCTGCTGCAATCATTGTTGTTCCATTATCTACACCATACTTTGGATCAACTAGTTTTCTTTGTTCTAATAAGCTTTCTTTTGCTTCCTCTAGCTCTTTTGGATTATCTGAATTCATAGAGTATCCTAATCTCTTTAATGCCATCCCAATCGTATCTCTATATGTATCAAACATAAAGATTTTATCTTTATACTTTTCATCCCATAAAATATCCCAACTATCCACTTCTTCTGTTACTACATTTTTATCATAAATAATCCCTATTGTTCCAAACATATAAGGTACTGAATATTGATTACCTGGGTCGATGGATAAATTTAAATACTCTTCATCCATCTGCTGAATATTAGGGATATTTTCTTTATTAATCTTTTGAAGTAAACCTTCTTCAATCATTTTGGGCATAAGTGCATCTGAAACTAAAATAACATCATATTTTACATCACTATTAGCTAACTTTAAATACATAGCATCCATATCATCAAACTCATCCATTTTAACTGTAATGCCATATTCTTTTTCAAATGCTTGCAAGGTTTCACTATCTATATTCGCACCATAATTGAAAAAAGTAATAGATTCAGCCTCTTTCTGACCACATCCAGTCATTAATGTACCCGCTCCTAGAATAGAAACTACTAAACTTGCTGCCTTAACGAAATGCTTTTTCATCTTTCTTCTATATCCTCTCTTATTTTCTTTTAAGTTTTATTAAGCTAAAATATAAAACTTTAATGTCTTTTCTATCATAACATATCCATCACGCTTATTCGAATTATTAAACAACGAAAACGCTCTATATTCTTCATCCAACATCTCTCATTTTATTTAGCATAGTCATAGATGCTATTCTTTAATAGGAAGGTATAAAGAAAACTTACTTCCTTTATTTAGTTCGCTTTCTACTTGCACATAGCCACCATGTTTCTCTATAATCCATTTTACCATTGATAATCCAAGTCCCATACTCCCTGACTCCTGCCTACTTCTTGCCTGATCTACTTGATAAAAACGATTCCAAATTTTATCTATATCTTCCTTTGCCATTCCAATACCATTATCCTTTATCTCTACACAAAAATATCTAGGTACTTCAAAAATCTTTATTTGTACATATCCATCTGGTTTACCATACACTATTGCATTTTGAATGACATTTTGTACGGCTCTAAAAAATAGCATCCTATCTACTAAATAAGTCTTATGTGGCTCTATCTGTGTATCGAAAGTAATCGTAACTGCATGAGCTTTACTTAACATTTTTCTATCATTTATCATCTCAGTAATTACTGCATTAATATCCACTTGTTCTAACTGAAGTGAAATAGACCCTTCATCAGTCCTTGCCAAAAACAAAAGTTGATTAATTAGTTTCGTCATTTTATTAGCTTGACGATTAATAACTTCCATAGATTCTTTTGCTTCTTCTATATCATTTACATGCTGAAGCACATATTCACTTTCATTTAATATAACAGCTATAGGTGTTCTTAATTCATGGGAAGCATCCGAAGTAAACTGTTTTTCTTTTTCAAAACTCTGCTCTAATTGCTCTAACATATCATCTATCACGTGTCCCAATCTAGAGATTTCATCTTTTCCCTTAGGTAAACCTATTCTCATAGAGAGCTCTCCACTTTTGGTAATAGCTTGTGCTGTTTCTTGAATCTTGGCTACTGGTTTAAATGCCTTCTTTGTAACAAAATATCCCATAATGCTCGATAGTATCACTAGAACAGGAAGTAATATAAATATAATTCCTCTTATTATATAATTAAGCTGACCTTCTCTTGTATTAGAAATAATACCCCTTATCCATATCGTTTGTCCTACATTGTTCATTACTTTTCTATCATAGCTATAAAAAATATGTTCTCCCTCTTCTACTTCTTGTAGTTGTCCATCTCTTAATTCTAAATCTACAGGAAAATCAACCGGTATCTTTCCTTGTAAATATTCTTGTTTAGCTGTGTATTGTAAAAGATAAACCCCATCTTCAAAGAAATCAATCTCATCTCCTTCTTTTACGTCCTCTATTGTTTCTTCCAATACTTCAGATAGTTTATCTGCTTGGTTAGTCAAAATAGTGTTACTTGAATACTTTATAAGTATGCCAAACATAATCATTACCAATAAAATCATAAAGGCTGTATAGTATAATGTCACTTTGGCACGTATTGTTAAAAATCTCATTAGCTATTCCCCTTATCTTTTAATACATAGCCTACGCCTCTTACAGTATGAATAAGCTTCTGCTCATAATCTTTATCTATTTTTATTCTTAAATATCGAATATATACGTCTATCATATTTGAGCCACCTTGATACTCATAATTCCATATATGTTCTTCTAATCGATCTCTAGATAATACAATCCCTGCATTCTGCATCATATACTCTAAGATTGAAAATTCCTTTGCTGACAACTCTATGAGCTTTCCATCTCTTTTTACTTCTCGTGTATTTAAATCTATTATTAAATCTGCTACTTGGAGCTGATTACTAATACTTCCATGCCTTCTTCGAATAGCTACTCTAATTCTTGCCATTAACTCTTCAAAATGAAAGGGTTTAACTAAATAGTCATCAGCCCCTATGTCCAGTCCATACACACGTTCCTCTAGAGTATCTTTAGCTGTTAAAAATATGATAGGTGTTGCATTTCCCTCCAAACGTATTTCTTTTAAAACGTCATAACCATTTTTTTTAGGCATCATAATATCCATAATAATGACATCATAATTAGTCATCTCAATATACGCTAAAGCTTCTTCTCCATCAAAACAATTGTCCACGCTATAGCCTTCTACTTTCAACTTCTTTGTAATAATACGATTTAAATCCTTTTCATCCTCTACAACCAATACTCTCATCTAATTCCTCTTTTCTTAAATGATTTTGCTGCTATATCTAATTTATCAATCAAAAATTAACACCTTATTAAAAAGATGTTGCTTTACTATCACCTAAAATTAGTAATGGTAGATAAAATGAATAAATATTATTTTTTATTTTATGAATTTTTAATATTTAATATAGCTACTTGTAGTGCTAATATTTTTAATATAAACACTTTATAAAGGAGGCGGTAGGTATGATTACCTTTTTTATCGCTCTTGCTCTACTTATAGTTGGCTATTTTGTATATGGAAAATTTGTTGAAACTATCTTTCATCCAGATGATAGAGCAACTCCATGTGTAGCTCATCCAGACGGCGTTGATTTTTGCCCTATTTCAAAATGGCGTGCTTTTCTTATTCAATTACTAAATATTGCAGGTCTTGGTCCTATCTTCGGTGCATTATCTGGAGCAATCTGGGGGCCATCTGTTTATCTATGGATTGTCTTTGGTACACTCCTTGCTGGTGGCGTTCATGATTACTTATCTGGTATGCTCTCACTTCGTAATGATGGTGCTACTGTTGCCGAAATTACTGGTAAGTACCTAGGTAATGGTATGAAACAAGTAATGCGTATTTTCTCCGTTATTTTACTTGTAATGGTTGGTGTTGTTTTCATGGTTGGCTCAGCTGGTATTTTAGCTAGTCTAACTGGTACTTCTAATACACTATGGATTATTATTGTCCTAGTTTATTTCTTCTGTGCCACACTTCTTCCTATTGATCAATTAATTGGTAAGTTTTATCCTATTTTCGGTATTTGTTTAATCGTCATGGCTGTAGGTGTTGCTGGTGGTACTATCATTAATGCAATTAAAGACCCTATTAACCATCCTATGGTTGAGCTCACATTCCAAAACCTCAGAGATGATGGTCTTCCAATGTGGCCATTTATGTTTGTTACGGTAGCTTGTGGTGCAATTTCTGGTTTCCACGCAACCCAATCTCCACTTGTTGCTCGTTGTGTAACAAGTGAAAAAGAAGGTCGTCAGATTTTCTATGGTGCAATGGTCGCTGAAGGTATTATTGCTTTAATTTGGGCATCTGCTGGTATTGCCTTCTACTATAATAAAGATGCTTCTATTGGTTCTATTACAGCTAATCTTGCAGCTATTGGTGGTGGAAATTCTACCTCTGTTATGGAGATTTCTAAAAGCTTACTTGGACCTATTGGTAGTGTACTTGCTATATTAGGTGTTGTAGCTTGTCCTATTACTTCTGGTGATACAGCTTTCCGTAGTGCTCGCTTAACTATTGCAGACTGGTTTAATATTGATCAAGCTAGCATTAAAAAGCGTCTTGCCCTTACTATTCCACTCTTATTAGTTGGATATGCTATTTCATTTGTAGATTACTCTATTATTTGGCGTTACTTTAGCTGGTCAAATCAAACACTTGCTATGATTGCCTTATGGGCTGGTGCTGTCTATCTATGCGAACATAAATATAACTTTTGGATTGCTGCTCTTCCTGCAACCTTTATGAGTGCAGTTAGTATTACATATTTCTTTATGGCTCCAGAAATCCATATTGTCTTAGCTAGCCAAATTGCTTATCCAATAGGTATTATTACAGCACTTCTATTCCTTGGTATCTTTTGGTTTAAAACAGTTGTACCTAATAAATCTACTTCTATTAAGGCTTAATTTATAGTTAAACTTTTCCACATACTATTACTTTTTTGCTGTCACATAAGTAGTTTTATCCACAAAAACCACAGCATCTTGGGAATAAAAAATAGGTGTAAATGTACTCTTTTGGATGTACATTTACACCTATTTCTACTATATATCTATTTCTTCAATGTTATAGCTTCTTAAATGCTTCTACTTCTTCTTTTAATTCTGCTGCTATTTCTCTATTCTCATTCATACGTTTTGAAATTTTATTCATATCTTCTGCAAGTTCTTGTATATTATTAGTTACGCTACCAATTCCATTTGTACTTTCTTCAATAGATTCACCAATACTTCCAAGAGATTCACTTATTCCTACCATAACCATTGTTAACTCATCTGTGCTTTTATTAAATAATCCCATTAAGTGCTCAATATATTCTGCATCTTCCATATATTGATTCCCAACTTGTACAAAAGTATTAAACTCTGGGAGAATAGAGTCTTTTAGATAGTTTGTTAACTCTTTTGCATGATTAGATAGATTATGTACAGCTTCTATAACCACTGTATTGATTTCTTGAATATTATTAGCTGCTAATCGGCTAGAATCAGCTAATGTGCGAATTTCTTCTGCAACAACTGCAAAACCTTTTCCTGCTTCTCCTGCTCTAGCAGCTTCAATAGATGCATTTAGTGCAAGTAAATTGGTTTGACTTGAAATATTTAATATGTCTTCTGTTAGTGTATTTACTTGATTAACACTTTTACTATCTGCAATTGCTTGATCTAATACACCTAAAATTTCATTTGTTTTCTCACTAATAACTTTAACATTAAAACTTGCACTATCCTTAACTTGTTGTGCATTTTGCTTCATTTCTTTTGAATACTCATTGAGCTCATTTGTTTCTTTTGAAATCATTTCAATATCACTATTTACTGATGCTCCATCTTTTTGCATGATTACTACATTATCTGATATCTGCTGCATTGCTGCTGATAATTCTTCAGTTAAAGCCGATAATTCTATTGCACTTTCATTAGATGTACTAACACTTTCAAATACTTCATTAACAACTATATCCATTTGGCTTGCATCCTTTTTAAGAATACTCATGGTATACTGTAACTTTTCTAAGAACATATTAATTCCTTTACCTAATGTGCCAATCTCATCATTAGAATCAATGTTAATACGTTTTGTTAAATCACCTTCTCGATTCTCTATTTCTTTAATAATAACAGATAGATTTCTTTCCATAATCATGATAGGTTTAATAACTCTTCGATTTACTACTAAAATAACTATAACGGTTACTAAAATTGTAACAATTACTGTTATACCGCTAGTTAACATCCCACTAAGATATATATTATATAATGATGTATTTTCAGCTTCTGTTGCTGCTTTATTGCTTACTACTAAATCTGCTATAATAGCTTGAATATCTTTAGTAAGAGCTTTTAATTCATTATTTGCATAAGTATAAGCCTCCATTGTATGTCCACCTACACTAAGTGCCATAAGATGTGCAATCCCATCTTGAAACTGTTCACAATGCTGTGCCAGTTGATTATATGTTTCCATTTCTTCTGACGAACCATAGTTCATGTATGATGCAATGTCTTGTTCTAAAACATTACCTTTTTGCTTTAATTCTCTTGTAATTTCTAATTTTGAAGTTAAATCTAAAGATACAATATGTGATAATGCTAACTTATGCATACTTTCTGTTTCACCCCTAATATCCCCTAAGAGTTCAACACTTGTCATATATTTTCCCGAAATTGTTTTTGCACTTCCCATTACTCTATTAATGCCATTACACGCTAAAAGTGAGGATAACATAGCTACTATTCCTAAGAAAATAACCGGAATTAAAATATCTAGCTTTATACTTTTACGATTATTAGTTCCCATTAATAAGCCCTGCCTTTCTTTATTTTGATTATTCGGCTACTAAGTTTGCGGTAATATCTTTTACTATACGGTCTAATAGTTGTTGATGTGTTAAACCTTGTAAATTACCAGTTGCTAAAGACTCTCCTAATTCAGTAGCCGCTGACCAATAGAGTTGTCCTACTCGTTGTATACTAGCAAATTGTGATTGTTCAATTAATGCACTAATAGCAATAGATTCGTTAATTTCTTTTGAATTTGAAGCATTAATGTTACTTGGCCCTTGTCCTCTTTGTTTAAAACGTTCTGTTTGGCTTTGTTCATTAGATAAATATCTCGCTAATTTCTCTGCCCATTCCACATGTTCAGAATAAGCATTTACGCCAAGTAGTTTATATCCTGCATAAGATGACATTTGAATTTGTTTATCTCCTACTGTATAAGTTGGAAGCTTAGTAGCGGCGTAGTTGTCTTTCCAAACATTCTCAAGTTCAATACCACTCCATACACCATCTACACCTGCAATAATGCTTCCATCTTCTACACCTTCCATAAACTTGTCCGCTGGTGTACTTACAAATCCTTTGCTTGCAGCAATTCTACTCATAGCTTTTGCTACATCCACTCCCTTAATTGCTCCATCTGTTGCATTCCATGTACAGTAATTTGTAACATAGTCATCATTTAATCCTAATGTCAGCCCCGTATTTCCAAAGAAAGAGTATAGATACCAACCACTTGACCAGTCCATACTAATCTTTTTATTATGTTTTTCTGCAACTTCCAACATACGGTCTAATGATTTCACATCTTCTTCAGTAAAGTAATCCTTATTATAATACATAAAATATCCATTATCGGCTGTTAGTGGATAGGCATATACTTCATCATAAATTGTTGTTGCTTCTATAGCACCTTCTATATTTTCTGCAATGATTTCTTCTTGATATTCAATAGGTTCTAAGATTCCTGCCGCTGCAAAAGTCATAACTTGGTCATCTGCAAATGTAAAGACGTCTGCTGCTTCATTTACATTATTTAAGATAATTTCTTTACATTCCATTTCTTCAACTGCTTCTACTATAATATCAAATGAAGCTTCATCACTATATTCTTGTTTAAACCCTTCAACAAGCTGATTTAATAAAGCTTTATCTGCTTCTGCACCCCATACTTTAAGAGTTACAACACTATTATCCTCTAAGTTATTAGTATCATCATTCACTTGTTCAGTCACCCCACATGCGGTTAAACTCATGGTTAACCCTAAGCTAAGTGCCATCATTCTTATGATTTTTTTACTCATAAATATTCTCCTTTAGATTTTGTTCTAAACTTATTACATTATTATCTAATTATTTGTCACATTTCTCAATGCTTTACATAAAAATTTTGGTTATTTTTATATATTTTATGTCTAGTAAAAGGGTATCAAAACTAATCAAACTCTAGTTTTGATACCCTTTTCTACTTCCTACTAATATATCATGGCTAGTTACATAATTACTTACCATTTATTCTTTATATAACATGATACATATTCGCTACTATCAATTAACTCTTCCCATACTTTAAATTGATCTCCTATATGTTTAGTAACAGCTTGCTCAATATCTTCTATTTTCTTGTGTTTTATAATTTCTAAGTACTTTGCATGCTCACATACAATAAATGCTTTATCTAAATTCATTTCAGCTAATAATCTCATTCTGCTATAATGTATACTCATATTATCAATCATTTCCCATACACTAGATTTATCAATCCCCCTAAATAATAATTCATGAAACTTCTTATCTAGCATATGAAATTCTAATATATGTTCTACTTTATCTGCTATTAACTTTTGCTCTATTAAGCATTTTTCCATCTCCAATAGTACTTCTTCATTAAATGCCTCACACGCTTCCCTTAATGCTTCTTTTTCTAATGTGCACCTTACAAATATAGCTTCTCCAACTAATTTCCAATCAATTAAAGATACATAAGTTCCTGTTTGCGGCTTTACTTCTATTAATTTTTCTCCCTTTAACTTAATTAAAACCTCTCTTATTGGAGTACGTGATACCTCTAATTTATTGGCTAAATCAAGCTCTGATAATACTTGTCCTGGCTTTAATTGTAAACTCATAATATTATTTTTAAGCACTCTATAAACATAGTCCTTCGCTTTTTCTTTTTTTAATTTGTCATATAAAATCATTTTAAACCGCCTTGCTTATTAATATACGAAAAACGCAAACATCCTCTAGTATACTCGTACTTGGTTATAATATCAAATCTCTTTTTATATTATATTTATTTCATTAGCTATTTCTTACTTCTATGTACAAAAAGGCATGTCATACAATACAGACAAGCCTTTAACTATTTCTTTTCTATTTGCTTATATATTTACTAATCTAGTTTTCTACTTTGTTAAATTCTCTTTAAACTCATTTATATATCTTTCCTCTAACTCTTTTCCATATCTGCCTTCTACCAGACTAGGAATAACTTCACTTATAAATCTTTTCCATGAATAAGTTTCTTTTTTTACCATAATTGGATAGAACATAACACCATTCTTCTGTGCCGCTTTTAAATCACCTACTGCATCTCCTACCATTAATACTTTATCTTTGCTATATCCTTTTTCAATTAATTTTTCTATACAATAACTTTTTACCCCAATATCTTGTGTCATTACAATATTCACATGCTCTAAAAGACTACTTTTGCTCCACTCATCCTCTACAGCTTTTCTATTTGCTGAAGACACAATGGCTACATCTGCATATTGAGACACTTCTGCTAGAGCTTCTTTTACACCTTCAAAAGGTTTCTTATCATCTTCACTTAATTCATCAATACACTTATTAACGGCTATTGACCAATCTAATGCTTTCTTAAGACAAATATTCTTAACGTTTTCTAGTTCTCTTTCTAATGATTCATTTGAAAGTTCAGTAGTCTCATTAACCCACTTTACAAATGTATCTAGTCCCTCAATCTTTCTATATTTTTCATTGACTTCTACTAATGCTGTTTCTAGTCCTTTAAATCTATTAATTCCTCTTGTTAAGGTATATAGATTTACATCATTCCAACTTTTTAGGATTGCCTCTTGCCATTCTTCTAAATGCCATTCTTTCACCATACATGGACCAAAACATTTAATATGCTTAATATCCATAGTATCAATAGCACACCCATCTGAATCAATACATACTAAAAATTCTTTTGTCTTTTGATATTCGTCTAATAAACTTTTCATATTCTCACTTCCTAAATGTCATTTAATTGATATAAATTTAATTCATACAAAATGCCTCTTATAAAGGATTATTCAATAGTCTTATAGACAAATATAGTTTTTATCTAACCTATAAAAATAAGAGGTTCTAGGATTTAATATGTCCTAGAACCTCTTATTTTATTACTTTAAAGACCTATAATCAGCCCTCTATCT
>JAFOHG010000057.1 GCA_017421915.1 Cellulosilyticum sp. | reverse complement strand
GCAGAATTAAAAATATCTGATAAAGGAGCTACTTACACGTTAAATATAGATGGTGTTAAGGAAAAAGAAGTTGTGGAAAAAGCGCTTAAGCAAATGGATGCAGAAGAAGTAAAACAATGGGTTGTAGGAAGTGATCTAATAAATGATAAGTAGTTTAGGAATAGATAGGTTAATTATAGGTACATTTTTAGTAATGACTATTTGGCTTAGTATTATAGATTGGAAATATATGATTTTACCAACAAAAATCATTTATTTTGGGCTAGTAATAGGCATAGTAGAATATATGATTAAAGCAATTTTGCAAAGAGAGTGGGCTATATTTTGCTTTGCAGCAATAGGAGGCGTGATAGGATATGGAACTTTTGCTTTATTTTTTTATGGAAGTAAGTGGATTTTAAAGAAAGAGGGTATGGGGTATGGAGATGTACGCTTAATGGGACTAGTTGGTTTATTTGTAGGGGTAAAACAATTGGGGCTAGTTATTTTAATTGCAACTATAAGTGCTAGTATCTATGGTCTTATTTTACTCAAAATAAAGAGAGAGAGTACGCCATATCCTTTTGGACCGTTTTTAAGTATAGGGGGGAGCATTACTTTGATATGGGGCACACAAATTATTGATAGATATATGAATTTGCTTTAAAGGAATAGGAGACAGTAAATGAATGAGCGAATAAAGGGATTTACATTAGTCGAATGTTGCTGTTGCATAGCGCTATTTAGTATTTTTATAGAATGTATATGGGGATTTTATACACATATTTATTTAAACTATATGCAGTTTACACAGCAAATACATCTAATGAATGAGGCTAATAATATAGAGACTTTTATAAAACAGTGTCTTAGAGAAGCAAAGCAAGTAAAGATTATTGTGCAAGAAGAAGGGGAAGAAGTGCTTAAGAAAACAGACCGTGATGATAGAGATGTAGTAGATAAAATGCTAAAAAAGATAGAATTTACTAAAATAATAAAAACAGGGGAGGAAAGTGAAGAAAGGGAATGTGCCATTCAAATGGTTTCTATAAAAAGCGATAAGCAAAAAGGAAAATGGAAACTAGTTTATACAGTAGAAGGTGAATCAACAGCTAATACCATTTCAGATCAAATTGAAGGGATAAAAATAACACAGTATAAAAACTCTAGTATTGTGCAGTTTAAATGTCTATTAAATAAAAGAGAAGAGAGCAATAAAAAGTTAATTTATCAAAAAATATTTTCAGAGTCGTTGGAGTATAAAAAAAGAGAAATAAAAGCTTTATCAGGAAACTTTATGTAATCTAATTTGATAGAAAAATTTATAGGGGAAAGAGATGAAGAAAGTGGCAACTCGGGTTCTTGGAATTGAAATTGGGAGTCATCTTATTAAGATGATAGAGGTCATTAAGAGAGGGGAGTATTTGACTGTACAAAGATATTCAATACTTCATACACCACCTAATTGTATTTGTAATGGGATCATAAGTAAGAAAAAAGTGCTTTATAAAGTTATTTCAGAGGAATTAAAAAGTCAAAAGTATAAAGCTAGAAAAGTAGTGGCTATTGTACAAAGTAGTCATATTATTATTAGAAATATTTTAATGGAACCGTATGCTGAAAAGACAATAAAACAATTATTAGAGATAAAGCCAGAAACTTTTTTACCTATAGAGAAGAAACAATATCAAGTAGATTATAAAATTTTAGGGAAAGTGGAGCAGGAAGAGGTAAAAAATAAATTAGAAGTTGTAGCAGCACCCAATGATATTATTTTTCCACTTGCAGAGCTTATGGAAGATTTAAAGATAAAGCCAATTTGTATTAGTATTCCTTCTGAAGCACTTGCTAATATTTTTACTTTGGAACCACGTATGATTTATGATGAAAATAAAAATATAATGATTATAGATATGGGAGGATGTTCCACTACAGTTACTATTATTGCAGAAAATGGTGAAGTCTTAACAAGAATAATTAGTAGTGGGGTTGAGGATGCAAATACAGGAGGGTTACGATTTTATGATTTAGATAGTAGTGCAATGGAGACATTTGAAGAATATTTTTTAACAATTATAAAACCACAAGTTGAATATAGAATTGTACCAGAGATTGAAAAGATACTGCATTTTTATTATGCCAATTATCAAGCTCCTCCTATAAAAAAGATTTATCTTATTGGAGGGGGTGCCAATATTAATGGGTTAAGGGCCTATTTAAGAGATATACTTAATACACCTACCAAGAAAGTCAATCAATTGGATTTTGTACACGTAGCACCAAAAATAGAATTTGAAAAATATATAGGATTATTTGTCAATATTATAGGGGCTATACGTTGGGTGTAAGGAGGGGGAATGTGATTAATTTATTACCTAAAGAGTATGTACAAGCTCAAAAAAAAGCAAAGAGTAAAAGAGTAGCAATGATTATTTTAATAATAGAAGTTATTTGCTTCATATATAAAGCGGTTATAGGACCTAAACTAGAATTTAGGGCAACTGAAATAAAATTAGAGCGACTTACTACCTGTTTAAATGCCGATCGGTATATAGAAATCAATAATCAGATACGGGAATTAGAGGATGAAAGAATAGAGGTACAACAGTGGGATGAAAAATACAATCGTCTGAGTAGAAAAAGTTTGGTGAGTAAGCAAACTTTGGATTGTTTATTAGCACGTGTACCAACAGGTCTTTGGATTAATGTGCTTAGTATTTCAAATGCTCAAAATGAAGTAGGTGAAGAGGAACCGCAAATTAGTATAGAGGGAATAGCAGAAGAAGAAATACAACTTATTAATTATATGACTATTTTGGAGCAGTCATTTGGCATAGGAAACGTTCAAGATGAAATAGTTTTGGATAAGGAAAAAAATATGTATCAATATACATTAACCATTAGGATGTTTGATGAAAGTGAGACTTTAGAAGATATAGTAGAGATGCAAGATGGCATAGAAGGAGGAGCAGAGTAGTGATTTCGATAAAAAGTACCTTTAGGATTATTATGATTATTGGCATCATATGCATAGAAGGACTTTATTTAGTAACAGTTTATCGAACAGATAAAAATATGATTACTCAAAATAAAGAAATCATTAAAATGACTCATTCAAAAATGGACGATGCAGAACGACAAATAAAAGCGATGCCAGAGATACAGAAAGAACTGAAGCTTGCGACTTTACGAAAACAAGATATTTTTAGTATGCTTCCAACTTATCAGTCAAGTTCTAAGAGTGTAGCTGAATTATTGCGTTATATGAAACTAAATAATTTTGAAGATATTAGTATTATCAATATTGAGCAACCTGAAAATCAAATTCAAGAAGAAGGCATTATTCAAAGGACATATGAATTAAGTTTTGTAGGGTGCTATGAAGAAGTTACAAACTTTATTCATTATATCAATCAATCTAAGCAAGTGATTTATATTGAAAGCTTGATGTTAAATAACGAGATTCAGGACTTAGAGAATAAGGGAAGTTTAGTTTACTATAATCACTATGGTAAAGATTTTTCAACCCTTGTTCAAGTTAATCTTATATTAAGTATGTACTTAAGGTATGACCAAGGAGAGGCTAAACAGGAAATTTATTATCCAGATTTTGATTTAAATATAAATGAAGAAAGTTTATTTAAGTACACACAGTCCGCTACCCAAGTAATGTCCATAGAAGAAGATCTAGAGCAGGATATATTAACAGAAGAAATAGATGATTTATTTACTTTAAATATAGGAGATGATCATACATCAGGAGATACATATAAGTTAGATGGCCCTGGTAGTGGGGAAGGAGATTATATAGGTTTAATTTCTAATGAAAATGTTGAAATAAAAATAGAGGTTTATACAGATCATTACATAATGCATATAGAGGATGAAAAAGGATTAGAAGAAGAAACAGAAGTTAAAATCAATCTAGAGTCTCCTAGGATGGAAGTGATCTCTACAAGAAGACCCATTTCAAAGATTATGCCAGTTATCCATATTTGTATAGAAAATCATACTAATAAGGTAATGGAAGTTCAATTAGTAGGTAGCATGAAAGATAATATTTGTTTTTTTAGTGGAACAGATAGAATCTATGAAGGTGAAATAAAAGAGAATATAAGATTGCTTTAAAAGCAGATAAGAGATGAAAAAATAATGAATTTAAAGTGCAATAAACAGGGATTTACCTATGTTGAAATGATCATATGTTTGTGTATTGCAACAGTTATTGTAGGACCAATAACCGAGGTGTTTTTAACATCTATGAAAACAAGAGTATCAGCTACATATATAGATGAGGCTACTAATTTAGCTGAAGAACTTATGCTAGAGATTGAAGAAAAAACAGGTCAATGGAGTGCAAGTACAAATAAAGAAAAGGTATCTAACATAAAGGATAGAGGAGAAATTGAAAAGTTAGAAACAATATTGGGTGAGGAAGAAAGTGCGATTGAACAAAGATATTGTACACAAAAATATGCATATGAAATAGCCATATGGCAAATGGATTTGGTTACTTTAAGCAAAGATGATACATTTACATTAAATAGTCAAACACTACATGAAGCAAACAAAATCTATACAGATACTCAGTATCAATTTAAGCCTACGGATTATGAGGATATGAGCCAGCCTATTACTTTTCAAATAATGGATGAAATGCAAGAAGAAAAAAGAGGAGATTTAAATAGAATTACCTTTAAAGAAGATAATAGCCTAGATCAAATTAAGGCAAGTGATACGACATCAAAGGCTAAAGTGAGCTTAAGTTCACTTATACAAGAGGATGGTGAAATTAAAGGTTATCATTTTAAGATAGAAAATAACAACTTACAGGAGAAAACTCTATATACAGAAGAGGAAACCAGTATTATTGAATTAGATGTACGTAACTTAACTAGGGGGTATACTTTTAAATTTACCAATCAAACGAATAACAATCAAATGATTCGTATTAAACAAAAGAGTGTTTCTTCAGAGATGCAACAAAATTTTAATATCATAGTAGAAGAGCAAGGACTAGGTAAAAGTACAATTGTATATATAGGGGATGAAAAAGAGGTACAAGACTATATGATGGTTATTATTGTAAGAGATAAAAAACCCATACAAGGTAAAGAGGGAAAAATTATAAAAAAGATGCTAGATTTCTACAGCTACAGTGGGTAGTTAAAGGAAGATAGAAGGTGAAAAAGTGAATAAGGAAGCTGGAAGTACTTTATTAATGACAACTATTATTTTACTTCTTTTATCTATTATGGTTGCATCTAGCATGACTTTATCAGATATGGCATTGGGAGTAGCGTTATTTAAGAAAAATACAAATAACAATTATTATTTAGCTAAATCAGCTGTTTTAAAGCAACTAGATAGGATGAATGAAGATATTGAATATGAAATAGTACATATTATAGAAGATAAAATAGCGCCCTATTATATAGATAGATTAGTCAATGAAACAAAAGAAATTAAATATGATACAAATCATCTCATTTTAACAGTCAATAAAGAGGAAGATAGTATAGAAGAACGTATTAAGCAAGAAGTATACGATTATTTAGTAGCAAGTTATGTAGGAAAGAAGATTCGTTATAAAGTACAAGGAGAGCGTGAGGAAAAAGATGATGTAACAGAGGTTAAGATAGAAGTTGTTAATAGGGATGAAGCAGGAAGCATATTAAAAGACAAAAAGCTTTACATTCTAGCAACAGTAGAGACAACTACTGAGAAAACAGAGGTTTATGATAGCCAAGTTGTTGAAGCCGTAGTGAATATTAATATACCAGAGCAAATAAAAAATCAGATACACGAAAAGTATGAATGGGCTGAAGGGATACCTGAATTACTAAAAAGTGGTGTGCTGTGTTATTCAGATATCTTAGTAAAGGATAATGGAAGTTTACAATTAGAAGGAGATGTGAGGGTTGGTGGAGAACCTAATATTCAAGAAATTTCTAAGGAAGATACAGTAACATATCCAAAAGTAAGTGAGACAGGTGGAATTCTTGCTTTAAATGGTGGAATAATCAACTTTATGGATAATGTTTATTGTACAAGAAATATCCTTATAAGCGGTGGGTATGATGAAGCAAATGCTAATAATGGAGCTTCTATTTATATTGGACAAGATGCTATTGCAAATACTATTGGAATTATAAATGATGATTCGAATGAAAAAATGGACTTTATACAAAATGCTCAAATTACTATAGGACAAAATGCAATGGTAGATAATGATGTAAGAATCGACCGATTTGTAAAAGATAGTAGCATAAAGATTAAGAAAACACTATTTGGAGTAAGTGGAGGAACAACGAGTGCAACAGAAAATCCTAATCAAAGCAGTGGTGTATTTGCCCAAGGGGAAGGGTGTTTAATTGAGGCAGGACGGATGTATGTAGCAGGCCAACCCTTCATTATTTTTGACAATCATAGACCTGTTAGGCTCTGGGAAAGTATTGGAGAACCATTTGACGGGGTTGCCTCATGGTTTGGATATAAAACTGGAGAAGAACAAGTAGAGAATAAAAGCTATTTAGAGGAAGAGGCACCTTTTAAAACAATGATTGCAGCTGATAAAATTAAAACTAATTTAGAACATACTTTTGCAATAGCAAAGGTTTCAGCTATTAATACAGAAGACGGAAGTCAAAATAGAGGTGTAGTATGTCAAGCTGATTTAGGCAATCCAGTAGAGGCATGGAAATTTTTCTTTCAAGAGGCAGGGGCAAATGGAAAGAAAATTGAAGATTTAATGGACCAACCTATAGCAGAAGATTATAAAGAGGAAATGGATATCGTTCTAGGGAAAGCATCTAGGGAGTATTTAAGGGGAAATTTAGAGATAGAGCGTAATGGGGCAAAAGAGACTTATTGTAGAAATTTAGGACCTGTTTTAGAGCATACCTATGAAGGATTAAAAGGCTATATGAGTTTAAAACGCGCAATACTTTATCAGGAAAATACATGTAAAAAGCAGCAGGCATTAAAAGAAGCATATTTTTCACAAATAATAGACCTTAATCAACTACCCTCAAAACCTCATAAGTGGTGTTATGAAACGCCTATTGAAGTAGTAAGTCATAATTTTAGTACGCTTAAGGTTTCAGATTATTATATAAATGAAGAAGAGGAAGAAAAACCTTATCCTACTTTAATTATTAATCCAGATTCTAAGGTTGCATTAAAAATCACAGCTCAAGGGGAGAAGAATACTTTAAAGGGATGGATTATTAGTAATGGACCAGTAGAATTAGGAAAAGGCATTAAAATTGAAGGCGGCATAATCATTGGTGGGCCTGAGAATACTATTTTATCTAGTAGAGAGATTGATGCAGGTCATAATGCGGGACTTATTGTAAGTGAAGGAAATGTACAAATTATTCATAATCCAGAAGTATTGCTAAAGATTGAGGCAAAAGATAGTACTTTATATAGAGACATATTAGATGCGCTACATTTGACCAATTATTCTGAAGGAAAAGTAAGTGATGTAATGGCAAAACAAGCACCTTATACAAAAAAAGCGTTAAGGTATAGTAATCAATCGATTTTTGAAGTAGATATTCAAGGAGTTGAGCTTAGTGTTCAATCGCTTAGAAAAAAGTAAAAAGAGGGAACATAAGATGAGTAGGTGGAGTTTAATAGGGGGTGTTGTAATAGTAATACTGATAAGTGGTTGTGGAAACAAGGGAATATACATAGAAGAGACAAATACAGTAGGAGAAGCCTTAGTTGAAGAAGCAGTAGAGGTGGAACAAGAAGAGGATACACTATCAGGACAAAATTTTAAAGCTTTTTTTAAAGACTATTTTTCTTTTTCAGATGAAGAAATATTGCTAGTCAATCAGGTGAGAAATCATATAGATCAAAATTACTGGAAACATTTAAAACAAAATTATACGCCTTTGATAAAGAAAAAATTAGGAAAATATTTATCTGCCAACTTAAATCAAAAACTTGAGAAACAATTTGTGCATAGCGAAATTTATTTACCTAAGTGGGTACAAATAAATGACTATGCAGTAAGTGGTCAAGCTCAAATTGAAAATATAACCATTAAATCTATAAAAGATTTAGGGGAAAGTATGGCTTATGAAATTGTAGTAGAAACCAAAAGCAAATGTTATCCATTACCTTTTTTTAATAACCAATATGAATGGAGTGATGAGGTAGGCTATTGGACAAAAAAGGTAAGTAGTGAAGAAAAGAATATAGAGATAGAATCTGAGATTACAAATCACTATCTTTTTTCGAAGTTGAATAATGATGAAATAAAGTTAGAACAAAGTTTTGTGATTATAACAGAAAAGGGTAAGGATTTAAAGATTAAGCAAATTAATCAATCGGAAGCATGGAAGGTAGCTCCAGAAAAGCAACAACAGAGTTTAGATACACAGTATATAAATCGTATACCTTATAGGAAGAAGGTATGGCATGATGAGGCAGTAATGATTCAAAAAGTATTTAATACCTTAATAACATTTAATCAAGATGATATAAACTATTATAATAGTGCATATGACGAAGATGCATTAGCATTTGAGAAAATGTGGGCAGATGTAGGCTTAGGTGATATTATAACCATAGATAAGAAACATTATAAAGCTGCTTTTTCTAAGGCTATTATACCAAATAAAGATGAAGTCATTACTTCAAGAAGAACTAATGAAGAGATCGTTTGTAGCCCGAGTGTATATAGCACAAAAAATCAACCACGTTTTATTGTCACTATACCTGTAGAGACTTTACTAAATAATAATGAAATAGTATATTATAATTATAAATATTTTGTAGGCCTTGAAGATGGACGAGTTGAGTTTATTCAGTTTTTAGATATGGAAAAATGTATAGATGAGCAAAAAGAAGAAATGAATGAGTCCGAAGAGTATGTAGAGGCAGAAGGGTTTACTAATTAGACTAGAGATACGAGGAGAAAAATGATTAAAAGATTATATCCAACACAATATATTCAATCTATATTTGACTTAGATATAGAAAAGTTAAAAGAAGAAGGGATTAAGGGCATTATTTTTGATATAGATAATACTTTAGTACCTTATGATGTAGCAGAGCCTACACAAGAGATTATTAGTTTTTTTGATGATATTCAAAAAGCAGGAATGGGGATTACACTTGTTTCAAATAATACAGAAGACCGAGTATTAAAATTTAATGAGAAGTTAAAGGTATTAGCACTTCATAAAGCTCAAAAACCACTCACAAAAAGCTTTAAAAAAGCTTTAGAAATGATGAATTATAAAAAAGAAGAAGTCATCATTGTAGGTGATCAAATTTTTACAGATGTCTATGGTGGAAACTGTATAGGAATTAAGACTTATTTAGTGGTACCTATTAGTGATAAGGATGAATGGCAAACCAAAATTAAACGTGGTTTAGAAAGACAGGTTATCAAAAGTTATAAAAAGTGGAAGAGGAGACAAGCCTAAAGGCTTGTTTTTTTTACAACAAATCTGAATAAAATGATGAAAAGTAGGCTACGCTCTAGAAAATCCTAGTGAAGGAAGGGAAAAATAAGTGCGAGGCTATACATTGATTGAAATGGTAGCGATTCTTCTATTAATTAGTGTGATGAGCAGTGCTATAAATATAGGAACCAGAGTAGTAGATGAGTTAAATCTACAAACTAAAGCAAAAGAAATTGCAGATGAGATTGAGTATACAAAACAAGTAGCAGCTTTAACTGGGCAACGTTACAAAGTAGTATTTGGGACAAATAAAGTATGGGTACAAAAAGGTATAAACAGTCCAAATTATAAAATTCGTTTAGCACCTCATCAAAAATTTAAGATGAATACAAGTAAGTCGCAAATACTTTATTTTAATGGGAATTTTATTACAGGTGATGCTAATACCATTAGACTCATAAATGAGAAAATAGGAAAACAAGTTATTATTACAATAGGAGTTGCAACAAGTAAAGTTAACGTTTATTATGAAAAATATAAGGATAAGAAACCAATATTAAATTAGGGTGGGGTGACAGAGCTTGATTTGCTTAATTGGATTTATGGGTTGTGGAAAGACAACTATTGGAAAGATATTAAGTGAGGCTTTAAATGAAAAATGGATTGATTTAGATGATTATATAGAGAAAAAAGCTGGAAAACGAATTAGTGAGATTTTTAAAGAAGAAGGCGAGGCATACTTTAGAGCGTTAGAACAAGAGTGTTTAAAACAATTACTTCAAGAAGAAAAAGGAATTATTTCAACAGGTGGTGGTGTAATTATATCACCTGAAAATGTTAAGATGCTTCAAAAAACATGTACGATTTATTTAGCATATCCTTTTGATATACTATATTCACGTATTGCAGGCGATGCAAATAGGCCGCTTGCGACCTCTTATAAAGAACTTCAAGAACGTTTTTACAAACGTCTAGACTTGTATGAACAAGCAAGTCAGGTTAAAATTGACTGTAAGGATAAAAGTATAAATCAAATTACTCAGGAGATACTAACTTATCTAGAGAAAATATCTTAAAAAGGTGGACAAAATGAATAGACGAGTAAAGAAATTACAAAATTATATGTTAGAACATAAACTAGATGGTTTTATTATAGGTAGTGAAGCAAACCGCATGTATTTAAGTGGTTTTACAGGTTCAAATGCAATGTTATTAATTACATTAGAAGATACACCTATTATTGCAACAGACTTTAGATACCTTGAACAAGTTGCAAATCAGTGTCCTGATTTTAAATGTATCGATCAAAAACAAAAAAGTGCTTTAGGTGCAGTCTTAGAGTATGCTAAAGAAAAAGACTTAAAGCAAATAGGTTTTGAGGCGGACCATGTAAGCTATAGTACTTATGAAGTACTAAAAGGAGCAGAAGAAACGACTTGGATTCCTACAAAAAATGTGGTTGAAAAGTTTAGACAAATCAAGGAAGAAGGAGAGCTTGAGAAATTAGCCAAAGCAGAAAGTATTGGTGATTTAGCATTTAAAGCGATTGTTCCTTTTATCCAAAAACATTGGAAAGATGGTTTAACAGAAAATGAAGTCGCACTTGAAATTGAACGTGTAATGCGTCAAAATGGTGCAACAGGTACTTCATTTAATACAATTGTAGCATCAGGTGCTAAATCTTCTTTACCACATGCAGTACCAGGTGATGAGCCTTTAAAGAAAGGTGATTTTGTTGTAATGGATTTTGGATGTATTTATGAAGGGTATTGCTCTGATATGACACGTACAGTGGTTATTGGTGAGGCCAGTGAAAAACATAAAGAAATCTATGAAACAGTTTTAGCAGCACAAAAAGCAGCACTTGAAGGAATCCGTCCAGGACTTAAAGGAAAAGAAATAGATGCGATGGCAAGAGACTATATTACTAAAGCTGGTTATGGCGAGTATTTTGGACATGGATTAGGACACAGTGTAGGAATTGAAATTCATGAAAATCCAAGATTTTCAATGATGGAAGAACAAGTTATTGAAGAAGGCATGGTTATTACTGTAGAACCAGGTATTTATGTGCCAGGTTTTGGTGGGGTACGAATTGAAGATATGATTGTTGTAACAAAAGAAGGGCTCAAAAACTTTACACATTCGCCAAAAGAGCTTATTATTATTGATTAAGACAAAAAAATCGTTGAAAATTTTAACGATGTAGTTTACACTATTATAAGAAAAGAAATTTAGGAGGAAGTCTAATGATATCAGCAGGTGATTTTAGAAATGGTGTTACTATTGAATTTGAAGGTAACATTTATCAAATTGTTGAATTCCAACATGTAAAACCAGGAAAAGGTGCGGCTTTCGTACGTTGTAAAATAAAAAATATTAAAACAGGTGGTGTAGTTGAAAGAACTTTCCGTCCATCTGAGAAAGTGCCAAAAGCTCATATTGAGCGTAAAGATATGCAATATCTTTATTCAGATGGTGAATTATTCCACTTCATGGATGTTAACACATATGATCAAATCGCAGTTAATGCAGACACAGTAGGAGAAGCATTAAAATTCGTTAGAGAAAATGAAATGGTTAAAATTGCATCTCACCAAGGTGAAGTATTTGCTATTGAACCACCACTTTCTGTTGAACTTGAAATTACTGAAACAGAACCAGGTGTTAAAGGTGATACAGCTCAAGGTGCTACAAAACCAGCTATCGTTGAAACTGGTGCTAGAGTAATGGTTCCATTATTCATCAACCAAGGTGAAAAAATCCGTATCGATACACGTACTGGTGAATACACAGGTAGAGCTTAATTTTTACTTAGTAAAATTATAAAAAAAGACGTTACAATTGTAGCGTCTTTTTTTTGCGTTTTTGTTCTAGCTTGTCTGTAAGCAGCATATATTACAGTAATGATTAAACAAAGGAGGAAAAGAAATGGAAGCACTGCTAAAAGTCATGCCAAAGAGTATAAAAACAGGATTAATTGCTATGGATGATTACGAAAGAAATAATATGCAAGAGATTCGTTTAAGAGTAGACAAACCTTTAATTTTGAAAATAAGAGCCCAAGAATATGGATTAAACGAGAGAGGTTGTTGCAAATTAGAGCAAGGAATGGTAGTAACTAGGCAGGTGCTAACAGATATTTTACATTATATGAGTGATTTTTCTCTTTATGCTTTAGAAGATGAACTAAGGCAAGGTTTTATGACATTAGAAGGTGGGCATCGTGTAGGATTGGTGGGAAGGGTTGTCTTGGAAAATAATCAAATCAAAACATTACGTTCTATTAGTGGAATGAATATCCGTATTGCACGTGAAGTAATAGGCTGTAGTGTCAAAGTTATGCCTTACATTGTAGGAAGAGATAAGGTACATCATACACTTATTGTTTCACCCCCTGGATGTGGTAAAACAACTTTACTTAGGGATATTGTTTATCAATTAAGTGAAGGGTTTAAAGGATATGGACCTTACACCGTAGGTGTAGTGGATGAACGTTCTGAAATTGCAGCTTGTTATCAAGGTGTTCCACAAAATCATTTAGGGATGAGGACGGATGTTTTAGATGGGTGTCCTAAAGTAGAAGGCATGAGGATGTTACTTCGTTCAATGGCTCCCCAAGTTATAGCGGTGGATGAGATTGGAAAAAGTGAGGATTATGATGCGCTTCGAGAAATATTAAGTGCAGGTGTTTCTCTATTATGTACCGTACATGGTAGAGATGAGGAAGAATGTTTAAGGCGGCCTTATTTAAAAGAAGTGTTAGAAAAAGGCTTATTTGAGCGGATGATTATTTTATCTAATAGGCAAGGACCTTGTACGGTTGAAGCAGTTTTAGATGGAACTAAGGGGATGAAACGATTAGGATAGGAGGAAACAATGAAAGAGATTGCACTCATACTTATTTTTTTAGGTTGTAGCTTAGGTGGAATTTGGATAGACCAGGACCAAAGAAAAAGAATTAAAGAGCTAGAAACATTCATTTATTTATTTGAGCTTTTAAAGGCAGAAATAGACTATCAGCTTACACCATTAAAAGATGCATGCAAATTAATTGGAGAAAGAGCAGAAGGAAGTATTGGACAAATATTTTTATGTTTTTCAGAGCAGCTAGAAGCTAAAGAAAGTGTAGATTTAAATCAAATGTGGCTTTTAGCTTTAGAAAGTTATAGGGGAAGATTGCATTTAAAAGAGCAAGACTATGAACAGCTCATAGCATTTAGTAGGGCTTGTGGTTATTTAGATAAAAATATGCAAAAACGAAATTTAGATATGGTTATTGAAAAATTAGAACATGAAAGAAAGATATCACAGGAGAAATACGAAAGATGTAGTAAGCTTAATAAATCGCTAGGTATCTTAATTGGAGCGACACTTGTTATTTTTTTAATATAGAAGGTATGTAGAAAAAATAAGTGTAGTGATAAAAAGTGGGGGGATTAGGATGTTTGACTTTTCGGTAATTTTTAAATTAGCAGGCTTGGGAATTTGCGTTGCTATACTTAACATGTTATTAGATAGCGTGGGAGCAAAGGAATGGAAATTTCCTATATCTGTAGTAGGTGTGATTATGGGGCTTTTGTTAATTTTAAATTATGTTAGACAACTTTTTGAAGTTGTACAAACCTTCTCAATGTAAGGAGGAATATTAGTGGACATACTGAAGATTGTAGTATTTGGCTTGGTGGCAACCTTGCTTATAAACTTGGTTAATTATTACGGGGGTAATGCAAAAGCATATGGAGATTTAATTCGTATAGCAACCGTTACGATTTTTATGATTTTTATTGTAACACAGCTTAGTAGTGTCTATCAGGTCATTAGAGATTTAGCAGTTAAGTTAAATATGGAGGATACTTATTTAAGTATTATTTTAAAAGTTGTAGCTATTGCATACCTAGCGGAGTTTGGTTCTCAGCTTTGTGAAGATGCAGGAGAGAAAGCAATAGGGGGAAAAATTCAGTGGGCAGGCAAGGTTATGATTTTTGTAGTAGCAACACCAGTTATTGTGGCTCTAATGAATCTGATTGCAGATCTTATATAGAGGGAGGGTACCTATGAAGAAACGAAAGAAAATCGTATGGTACAGTCTCATTATACTTGTCACCTGTTTGACTTTTGGAATGAATGTTGAGGCACAGACCATAGAAGAAGTAGAGATTGGAAAAGATACTGTAAGTGAAGAAGATGTGATGCAATATGGTGTGAATCTATTTGACTGGGATAGTATAGAAGCACTACAAAATGAACTATCATCTGCTATGCCAGAAGATGTAAGTTTTGATCTTAAGACAGCAATGGAGAAGATGATAAAAGGAGAAGCAAAATTTAGTGTCAATACCATAATTGAATACATATTAAAGCTTTTGTTTAATGAGATTAGTGTTTTTATACAGCTTGGAGCACGATTTGTCCTGATTGTATTACTTTGTAATTTATTACAGACATTAAGCAGTTCATTTAAATCTAAGAATACATCTAAAGTTGCTTTTTTTGTTTGTTATATGACTATTTTGTTAAGTGTTGTACAATCTTTCAGAGTGATGATTGAATTAGCAATTACAGTCATTGATCAAATGACAAGACTTATGTTGGTTTGCATTCCAATGTTACTTGCATTTATGGCAACAAGTGGCTTTAATATTACAGCAGGTTCGATGGCACCTGTTATTGTTTCAGCTTTAAATTTGATGACTTATTTGATTAAGGTTATTGTACTACCTTGTACTATATCTGTAGTTGTTTTAGAGATAGTAAGTTCAATGAGCGAAGAATTTAAAGTCAATAAACTAGTTGGTACATTTTATAAGTGGATTAAGTGGGGGCTTAGAACAATTTTAGGAGCAAGTGTAGGATTACTAGGATTATATCGCTTGATTATGCCAGGGGTAGATACGACTTTAAAGCAGGCAACTGTTAAGTTTTCAAGTGCATTTATTCCAGTAGTAGGAAATGCTGTAGGTGGTACAATTGACTTCATTGCAAAATGTTCTTCACTGATAAAAAATGGATTTGCAGCAGGTGTAATGATTTGGATTTTAATTCTTATTAGCATTCCACTTATTAAAATTTTTGTTTATGCTTGTGTTTATCAAGTAGCAGGAGCGGTAATTGAACCACTTGGAGACAAAAAGATGGCAGCAATTGCAACGAAGCTAGCAAAAGGGTGCCAATTTATCATGAGTAGCGTAGGAATTATTGCTCTTTTTTGCATTTGTGCATTAGTGATTTGCATGAGTATTACTTCAAATGGGGTATAGAGGAGGAAAGACATGAGTGAATACTTACAGTATTTAATTTGGATGATGCTTTTTGTGATTGTTATTGAAATGGTCTTTCCTGATATGGCTTATCGTAAATACATTAAATTAGTTTTAGGGTGTATTTTGGTTTATACCATGTTAAAACCTATTTTAGGGCTTATTCAAGTAGATGGTGCAAATTATAAGGATTATGAAGAACGTTATCAGAAGATTTTAGGAACAACAGAGACAGTAGAAAATACTTATATAGATCAACTAGAGAATCAAAAAAGTAGTTTAGAAATGCTTTATCAAACTTCCATGAAACAATATATAGAGCAGCAAGTAGATGTGAGTGTTTTAAGTTTAAATATCACCTTTAAAGATGAGAATATTGAGCAAGTAGACATGGTAGTAGGTAAAAAAGGCGCACCTATAAAAATAGGGGAAATACACATAGGTGATAAAAGTGATACAGTAGATGGAGCGGAAGAAGAATTAAAAAATAAAATAAAAACTTGTCTTAATGACT
>JAFOHG010000056.1 GCA_017421915.1 Cellulosilyticum sp. | reverse complement strand
CTAAATCAAGATTTGTCAAAACAAAGAACTGAGTACACAAAAAGAGTACATCCACTCATTCATTTAAAATGATGAATAGATGTACTCTTTTTCAAGATATAGATTTTATACTAATGGATTCTTTATTAGGCTGTCAGTGGTAATTTTAAATCTAGAAATCTGCACTACCTGTTGTTCTTGGATATGGAATAACGTCTCTGATGTTTGTCATACCTGTTAAATACATGATAAGTCTTTCGAAACCAAGACCAAATCCAGCGTGTTTTGTACCACCGAATCTACGAAGGTCTAAGTACCACCAGTAGTCTTCTTCTTTAAGACCAAGCTCATTCATTCTTTCAACTAAAACATCTAATCTTTCTTCTCTTTGGCTACCACCAATTAATTCTCCAATTCCTGGAACTAAAAGGTCCATAGCTGCAACTGTTTTTTGATCATCATTAAGTCTCATATAGAATGCTTTGATTTCTTTTGGATAATCTGTTACGAAAACTGGCTTTTTGAAGTGTTCTTCTGTTAAGTAACGTTCATGTTCTGTTTGAAGGTCACATCCCCAGAATACTGGATATTCAAATTGTTTTCCACAGCTTTCAAGAATTTTAATTGCTTCTGTATAAGTTACACGACCAAAATCAGAAGTTGCTACAAGATTTAAACGGTCAATAATACCTTTATCTACGAATTGGTTAAAGAATGTCATTTCTTCTTTAGCATTTTCCATTACATAATTAATAACATATTTAACCATGTCTTCTGCTAAACGCATATCATCTTCAAGGTCAGCAAATGCAATTTCTGGTTCAATCATCCAGAACTCAGCAGCATGACGAGGTGTGTTTGATTTTTCAGCTCTAAATGTTGGTCCAAATGTATAAACATCTCTAAATGCCATTGCAAATGTTTCAGCTGAAAGTTGTCCTGAAACTGTAAGGCTTGCCATTTTTCCAAAGAAATCTTCTTTGAAATCTACCTCACCTTGGTCATTTTTTGGTGGGTTCATTGGATCAAGAGTTGTTACTCTAAACATTTCTCCTGCACCTTCACAGTCACTTGCTGTAATAAGTGGTGTATGTGCATATACGAAACTTCTTTCTTGGAAGAATTTATGAATTGCATAAGCTGCAAGAGAACGTACTCTAAATACTGCACCAAAAGTATTTGTACGTGGTCTAAGATGTGCAATTTGTCTTAAGAACTCAAAAGAGTGTCTTTTCTTTTGTAAAGGATAATCTGCTGGTGATTCACCTTCTACTTCAATCTTTGTTGCTTTAAGCTCAAATGGTTGTTTTTGGTTTGGTGTTAATACTAAATTTCCTTCTACAATAATTGCTGAACCTACACCTAACTTAGCAATTTCCTTAAAGTTTTCTAAACCATCTTCAAATACGATTTGTAATGATTTAAAGAATGTCCCATCATTTAATTCAATAAACCCAAAAGTTTTTGAATCTCTAACAGTTCTTACCCATCCTGCTACTTTAAGTGTTCCTTCTTTTTGCAATTCTTCATTTAGATAAAGCGATCTAATAGATGTTGTTTGCATAATGTTCCTCCTTATAAATAATCTTCAAATATCTTAACACTATACATCATGATATTTTTTACTACTATCTATATTCATAGTGTTAAAAAAATATATAGGTGTTACGCTTGATTTTTTAGTCATAAAAAAAGACTTCATCCCTATTAATAATAGGGACGAAGCCTTTACTCCGCGTTACCACCCTAGTTAATTACTTAAAGTAATTCACCTCTAATTAGATATATCGGTCTAAACCCGTCTAAGCCTACTGATTTTGTTTTCTTTATTTATCCTTTATCAAGATAAATTTCTAGTCTATCTATGATAACCTTGATATATAAAATGAACATGTTACTTTCGGTTAGAAACTCCAAGATGTTCTTCACCCATTGTATCTTACCGGATTTCCACCTACACCAGCTCTCTAAAAATAGGGACAAGGGCTACTCTTCTCTTCATCGTTTATGAATATTATTTGATAACATTATAGAAATTATAGCCAATTTTGTCAAGCTACAACCTTGAGTTCTTTTTAATTATTTACCTAATTTTCTTAGTTTATTCCTCATTCCCCCAACTTACACCTTAAATTGACTAGCTTTGTCACTCATATTTTGTGCAAATTCTAGCATTTGCGTACTTGTGTTTCTTACCAAGTGCGCTATATCTCGTGCACCTACTGTAGAATCTACCACTTCCTGCGTAGAGGCCGAAATCTCTTCTGCTACTGATGTTGCATTTGTAATGCGCTCAACAATACTATTTTTATTATCATTAATCAATGCTGCAACCTGGCTAATCCCTTCAATACCATCAATTACCTGATTAATACTAACAACCATCTTTTCATAGCTCATAATACTCTCATTAATAACTTGAATTTGCTCATTAATCTCATCACTTAAAGCATCACTATTTCTTACCATATCTTTAGTTTCTATCGATATACCTGTTACGAGTTGATTAATATTCTCCGAAGAAACTTTTACCTGCTCTGCCAACTTTCTAATTTCATCTGCTACAACTGAAAAGCCTTTTCCTGCCTCCCCTGCTCTAGCCGCTTCAATTGAGGCATTTAAGGCTAGTAAATTAGTTTGCTCTGCAATACTATTAATCACATTTGTAATATCAATTACCCCAATAATATTTTTACTTAGGCTTTCGAATTTATCTTTAAATTCATCAAACACTCGTCTTGTTGCATCTACTGACTCTGCTAAAGTCTGATTCTTTTCACTTCCATCTAAAACACCTTTATTTAAATCCTCTGTTTGCTTATAAATCTGATCGATAGATAGCTTAATTTCTTCTACCTGTGCAGCAAAAATTTCTGTATGCTGAGAAATACTCACTAAATCATTTGTCTGATCTTCTACACCCTTTGCCATTTGCCCGGATGTTCCTGCAATTGTTGTTGAAACTTCAACCATTTGCTCTGATGCTAATTTAGTTGATTAACCTCTAAGTTAATATTATCTGTTGCATTTTTAATCTCTGTGATCATTTGAGTCATTTGCTTTTGAACAACTTGCATATCTTTACCAGCTTGCCAAACTTCATCTTCATAAATAAATAATTCACTTGGTAATGATTCCTTAAAATTACCTTCTGCAAATATATCTAAGTGTTCTGACAATAAAACAATTCGATTAGATATTTTCTTCCCACCATTATAAACAAATATAATCCCTATCAATACAACAAAAGAAATGGATATGCTCATAAAAAGAGCCAAATTTCTCAAAGCCCTTTGTGTTAATGAATAGTCTGATATAATTGCTACTGACCAATTATTCCTTCCAACTGGCGCATAACTTAAGTATCCTTTTCCTTCTACACCAGGGATTTCACACACTTGAAATCCGCTTTCACCTGCTAACATCTTTTGATAAAGATTATGTAACTGTGTATATTCCCCTTCCGTCTTATTAACATTTATATTCTGATTACCACCTGTTTCCTTACTATCTGCTACTAATGCCCCATTTTGATCAATAATAAAATAGTCACTTCCTAAATTTCCAAGTTGTTTAGTAAAATATTCGCGTGTTTGTGCCCCTATAATAACACCTAAAACTTCTTTTTTATTACTATATACAGGTGCTGAAAAAAGTAGCACTGTTTCATCTTCTATATGTAATGGACCGGTTAAATTTGCTTGCCCTTGTTTTGCTCTCTCAAACCCTTCAGTTGCAGCTATACCTGGATTATTATCACTAGTGCCATATAAATTTCCTTCTAAATCTACAAAAACCAATTCACTATACGGTAAATATTGAACCTCTTCTTTTAAAAAAGCCATAAATTCTTGTACAGTCTCACCTGCATGGTCTTGTATATTTCTAGAAAGCATTTCAATTGTACTAATATTTTGTTCAATCTGCCCCATAATGACTCCAGCAGTATGATTAACAGATTTCATAAGTACTCTTTCTTCTCTATCTCCAATAATAACCTCTGTTGCTACATTGGCTAACATTACATTAATTATACAAATAATAGTAATAAGCCCTCCAAAAAATAGTGCAATTCTATTTTTTAATCTTAATTTCTTAAACATTTAACTCTCTCCTTTTTCTAATGCACCTTTCCCCATCTTAACATATTCTTTTTAGTAAAAAGTATAATTTTTTACATTTTACAACTTATACTCCTCAATTATAAAAAATTCACCAAAACAAAAAAAAGTAGCAATAATCTTGCTACTTTTTTTGTTTTATCTTTATTATTTATTTTGACGAATAACTTCATACATACAGATTGCTGTTGCTACTGAAGCATTTAAAGATTCTGCTCCACCTGGCATAGGAATAATCATTGTATAATCCGTATGCTCTATGCAATAATCTGATACACCATTTCCTTCATTCCCAATAACAATAGCCATATTTTTCTCAAACTGCATATCATAAACCCATTTAGCTTGATCATTTAATGCCGTAGTATAAATTGTTACACCTTTTTTCTTTAAATATTCAATATATGTTTCAATTTCACCATCTACTACAATTGGTGTATAAAACAGAGAGCTCATAGTAGATCTTACTACCTTAGGGCTATAAAGATCCACACATCCCTTAGTCATAAATATTCCTTTAAAATCAAAAGCATGTGCTGTCCGAATAATTGTTCCTAAGTTCCCTGGATCTTGTAAGTTTTCTAAAATCAAATATGCACCTTCTTGAAAATTAAGTTGCTCTAACCCTAAGTCTACTCTGTGTACAATCGCCATAATACCTTGTGGTGCGGCAGTCTCACTTATACTTTGAAATAGATTTTCTGGCATAATCAGTGTTTCTTTTGTCTGAATATGCTCATAATATTGTTCCTCTAATGTCTCACTTACGAGAAGCGTTTGAATTATAATATGTGACGGTATTTCCTTAACAGCTCTTATTCCTTCTATAACAAATAAACCTTGTTTTCTTCTTACAGCCCTCTTTTTTAAGAGTTCTTTTGCTAATTTTATTGAAGGATTTTGAGCACTTGTAATATACTTTTTATTCATGTCTCTTTTCTTCCAATTCTTGAATACTTCTATTATTTCCTACGATAACCAATAAATCATCTTCTTTTAAAATATCATCCGGTCCAGGTGTGACATATACTTCACTACCTCGTTCTACTGCTATAATATTAATCCCATACTGAGCACGAATATCTAATTGGGCAATTGTATGATTACTCCACTCTGGTAATATTGGAATTTCCATAATACTATAGTCATGGGAAAGCTGAATATAATCAATAATATTTCCTGCAATTAAATTATTCGCTATTCTTTTACCCATATCAAACTCTGGTGAAACAATACGGTCTGCACCTAATTTTTCTAGTACTTTTTTATGTGTATCTGTGCTTGCTTTAGCCACTACATAAGAAATTTCTAGTTCTTTTAATAAAAGTGTTGTCATAATACTAGACTGCATGTCTTTACCAATAGCAACAATTGCTACATCAAAATTACGAATTCCCAATGCTTTTAATGTATCTAAATCTGTTGCATCTGCTTGAACCGCCTGTGTAACAACTGTAGAAATCTCTTGTATCTTTTCTTCTGATTTATCTACAGCCATAACTTCATATCCTGCTTCTGATAATGTCATTGCAACACTCATACCAAATCTTCCTAATCCAAAAACGACAAATTGTTTGACTTTCACTGTACTCCTCCTATCTATCCAACCATAATCTTCTCATCTGGGTATTGAATATTTACTTTATCTTGATCTCTCTTTCTAGTCATCAGCGCAACCGCCATTGTAATAGGACCAAGACGTCCTATAAACATTACAATAATAATCACAATCTTACCTATTAAACTTAATTTTGAAGTAATACCTAGTGTTGTACCCACCGTTGCAAAAGCTGAAACTGCTTCAAATAAAATCTCCATAAATGTAAAATCTTCTGTTAAACTTAAAATCCCCACTACAGCTACAATAACTGCTATGGCAAGCATAATAATAGTCAAACCTCTTGAAACCGTATCAAAAGTAATTCTTCTCTTAAAAACTATAATATTTTCATTTCCTTTAATCGTATTATATGCACATAATACAAGTACTCCCATTGTTACTGTTTTAATTCCTCCTGCTGTACCTGCTGGTGAACCACCAATAAACATAAGTACAATGGTGTACAATTTAGATGTATCTGTTAAATCCGCTAAAGAAACTGTGTTAAATCCCGCTGTACGAGGTGATACAGATTGAAATAATGCAGCATAAATTTTCTCTTTAAAGCTTAAGGCTCCTAATGTAGCTGGATTGTTATATTCAACTAGAAAAATAACCATAAATCCGGTAATTAACAAAATACTTGTAATAACCCAAACTAATTTTGTATGGAGTGATAGTTTACCTATTGCTTGTTTCCATGTATAGTGTTTTGGGGCTTTAATCTTAGATACAAACATTTTATACGTATCTACCCAAACGCTAAATCCTAAACCACCCATAATAATAAGTCCCATAATAACAAAATTTACAATGCCATTACCTACATATGGTGTCAAACTACTATCTCCAATTAAATCAAAGCCTGCATTACAAAAGGCAGAAATAGAATGAAAAACTGCATAGCCAATGCCCATTTTTAATCCATACTCTGGTATAAAAACAAATGCTAATAGTATTGCACCAATACCTTCTACTAATAAAGTCCCTATAACGATCATTCTTGTAAAACGTACAACCCCAGCAATCGTATTAAAATTTAAAGCCTCTTGCATGACTAATCGATTTCTTAAGGTAATCTTTCTTCCTAAAAAGATAAAAATCATACTTACTAAAGACATAAAACCTAATCCACCAATTTGGATACAACATAAGATAACAATTTTTCCAAATGTAGACCAATAAGCTAATGTATTTACTACCGAAAGTCCTGTTACACAAACTGCAGAAGTTGCTGTAAAAAGAGCATTTACAAAAGATGTCATTTCTCCTGAATTAGAACTTATAGGAAGCATTAGTAAGAAACTTGCTAAAACAATTAGTATCAAAAAGCCTCCTACCAAAATCTGTGCAGGATTCAAACTTTCAGTGATTCCTAATGCTCTCTTCTTTCTAACAAATCCTGGCATTTCATCACGCATCATTCAAACCTCTCCTTAAATCTGTAAAAGCTATTTCTACTTATTGTATACCATAATAAATAAAATATCTACTCTTTTCCCTTTCCTTTACAAGACATTTATTCCAATATTTTCTCAATAAAAAGGTGCCAATTTTCTAATTGGCACCTCATTTATCTTATCTATTTCCTTTTAATTACTTTTCACTAGTATTATTCGTGAACAACACCACTATAAATATAGCCTTTTTTACTATCCACTGTAATAACTGTAGTTGTTTTAAGACCTTCTAATATACCATTAGCTCCAATAATAACTGGAATATCTAATGTTCTTCCTACTACTACTGCATGATTATTTTCATCTAAAGCACTTTCTTCAATTACAATTGCACTGGCTTTCTTCATATAAGGTAATAAATCGTTAGTTGTCTTATGAGCTACTAAAATATCACCTTGTCTAAAAGTCTTTTTAGCTTCTTCTAAGGCTTTAATAACACAAGCTCTACCTGATACAACTTTATCACCATATCCCATACCTTTAGTTAAGACTTTCCCAACATATTGCACACGCATAATATTAGAAGAACCTTCTAGTCCCATAGGTACTCCAGCTGATAATACAATCGCATCTCCTTGTTGAGCAATTTCTAAAGCTTCAACTTTAGCGACTGCTCTTGCAAAAACATCATCTGTAGAATCTCCAGGCTTGCCTTCAATTAGTACTGGCTTACAACCCCATACTAAATTAAGCTGTCTTTGCACGCGCTCATTATATGTACAACCTACAATTGGGCATGATGGTTTAAATTTAGATATAGAGCGTGCAGTATAGCCTGATTTAGTAATACTTATAATACAAGCTGCTTTTAACTCTTTTGCTGCACTACAAGCTGCATGACTCATAGCATTTGTCATACTAATACCATATGCTGTAGGTTTCAGAGACATCATTTCACTTTTTAAAACTTCTGCTTCTGCAGTCTCTGCAATCTTAGCCATTGTTAAAATAGATTCAATTGGATAATCTCCTTTGGCTGTCTCACCTGAAAGCATAATAGCTGATGTTCCATCAAAAATGGCATTTGCAACGTCAGTAGTTTCTGCTCTTGTCGGTCTTGGATTACGAATCATTGAATCTAACATTTGTGTAGCCGTAATGACTGGTTTACCTGCTTTATTTGCTTTCTTAATGAGCATTTTTTGAACAATAGGTACTTCTTCAGTAGGAATTTCTACTCCTAAGTCCCCTCTAGCAACCATAATACCATCTGCTACTTCAATAATCTCATCAATGTTATTAACACCATCTCTATTTTCTATCTTAGCAATGATTTGAATGTCACTACCACCTGCATCCTCAAGCACTTGACGTATTTTTATGACATCTGCTGCTTGTCTAATAAAAGATGCTGCAATGTAGTCAAATCCAGCTTTAGGTGCAAATTGAACATCTAAAATATCTTTATCTGTAAGAGCTGGTAAATTAACAAATGCATCTGGAATATTGATTCCTTTTCTTGAGCCTAATACTCCACCATTTAAAACAGCACATTGAATCTCTGTTCCTTCAATAGATACTACTTTTAATTCAATAAGTCCATCATCAATTAAAATGCGACTTCCAACACTTAAATCTTCTGCTAAACCTTTATAAGTTACACTTACTCTTGTTCCATCACCTTCAATTTCTTGTGTGGTAAGGGTAAAAGAATCCCCAATATTAAGCTTGTGCTCTAAATCATCTTTCATCACACCTGTACGAATTTCAGGTCCCTTAGTATCTAAAATAAGTGGAATAGGCTTTCCTAAAGCTTTTCTTACTTTAATAACTCTTTTTGCTGTTTCGCCATGAATCTCGTGATTATCATGAGAAAAATTGATACGAATAGCATCTGCTCCTGCATTTATAATTTTTTTAATATTTTCTTCGTCACGTGTTTTAGGTCCTAATGTACATATAATTTTTGTTCTGCGCATTGCTGCTCCCCCTGTTAATCAATAGTTTTATACAAGTACTCTACTTACTTCAAACATATATTCATCAATATTCTTCTTCATTTCAAGTGCTTCATTGATGTCATAATCTACATATTCACCTTTTACATATGCAACTACACGTTTTGCTTTTCCTTCACATAAAAGGTCTACAGCTTTTGCACCCATCATAGATGCATGTAAACGGTCTAATGCTGTCGGTGAGCCACCTCTTTGAAGGTGTCCTAAAATTGTTGCTCTTGTTTCAATACCTGTTACTTGTTCAACTTTTTTAGCAAGAGCATCTGAACCACCTACACCCTCAGCTACAATGATTAAACAATGTTTTTTCCCATGTTGTTTGTTATCTAAAATCTGTTTAATAATTTCTTCATCAGATGGTCTTTCCTTCTCTGGAATAATTACCATTTCTGCTCCTGAACAAATTGCACACCATAGTGCAATATAACCAGCATTTCTACCCATTACTTCTACTATAGAACATCTTTGGTGAGATGTTGATGTGTCTCGAATTTTATTGATTGCATCCATTGCCGTATTAACAGCTGTATCAAAACCTATTGTATATTCTGTACAAGCAATATCAAGATCAATTGTTCCTGGAATCCCAATTGTGTTAATTCCTAAGTTAGCGAGTTTTTCAGCACCTTTGAATGAACCATCTCCACCAATTACTACAAGTCCTTCAATACCGAATACTCTACACATTTCAGCTCCACGCTCTTGATATTCAGGTTTCACAAACTCAAGACAACGTGCTGTTTGAAGAATAGTTCCACCACGTTGAACAATATCTGACACACTTCTTGGAGTGAGTTCTACAACATCACCTGAAAGTAGACCATTGTATCCTTTGTTAATGCCCATAACTTTAATACCTCGTGCTGTCGCAACACGAACCACTGAACGAATGGCAGCATTCATGCCTGGTGCGTCACCGCCACTTGTTAAAACGCCAATTGTCTTTATTTGATTGTTCATAAAATAACCCCCTTATGGTTGTTTAATCTTTAACTTACTCCTCATTAATAATCTTTCAGCATAAACAAGTGAAAATGTTTTGTCTTATCAAAGCTATTAACCATTTTATTTTACTTAATACGACTCAAAATAGCAATACTTTATATTCAATTCGTAATTATCACACATTCATTCCCTAATAATTTTGTTAATTTTTTTACAAACTCATCTGTAATTTGTACATTATACTTAGATGGAAACGCTTTTCTCGTAGCATCTTCTCTATTTTCAACTATAATTTTAACTTGACCTTTATGCTCCATAAAGATTTTTAACAACTGATTTCTAATCTCACTGGTTCTTTGCGCCTCTTCTAGCTTCAACAAAACATGAGGTTCATCTGAACCTGGATTAATAAGGTTATTAAGTGAACTTATTTCCTCAGCTAACACAACTATATTACTTTCTTCTTTGATTGAAATACGCCCTTTAATCACAAGAACACTATCTTCTTTAAACCTAACAAATCGTTCATATAAATTAGGGAAAATAACTACTTCCATTGTTCCCCGAATATCCTCAAGTGTAATAAATGCCATTTTCTTATTACTCTTTGTAAAAATAACTTTTTTATCTGCTACAATTCCACCAACAACTACCATTTGTCCATCTACTACTGGTAATTCTTGTTGTTCATGAGCTTGCTCATCCTCTTCTATTTGCATTCGATCACTTGTCATATTAATATACTCTTCTAGTATACCTCTTACTTTATCTAATGGATGTCCACTTAAATAAATCCCTAAAACTTCTTTTTCATAGGCTAATAATTCTTTACTATCAAACTCTGCAATGTTTGGTAAATGATCCTTATCTTCCATCGTTTCCTCTCCACCTAATCCAAATAAGTCCATTTGACCAATAATATTATTTTTTCTACTATGAGAAATACCATCTGCAATCTGTTTATAAACTGCTAAATATTGACTTCGTTTACCACCCAACGAATCAAAAGCCCCTGCTAAAATAAGGTTTTCAATACTACGTTTATTCGTATCCTTACTATCCATACGGTTATAAAAGTCTGTTAAACTTTTAAATAATCCTGAAGCTTCTCGTTCTTCTACTATACGATCTACTACATTTTTACCAACATTTTTTATAGCTGCTAATCCAAAAATAATTTTATCATCTTTAGCATCAAAATATGCAAATCCTTCGTTAATATTAGGCGGCAATACTTCAATATTCATCTTTTTACAAGTTTCCATATACCCTGTGATTTTAGAAGTATTCTCCATAACAGACGTCATAAGTGCAGCCATAAACTCCACTTTATAATAAGTTTTAAGATATGCTGTTTGATAAGCAACAACTGCATAAGCTGCAGCATGACTTTTATTGAATGCATATTTTGCAAAATCTACCATCTCATCAAATATGGTATTAGCAGTTGCTTCATCTATACCATTTGCCACACATCCTGGTACTTCTCCCCCATCTCCATGAAGGAAAATTTCCCTTTCCTTATTCATGACATCTACTTTCTTTTTACCCATGGCACGACGTAGCAAGTCGCTTCGTCCTAAACTGTAACCCGCTAAATCTCGTACAATTTGCATAACCTGTTCTTGATACACGATGCATCCATATGTGTTATTTAAAATAGGCTCTAATTTTGGATGCGTATAAGTAATACTGTGTGCATCTCTTTTTCCTTGAACATACTTTGGAATAAAGTCCATTGGACCTGGACGGTATAGTGAAACCCCGGCAATAATATCTTCCAAACAGGTTGGAGCAAGCTCTTTCATGAAGTTTTTCATTCCTGCACTTTCTAATTGGAAAATGCCTTCTGTATTCCCTGAAGCAATTAGGGCATATACTTTTGGATCATGATCATCAATTTTGCTCATATCCAACTTAATACCATGATTTTTTTCTATTAATTTAACGGCATTATCAATAACTGTTAGTGTTCTTAACCCTAAAAAGTCCATTTTTAAAAGTCCAAGTTCTTCTAGGGTTGTCATTGTATACTGTGTAATAAGTGAGCCATCACTGGCATTAAGGGGTACATACTCCATAACAGGTCTATCCGCAATAACTACTCCAGCAGCGTGCATAGAGGAGTGGCGTGGTAGTCCTTCTAATTTCATAGACGTATTAATAAGATATTTTACTTTTTCATCTGTCTCATAAAGTTCTCTTAACTCACTATTCATTTCAAGTGCTTTTTTAATGGTCATCTTGAGTTCATTTGGAATCATCTTAGCAATTTTATCTACTTCTGCATATGGCATATTAGTAGCTCGTCCTACATCACGTATAACAGCTTTAGCAGATAATGTTCCAAAAGTAATAATTTGTGATACACACTCTGCACCATATTTACGAATAACATAGTCAATAACTTCTTGACGACGCTCATAGCAGAAGTCAATATCAATATCAGGCATGCTGACACGTTCTGGATTTAAGAACATTTGTATTAACCGTAAGCTCTTTATCTTACGCTCTGGAAGTTTCCTTCATTTTCATCAGTTGGTTCATTCCAACTCAGCTTGGACTATATCATCTCAATAAATTTATTATATTTACGTTCCATCCAAATATCACAGTCTCTATATAAATATTCATGAAACTTCTTTACATATTCTTTACCTTGGATAGATACATAGTAACTTTCCTTTCCTCTGGAATCTTGAAATACCTTAGATAATATATTGTGATATTCCAAGCACTCCTTAAGTTGTATGGCAAACAATTTACTTCCTGTTGTAAATTTTACCCTTAAATAATCATAAGATCTTTTAACACCCTTATAATAAGTGTTTGTTGTACTTTTATATACTGATCCATCTCCATCAAAATAACCTCTTATAAAATCTTTATCAAATTCAGCTAAAATATTAGGATACGATATATTTAAACTTTTTCGTTCTGTTAATCCTAACTTAAATAAAAATTCTATATCTTGTGGATTAGTACTTATTACAGAGTAAGTATTTTCTCTTCCATTAGGGTGCTTATACGTATAAAGCTTTTTAGTTGGTGTCATTAGCATACGTATCTTTTCTAATAATATTCTCTCATTCATGGATATTGTTATCCTAAATCTTTTTGTATGCTTATCATAACTAATACAACCATCAGAATAAATTAACCCTAATATATAAGTATTGGTAGCATTTAATCCTTCCGAAAAAATACTTATATCTTCTACTTTTCTATTTGAAGTAGATACACTATTAGCACAACTTTTAGAGCAATACTTTTGTTCTTTCTTTTTAGAAGTAAATTCTTTATTACACTTTAGACATACATGATCATACATTATTTCTCCTCTTTTCTATTTCACTATGTCCTAAGTATAACCATACTTTATAAAATAAATTATATTGAGCTGGGCACTCGTGGGAGAATTTATTAATTGGCTATTCATTCTCCTAGTCTCTGAACCTTTTCGCTACTTCTATGCCTTTTGCGAACTTGGCTGCTGATTAGCTTAGCACCTTGCCTTAGCTTTCCAGCAATTCACCCAGTTTAATGAGCGCATCTTAATTCACGCTCAAATAGTAATTGATATTTAATTGGGTCGATATCTGTGATTTCTAAAGTATATGCAACAATGCTTCCTGCTGCACTTCCTCTTCCTGGCCCTACTGGTATACCTTCCTCTTTTGCATAGTGAATGAAATCTCCTACAATAAGGAAGTAATCTACAAATCCCATTTGTGTAATAATACCCAATTCATACTCTAAACGTTCTTCTAGCTCTGGTGTCACCGGCTGATAGCGTTTAGTTAAACCTTCATAACATCTTTCTCGTAAATACTCTGGGGCTGTTTTACCATTGGGTACGTCAAAACGTGGTAATTTGAGTTTATGAAATTCAAATTCTACATTACAACGCTCCGCAATCTTATTGGTATTGGTAATGGCTTCTGGTGCATATGGAAATAATGCTGCCATCTCCTCACCACTCTTTAAATAGAATTGACCCCCTTCATAAATCATGCGATCTGGATCATCCATGGTT
>JAFOHG010000055.1 GCA_017421915.1 Cellulosilyticum sp. | reverse complement strand
GAAGAATTATGTCAAACATGAAAGAAATTAAAAAAGAATATAAAAATGTATGGGCAGGTTATACAGAACAAGATAAAAGAGCACTATTTGCATATGGTGAACGTTATCGTCAATTTATTTCTAAAAATAAAACAGAACGTGAATGTGTTCGTAGTATGATAATCGAAGCTGAAAAGGCAGGATATAGAAATATCGAAGAGTGCATTAAGGGACAAGTTGCACTTAAAGCAGGAGATAAAGTTTACGCTAATTATAAAGATAAAACATTAATTCTTTTCTGCATTGGTCAAAAGCCAATTACAGAAGGGATGAATTTATTAGGAGCACATCTAGATTCTCCAAGATTAGACTTAAAACCAAATCCACTTTATGAAGATACAGACTTTGCAATGCTAAAAACACACTATTATGGTGGTGTTAAAAAATATCAATGGGTAACAATGCCTCTTGCCATTCATGGTGTCGTTGCCAAAAAAGATGGAACAGTTGTAAATCTTTCTATAGGTGAAGATCCAATGGATCCTGTAGTAGGTATCTCAGACTTACTCATTCATTTAGCAAGTGAACAAATGCAAAAGAAAGTCAGTGAAGCGATTAAAGGGGAAGACTTAAATATCTGTTTAGGTAGTATTCCACTTGAAGGAGAAGAAAAAGATAAAGTAAAAGCGAATATTTTACACCTATTACATGAAAAATATGGTATGATTGAAGAAGATTTCGTATCTGCTGAGATTGAAATCGTTCCTGCAGGAGCTGCAAGAGACTACGGTCTTGATAGAAGTATGATTATTGGATATGGACAGGATGATCGTGTTTGTGCCTATGCATCATTTGAAGCACAGCTTGAAGTAGAAAATCCAGAACGTACAACAGCTACTATTTTAGTAGATAAAGAAGAAATCGGAAGTGTAGGTGCTTCAGGTATGCATTCTAGATTTTTTGAAAATATGGTAGCAGAAGTGATGCAATTAAGTGGCTGGTATTCTAGTTTAAATCTAAAACGTACAATGTCACGTTCTAAAATGCTTTCTTCAGATGTTACAGCAGGATATGATCCAAACTATCCAAGTGTATTAGAAAAAAATAATGCAGCATACTTTGGAAAAGGTGTTGTTTTCATGAAATATACAGGAGCTAGAGGAAAATCTGGTTCTAATGAGGCAAATGCTGAATATGTAGCAGAGCTTAGACGTATTATGGACGAAAACAATGTCACATGGCAAACAGCTGAACTTGGACGTATTGACCTTGGTGGTGGCGGTACAATCGCTTACATTTTAGCAGAGTATGCGATGGATGTGATTGATTGTGGTGTACCAGTTCATAGTATGCATGCACCATGGGAAATAACAAGCAAAGCAGATTTATACGAAATGAGAAAAGCGTATATCGCATTCTTAAAAAATGCTTAAGAAAGAGGAAATAAAATATGCAAAACCCAGTTGTTACAATTACAATGGATGACGATAGTCAAATCATTATTGAACTTTACCCAGAAATCGCACCTGAATCTGTAAAAAACTTTGTATCACTTGTAAGTAAAGGATTTTACAATGGACTTACTTTCCACCGTATTATTCCTGGCTTTATGATTCAAGGTGGAGACCCAGAAGGTACAGGTATGGGTGGCCCAGGTTACTCAATTAAAGGTGAATTTGCTCAAAATGGCTTTAAAAATACACTTAAGCACACACGCGGTGTCCTTTCAATGGCGCGTAGCATGATGCCAGATTCAGCTGGTTCACAATTCTTTATTATGCACGAAGATGCACCACACTTAGATGGTGGTTATGCAGCATTTGGAAAAGTTATTGAAGGAATGGATGCAGTAGATTATATTGCTAGAGTAGGTACAGACTTTAGTGATCGTCCACTTACACCAGTTGTAATGAAAACAGTAACTGTAGATACTAAAGGTGAAACTTTCGAAGAACCAACAAAACTTTAAGGAAAATAAAGTTTAAGGTATGAGTCATTATAAAATGGGCATACTAAAAAATGTAAAAAATTAAAAGCTAGAAAGAATTGGATGGAAATTGCTTGACAAACATGCTATAATGAAACAAGCAATTTATTCCAAGGAGGAACTAAAATGGAAGAAAACAAAAACTGTGGTTGCGGATGCAGCTGTGGAGAAGAAGAAAACACAACTGGATGCGGTTGTGGATGTGGTGATGAAACAGAAGAATCTATCATCTATGTAACATTTGATGATGAAGATGATACAGAAGTACCTTGCAGCGTACTTGATATCTTTGAATGCAATGGTAGAGAATATATTGCAATCGCACCAAAAGCAGATGTAGATAATGAAGATGAAGCAGAAGTTTACTTCTATCGTTATTCAGAAGATGGTGAAGAAGTGAAATTAGATGACATCGAAACAGATGAAGAATGGAACGATGTTGCTGAATTATTCGATCAAAACTTCTTTGGTGGATTTGACGAAGAATAAGAAAAAGTAGGGCTTAGGCCCTATTTTTTTGCTTTTATTTAAAAGACACGATGGCATATAATTTATAAGATAGAAAAAATAATATTTGGAAATGTTTTAATAACATATAAAGGAAGAAAAAGACAGATACTGACTAAAAGTAATCTATTATAAAAAGCACTTTACAAAAACGAACATTTATTCGATAATAGATAAAGCAAGCTGATTTCAGAGATAAAGAGCTCATAAAAAACTTATGAGTGGTAGAAATACGTAAAGATAACATAGTTACCAATATCTTGACAATACAGCATGTTTTATTTACAGTAAAAAAGATAAGAATAAAAAATAGGTGATAAGCATGAAAGAGAAAACATATGACAACCAAAGTATCTCTTCATTAAAAGGTGCTGACCGAGTTAGACTTAGACCGGGAGTAATCTTTGGTTCGGATGGTATTGAGGGGTGTGAGCACTCAGTATTTGAGATACTAGCGAATGCAATTGATGAGTTTAAAGAAGGTTATGGAAATACCATTCGTGTAACTTTACACGAAGATTATTCTATTACAGTTGAAGACTATGGACGTGGGATTCCAGTTGATTATAATGCAAGTGAACAACGCTATAACTGGGAACTTGTTTTCTGTGAGTTATATGCTGGGGGAAAATATAATAATAATGATGGTGACAACTATGAGTTTAGTTTAGGACTAAATGGATTAGGGAGTTGTGCCACACAATATAGTTCAGAGTTTATGGATGTAGAAGTCAAACGAGATGGCTATATCTATACATTACACTTTGAAAAAGGTGAAAACATAGGTGGCTTAAAGAAAGAAGAAGCAAGCTATAAACATACAGGAAGTAAGATTCATTGGAAGCCAGATCAAGATGTTTTCACAGAAGTACACATTCCATCAGAGTATTTTCATGATGTGCTTAAAAGACAAGCTGTTGTTAATAAAAACTTACAGTTTATTTTTGAAGATGAAATTAAGGATGAAAAGCATATTTACTTATATGAAGATGGCATTTTAGGGTATGCAAGAGAAATTGCAGAAGAAAAGAACTTTACTCAAGTAGTTTTTACAGAGAATGAAACAAAAGGGCGTGACCGAGCAGACCGTCCAGAGTACAAGCTAAAATTTCAACTTGCTTTTTGTTTCTGTAATGAACGTAATATGCTGGAGTACTATCATAATTCAAGTTACTTAGAGTATGGTGGCTCACCAGATAAGGCCATTAAAAATGCTTTTGTATATGCCATTGATCAATATCTTAAAAATGAAGGGCTATATAATAAGGATGAAAAGAAAATAACCTTTGTAGATATTCAAGATAGTTTGATTTTGATTTCAAATTCTTTTTCTACGATTACAAGTTATGAAAATCAGACTAAAAAAGCCATTACCAATAAATTCATTCAAGAAGCGATGCAAGACTACTTAAAAGAGTATCTCTTTATTTATTTTACAGAAAATAAAGATGAGGCTAATAAGATTGCTAAGCAAATTATGGTGAATAAACGCAGTCGTGAAAAAGCAGAGCGTACACGTATTAATGTACGTAAGCAATTAAGTGGAAGTATTGATATTGGAAATCGCATTAAAAAGTTTGTAGATTGTCGTACTAAAGATGTGAGTAGACGAGAGCTTTATATAGTGGAAGGGGATTCTGCTCTTGGTTCTTGTAAGTTAGGGAGAAATGCAGAATTCCAAGGGATTATGCCAGTTAGGGGAAAAATCCTAAATTGTTTAAAAGCAGATTATGACAAAGTGTTTAAAAGTGATATTATTGTAGACTTATTAAAAGTATTAGGTTGTGGGGTAGAAATATCATCTAAGCATAATAAGGATTTAAATACATTTGATTTAAATAACTTAAGATGGAATAAAATTATTATTTGTACGGATGCCGATGTAGATGGCTATCAAATTCGTACTTTAATTTTAACCATGCTGTATAGATTAGCACCAACACTAATTAAAGAAGGTCGCGTTTTTATTGCAGAAACACCATTGTATGAAATTAATACAAAAAACAAAACATATTTTGCCTTTTCAGATGCTGAAAAAGCTGAGATTTTAAAGAAAATCAAAACAAAATATACGATTCAACGTTCAAAAGGGTTAGGTGAAAATAATCCAGATATGATGTGGGAGACAACTATGAATCCAGAGACAAGACGTCTTATTCAAGTTGTTCCTGAGAACATTGAAGAGGCTGAAGAAATGTTTGATCGTCTTTTAGGAGACAACCTTCCAGCAAGAAAAGATTTTATTGCAACAGAAGGCTATCGCTATTTAGACTTGGCAGATATGAGTTAGGAGGGGAAAAACATGGACAAGCCAACTATTATTAGACAAGATATTACGCACACTTTAGAAAGCAATTATATGCCATATGCTATGAGTGTTATTGTTTCTAGAGCTCTACCTGAAATAGATGGATTTAAACCTTCTCATCGTAAGCTTCTTTATACTAGGTATAAAATGAACTTAATTAAAGGGGCTCGTACAAAGTCTGCGAATATCGTCGGACAAACAATGAAATTAAACCCTCATGGGGATCAAACCATTTATGCAACAATGGTGCGTTTGACTCAAGGATATGCAGCACTTAATACACCTTTTGTAGATTCTAAAGGAAACTTTGGTAAAGTTTATTCAAGAGACATGGCGTTTGCCGCACCGCGTTATACAGAAGCAAAGTTAAGTGAAATTTGTACTGAGATTTTTAATGATATTGAAGAAAATGCAGTAGATTTAGTAGATAACTATGATGGGACATTAAAAGAACCTGTTTTACTACCAACTCGTTTTCCAAATATCTTAGTCAATCCAAATCAAGGGATTGCGGTAGGAATGGCAAGTAATATTTGCCCATTTAATCTTAATGAAGTATGTGATGCAACAATTGCTTATTTAAAAAATGAGACAATAGATGTGTTAGAATATATTATTGCGCCAGATTTTCCAACAGGTGGCACGTTGATTTATGATGAAAAAGAAATGCGTCAAATGGCGGAGACGGGAAGTGGTAGTTTTAAAGTACGTGGAAAGTATACTTATATTAAAAAAGACAACTGTATTGAAGTTACTGAAATTCCATATACCACAACAGTAGAAGCCATTATAGATAAGATTGAAGAACTTGTAAAAGCAGGGAAAATCAAAGAAATTTCAGATGTAAGAGATGAAACAGACCTTTCTGGTTTAAAAATTGCCATTGACCTTAAAAGAGGCACAGATCCAGATGTGCTTATGCAAAAATTGTATAAGACAACGCCACTTGAAGATAGTTTTAGTTGTAACTTTAATATTTTAATTAATGGCATGCCACGTGTCATGGGAATTAAAGAAATTATCTATGAATGGAGCTTATTTAGACAAGACTCTATTGTGCGTAAATATCGTTTCCTAATTGAAAAAATGGAAAAGCGTTTTCATCTTTTACTAGGGCTTAAAGAGATTTTATTAGATATTGATGCGGCTATTGATATTGTGCGACATACTGAAAAAGAAAAAGATGTAGTACCAAGATTAATGGAACATTTCCATATTAGTGAAATGCAAGCTGATTTTGTGGCAGAAATTAAATTACGTCATTTAAATAGACAATATATTTTAGAGACATTAAAAGAAGTAGATGAACTTGAAAAAGAAATTGCACGTTTAAAGGATTTAATTGAAGATCCTAAAAAAGTTAAAAAGGTTATCATTGAAGAGCTTAAGCAAATTCAAAAGAAATATCCAATGGAACGAAAGACAGATATTTTAAAACATACAGAGGTAGTCAAGATTAAACATGAAGAAATGATTGAAGACTACAATGTTAAATTATTCTTTACCAATCATCAATACCTTAAAAAGATTACACTTGTTTCTTTAAGAAGTAGTGGTGAGCAAAAACTAAAAGATGAAGATCAAATCATTCAAGAAATAGATGCAAATAATCGTCAGGAGCTTTTACTTTTTACGAACCAATGTAATGTTTATAAAATGAAACTTCATGAGATAGAAGATTGTAAGGCAAGTCAGTATGGTGTTTATTTGCCTAATCTATTAAAATTAGAGGAAGGTGAGCAAATTATTGCAATTTGTAGCACATCAGATTATAGTGGATATATGGCATTTGCTTTTAATACAGGAAAAATTGCGAAAGTGCCACTTAATGTCTATGAAACAAAAACAAATCGTAAGAAGCTTATTAAGGCTTTTTATGGTAAAGCAGAGTGTGTAGGCATTGAATTTGTAACTGACGAAGATATTCTCGAATTAGAAAGAGAAGATGAAAAAGTGGCCTATATTCCTGTACATTTATTAGAAGAAAAGCAAAAACGTGATGCAAATGGTATGCAGGCTTTAGCGATTACTAAGAAAATTGGAATGAAGCAGATGAAAAAAATAAGTGAAGTGACTGAAGAAGTTACAGAACGTTTAGCTAAAGAGCTTCCGGCTATTAGTAAAGCACGCTAAAAAGTAAGCTTAGGGGGGATTATAGAATGAGAAGTGCAGTAAAGGCAGCAAAAAGAATTGTTGTAAAGATTGGAACATCTTCATTAACTCATGAAAATGGAAGAGTAGATTTAAATAAAATGGAGAGACTAGCAAGAGTCCTAACAGATTTAAATAATTCAGGAAAAGAAATTATTTTAGTTTCTTCAGGTGCAATTAATGCAGGGATGCAACGTATTGGACGTAATAAACGTCCAGAAGAGTTACCACTAAAACAGGCATCAGCAGCTATTGGACAAGCTATCTTGATGAAGATGTATCAAAAGTTTTTTGATGAATATAATCAAGTGATTGCTCAAATACTACTTACTAAAGATGTCATGGAAGACCCTATCAAAAACCAAAATGCAAAAAATACTTTTGAGACATTGGTAGAGTTAGGTGTTATTCCAATTATTAATGAAAATGACTGTATTTCAACAGCACAAATAGAAGGGTATCGTTTTGGTGATAATGATACGTTATCTGCTATGGTTGCACAACTTGTAGAAGCTGATTTATTGATTCTTTTAACAGATATTGATGGTTTATATACAAGCAATCCAAAAGAAGATTCAACTGCACAGTTAATTCCAGAAGTTGAGGAAATTACAGATGACATTAAATCTCTGGCAGGTGGTGCTGGTTCAACATTAGGAACAGGTGGAATGATTACAAAGATTTTAGCAGCAGAGATTGCAAAATCTTGTCATACACAGACAGTTATAGCATCAGGTGAAGAAATTGAAATCTTAAGAAAAGTAGTAGAAGGTGAACCAGTAGGAACTTGGTTTATTGCAAAATAGAAAGGGATACGATATGGAAAATTTTGATATGGATCAGCTTATTAAAGAAATTAATGAGCTTGCACATAAGAAGAAAACAGAAGGGTTAACACCAGAAGAACAAGCAAAACAAGATGTACTACGTAAAAAATATCTTGAAATTTTTAGAGGAAACTTTAAACAGCAATTAGCCAATACAAAAATTAAAACACCAGATGGTAAATTGCACCCTTTAAAATATATGCCTCAAGATAAGAAAAAAATGCACTAAATTTGAATAAAGACTATTAAGCGACATACTTTAAAATAATGAGTGTGTCGCTTTTTTAGTATTTTGCAGTTTTCTCGAATGTTTGTTTGCCTTTTTGCTGAGCGTAAGGTAAAATAGATAAGAGTAAAATAGAAAAGTGAACAATGAAAAGGAGTAAGCCATGATTACCTATTTAAAAGGCATGATTACAGAAATGGGTGAAAATACAGTGGTATTAGAGGCCTATGGTATTGGCTATGAGATATTTTGTAGTACACGTACGATAGGAGAATTATCTAATCATACAGATACCATTAAATTATATATTCATGAAAATATTAAAGAAGATAGCCATGATTTATATGGCTTTTATCATAGTGAAGACCGTGAACTATTTAAGAAGCTAATTAGTGTAAGTGGAATTGGACCAAAAGGCGGCATGCAGATTTTAAACTTATATAGTGTTCAAGAGATTATTGAAATTATTATGGAGCAAGATAGTAAAGCTTTAAGTAAAGTAAGTGGTATTGGACCTAAAACAGCACAACGTATCATCTTAGAATTAAAGGATAGCATCAGTAAACTGTATGTGCCAGATTTAAGTTTACTTCAAAATGGTCTTAAGGATACTGAATCTAAGCATGAAGCTATTGAAGCTTTAGAAGCATTAGGTTATAGTAACCAAGAAGCTAAGAAGGCAGTAGAGGCAGTAGATGACTATCATTCTAATAGTGAAACTTTAATCCGTAAGGCATTAAGTATATTAGCTATGTAGGAGGGATAAGAAATGGAAAAACGTATTATTTCAAGTGACTTACAATTAGAAGATCATGAAATAGAAAGTAATATTCGTCCCTTAAGTTTAAATGAATATATTGGACAAAGTGCGATTAAGGAAAATATTAAAATTTTTATTGAAGCAGCTAAATTAAGAGGTGAAGCGTTAGATCATGTTCTTTTATATGGGCCACCAGGACTTGGAAAGACTACTATGGCAGGAGTTATTGCTGCTGAAATGGGTGTAAAGATTAAAATTACTTCAGGACCAGCTATTGAGCGTCCAGGAGATATTGCAGCAATTTTAAATAATTTACAACATGGTGATATTTTATTTATTGATGAAATTCATCGTATGAGTCGTCAAGTGGAAGAAGTCCTTTACTCTGCTATGGAAGATTATTGTATTGATATTGTTGTAGGAAAAGGACCAGCAGCAAAATCTATTCGATTAACTTTGCCAAAATTTACTTTAATTGGTGCAACCACAAGAGCAGGCATGTTAAGTGCGCCATTAAGAGATCGTTTTGGTATTATTCAGCGTTTAGAATATTACACAAAAGAAGAGCTGGGCCAGATTATTTCAAGATCTGCCAATATCTTAGAAACACAGATTGAAGAAAATGCGGCATTAGAATTAGCAAAATGTAGTCGTGGCACACCACGTGTGGCTAATAGACTATTAAAGCGTGTTCGTGATATTGCACTCATTAAGTATGATCATCATATAACAGAAGAAGTCTGTCTAAAAGCGTTAGAACTTCTAAATATTGATCGTAATGGGTTAGATGATATTGACCGTCGCATTATTGAAGCGATTGCACTTCAATTTAAAGGCGGACCTGTAGGATTAGATACATTAGCAGCTGCTATTGGAGAAGAAAGAGATACCTTAGAGGATGTCTATGAACCTTATCTCATTCAGCAAGGTTATATGCAACGTACACCAAGAGGTAGAATGCTTGCACCAAAAGCTTACGAGGTGTTTGAGTTAAAAAGTTTGTAGTAATTTAAAAGATGGTGTGCTATAATTGGAAAAAAGAAAATGCGCACAGTGCATGTAATGGGGTGTTAATACATGTCAAAAAACAGAGTGGAAGTTGTTATTGGAGGAAATATTCTTGCGCTTAAAGGGAATGAATCCGAAGAACATATGCAACGTGTAGCAAGGGTCATTAATGAAAAGCTGGCACAAATCCAAGCAACTTATGACAAAACTCATGTTGGACAAAGTAAAATTAATACACTGCTAACATTAAATTTAGCAGATGAATGTGTTAAGAGACAAGAAACTTTAGATGCATCAATTACATCTTTAGAAGAAATAAAGATAGAAAACGAAAAGTTGAAGGAGCAGGTTAAACAGCTGTCCTTACAACTTGCGCAAACAAAGGAGCAGCTTGCTATAGCTACTCATCAAGGAAGAATAGAACATGGAAACAGGGGGAGGTAACTTCCCCTGTTAGTTTATTAAAGAAAAGGTGAAATATTTTGAAAAAAGCAGAACTTCTGGCACCTGTTGGTAAAATGGAAAATGCAATAGCAGCTATAGAAAATGGAGCAGATGCTCTATTTGTAGGTGGTAAAGGATTTAATGCAAGACAGGCAGCAGATAATTTTACAGAAAATGAACTAGAAGAAATTGTTAAATATGCAACGTTACGTGGCGTAAGAGTTTATGTAACTGTTAATATTTTAATTAAAGAAAGTGAAACAGAAGCATTATATCATTATTTAAAGTATCTTGAAGAAATTGGTGTACATGCAATTATTATACAGGATTTAGGCATTGCCCATATGGTAAGAAAATATTTCCCTAAACTTCGTATGCATGCTAGTACACAAATGTCTGCTCATAGTATAGAAGATGTATTATTTCTTAAAGAACTTGGTTTTAAAAGAGTTGTTTTGGCTAGGGAAATGCAGCTTAAAGAGATTAAAGACATTATTGAAAAATGTGACATTGAAGTTGAAACATTTGTTCATGGTGCATTATGTTATAGTTACTCTGGTCAATGTTTAATGAGTAGTTTAATAGGTGGACGTAGTGGGAATCGTGGACGTTGTGCACAAACTTGTCGTATGCGCTATAACTTAAAAGAAGATGGAAAAGTTTTAAGCAAAGAAAGTTATTTATTAAGTTTAAAAGATATTTGCTCAATTGAATTTATTCCTGAACTCTTAGAAGCAGGTATTCATTCCTTTAAGATTGAAGGTCGTATGAAGTCTCCAGAATATGTAGCATCTGTAGTAGGAACCTATCGTAAATATGTAGATTTGGCACAGACAAATACATCTTATGAAGTAAGTGAAGAAGATTTAAATATTTTAAAAGGTGTTTTTAATCGTGGTGGTTTTTCTAAGGGGTACTATTATGAAAAAGGTAGCCGAAAAATGTTAACACCCATTAGTCCACGTCATATAGGTCTTAAAGTGGGTGAAGTTATACGTTTTTCCGCTAAAAATGGACAAGCAACGATTCAGCTTACACATACCTTAAATCCAGGAGATGGATTAGAAATTATACGTGAGGGAAAAGATAGTGTAGGAACAGGTATTACAAAAGTTTGTGAGGCAGGTAGTCGTATTACGTGTCAATTTGATAAATATGTAGAAGTAGGCAGTGAGGTTTATTTAACAAAGAATCATCAACTTCTTAAGCGAATGCGTCAAACCTATGTTAAGCCTGTTCGTAAAATGCCGATTACAATGCAAATTAAAGGCGATATTGGCAAGCCTTTAGAAATGACTATGATAGCTCAAGGTAAGACAATCACTTATACAGGTGGTTTATTAGAAGTAGCTAGTCAAAATCCAATTACAAAAGAACAAGCTAGAAAACAGTTAACTAAACTAGGTAGTACCTCTTTTGTAGCAAGACAAGTAGAAATTGATTGGCCAGAAGGCGCTTATATAGGGATTAGTCAGCTTAATGAGGTAAGACGTAGTGCTTGCTTACAGTTAGAAGAAGCTTTACTTGAAAAGAAAGTTGATCAAGTACCAGAAGTTTATAAACATGAAATAAGAGAAGGTAATGAAGCAGGTGGATGGGCAGTACATGTCACAAACTTAGAACAATTAGAAGTTGTTTTAAGCTATCCAGAAGTGGAGATGATTTATTGGGAATGGCTTTATCAAAATGAAGTGGCAATGGAAGCGATGCAACGTTGTATAGAAGCAGGCAAAGATTTTTATTTAGCTTTACCAAATATTATGAAAGAACGTATGTATGAAAAACATAAGGAAGATCTTTTATTGTGGAAAGAAACAGCTTTAACTGGATTCTTAATACGAAATATAGGACAACATCATTTTTTACAAGAAATGGGTAAAGCATTAGTTGTAGATTACAATATGAATATAACAAACAATGAAACAATTGCCCTGTGGGAAGAAAAAGGTGCTAAGCGTGTTACAACTTCTTTAGAACTAACTGCAACAGAAACTGCATTATTAAAAGGTGCTAGGGAAAAAATAGTTTATGGTTATTTCCCTGTTATGACATCATCACAATGTGTTTTACGTGGTACTTCATCTTGTCAAAAAGGTGTTAAAGAAAAGCATTCTTTTGAATTAGAAGATCGTAAACAAATTACATGGCGTATTGAAACAGATTGTAAGGCTTGTATGATGCAAATTATGAGCTGTGAGCCACTGGCAATTCGTAAAGGAGATATGCCACAAGATGTAATGTTACGTATTCAGTTAACAAATGAATCTAATGTACAAACAGAAGAAATTATGAATAGTTATCTTGAGAGAAATGAACAGAAGTTGGTTAAAGGAACAGTATTTAAAACGGTACTATAAGGGAGGAATAACATGGGGTATTTTAATATCATGATATTGCTAAGCCGATATATCTTTGCAGGTTTTGGTATTTTATTTGTTGTTGTAGCCTTTAGTTTTATGAAGCCATTTGTACATTATAATCTTGGTGCACGCAAAGAAAAAAATAGATTATTGTCTATTTGTTTATACTTTTTTCATCTAGCAGGGGTAAGTATTTTAATGGGCAAACAGACAGATGAGGCACTTCGTTTATCTATTGGTATAAATGGTTTGATTATGCTACTTATTTTTGTCTTTTCTTTACTTATTTTAAAGATGATGAAAAGGCATCAAGAGTTAGTTTTATGGCAAATGATGTTTTTTATTATGGATATAGGTTTTCTAATGTTAGAGCGCTTGAATCATGATATTGCATCTAAACAAATGATCGCTTATATACTTGGAGCAGGGATTGCGCTTATTTTTCCTTCTCTGTTTTCAGTGCTCATTAAACCACAGAATAAGTATTTCTATTTAGTAATCCTAGGAATTACAATGGTTTTACCATTTGCCTTTGGAGATACGATTTATGGTGCAACAAACTGGGTAAGTATTGGGCCACTTTCTTTTCAACCATCAGAGATTGGTAAAGTGGCTCTGGTACTATTTTTAGCATCCACCTTAAGTGATGGAGAACGTCGGAAACAGGGATATAAAGGATTAATATTCCCAGGAGCAGTAACACTTGTATCGTTAGGATGTTTGGTCTTGCAAAAGGATCTAGGAGCAGTCCTACTTTATTATTTAACGACATTAATTATGTTATTGGTTGCAACACAAAGTTTTGTAATACCAGGTTTAGGTATACTGGCAGCATCTTGTGGTAGTGTCGTGATGTATTTTTTATTCTCTCATGTAAGAGTAAGGGTAGAGGCATGGCTTAATCCTTGGGCCGATATTAATGGAGCAGGTTATCAAGTCGTGCAAGGACTTTTTGCAATAGGCACATGGGGATGGCTAGGAAGTGGTTTGACAAGAGGTATGCCAACTAAAATACCAATGAATATTTCAGACTATATTTTTGCTGCTGTATGTGAAGAATTTGGAGTTTTAATTGGAATTATTGTTCTACTTTGTTATTTAGGAATTATTTTACTTTGTCTTCAAGTAGCTTTTCGTTATAGTCATGCTTTTTATAGATTAGTTATTGTGGGCATCGCAAGTTTATTTGGACTCCAAGTCTTTATTATTATTGGAGGGGTACTAAAACTTATTCCGCTCACAGGAATTACAACACCATTTATGAGTGCAGGTGGAACCTCTATTATAGTGAGTATGGGAATGATTGGCCTGATTACTTATTTTTCTTATAAGGCACGTATAGGAGAAGAAAAGGGGGAAAAGGCACGTGAAGCAAGATAAAAAGATGATTTATACGGTTACAGGGATTTTTATAACAATTTTTGCCCTACTTGTAGGCTATATGATTTATTTTAATATTTTTAAGCAAAAAGAGATGTCTGTACACCCTCAAAATACAAGGTTAAATAATCTAGAATCTGAAGTGGTTCGAGGTAAGATTTATGACAGTTTAG
>JAFOHG010000009.1 GCA_017421915.1 Cellulosilyticum sp. | reverse complement strand
ATTAGGTAAAAATGGAGAGATGTTACAAAAAACAGAAGATACAGTAGGACCTTATGAGTTACATGACTTCTTCTTATATTACATGCTTCGTTTTGGCTTTAGTCCAAGCAAGATTTATTTCTTAGCGAAGTTAGCTTTTGCTAAGAAAGAAGAAGCAAATGATGAGCTTTATAGTCATGAAACAATCTTAAAATGGTTAAGAACATTCTATTGGCGTTTCTTCTCACAACAATTTAAGAGAAGCTGTCTACCAGATGGACCTAAAATCGGTAGCGTTTGTTTATCGCCAAGAGGGGACTGGCGTATGCCAAGTGATGCCTGCAGCACATTATGGCTACAAGAAGTAGATCAGTTAGAAGTATAAATAGAACAATTTAAAACAAACATTTGTTGAAGTCATCTTGTACTTAAATAAATGTTTGTTTTATTTTTGTAAGTGGAAATTAAAGGTTAAACTCCAATAAGTTAGAGGAGCAATCAAGACTTATGGTAATATAAAGTACAGAAGGTATAAATTTAGGAGTATAATTAAGAAATAATTTAAAATTAAAAAAATATAATAAACTAAAAAAGCTTTATATTACCATGGGTTTTGTTTTAAAAGTAGTTATATCTGCTTAAAAAGTTTAATATAAATAAACAAAATGGTTAGATAAAATAAGAAATAGAGTTGAAATTTAAAAAAAAATATTGTAGAATGTTGAACGAAATTAAGGTGTATATCTTGGTAAAACTTAGGAACATCAAGGTTTTGGTTTTGTTTTAGCTTGGGGCTATTAATACTAAACAAATACTTTAATATTACATATACTAATTTTTACATTTATTAATTTGTAAAGGGGTTATGCAATGAATAAAAAATTACAAGATAAAATGCCCATTTATGAAGCATTGCAAAGATATAAGGAAATGAGAATTGTGCCATTTGACGTACCTGGGCATAAACAAGGGAGAGGAAATGCAGAACTGACACAATTTTTGGGAGAAAAATGTCTTTCTATAGATGTGAATTCAATGAAACCTCTAGACAATTTATGTCATCCTGTTTCTGTTATTAAAGAAGCAGAAGAATTGGCAGCAGATGCTTTTGGTGCTAAGCATGCTTTTTTTATGATTGGCGGAACAACTTCTGCTGTGCAAGCTATGGTCATGACGGCTTGTAAGCGAGGAGATAAGATTATTATGCCACGTAATGTACATCGTAGTGCGATTAATGCAATGGTAGTTTGTGGCGCTGTTCCGGTTTATGTGAATCCTGGTGTTAATAAAGAGCTAGGGATTCCATTAGGGATGTCTTATGAAGATGTTAAGTCTGCCATATTAGAGAATCCAGATGCAAAAGCTGTTTTAGTCAATAATCCAACCTATTATGGGATTTGTTCACCACTTGAAAAGATTACAAAACTAGCACATGAGCATGGGATGTTAGTGTTAGTCGACGAGGCACACGGAACGCATTTTTATTTTCATGAAGATTTACCAGCTTCAGCAATGAGTGTAGGTGCAGATATGGCAGCGGTGAGTATGCACAAGACAGGCGGCTCATTAACACAAAGTTCTTTTTTACTCATCAATAATGACATGAGTGAAGGTTATGTACGTCAGATTATTAATTTAACACAAACAACGAGTGGTTCTTATTTACTGATGTCTTCTTTGGATATATCCCGTAAAAACCTTGCATTACATGGGAAAGAAATTTTTGATAGAGTCATGGATTTATCCAATTATGCAAGAGAAGAAGTTAATAAAATAGGTGGTTATTATGCCTTTGGTAAAGAGTTAATTGATGGGGATACGGTTTATGATTTTGATGTTACTAAACTATCTATCCATACAAGAGACATTGGGCTTGCAGGGATTGAGGTATATGATTTACTAAGAGATGACTATGATATTCAAATTGAGTTTGGAGATATAGGTAATGTATTAGCCATTATCTCAGTGGGAGATAAAAACTTAGCGATTGAACGTCTTATCTCTGCTTTATCTGAAATTAAGCGTTTACATACAAAAGATCAAACAGGGATGCTAGATCATGAATATATTAATCCTTTGGTAGAGATGACACCACAAGATGCCTTTTATGCAGATAAGAAATCGGTCCTAATGGCAGAGAGTGTGGGCGAAATTTGTAGTGAGTTTGTTATGTGTTATCCACCAGGCATTCCGATTTTGGCACCAGGAGAAAAGATTACTCAGGAGATTTTAGATTATATTGCTTATGCAAAGAAAAAAGGTTGTGTTTTAACAGGAACAGAGGATATTCATATAGAGCATATTAATATTGTAAAGAGATAGTGAGGTGAGTATAGTGGAATTATGGTATACAGAAGAACATACAAAAAATGTACGTTTTTCTATTAAAGTAGATAAGCACTTATATTCAAGTCAAAGTGAATTCCAACGTATTGATATTATGGAATCTTATGAATTTGGACGCTTTTTAGCATTGGACGGTTGTATGATGCTAACAGAAAAAGATGAATTTATTTATCATGAGATGATGGTACATGTTCCAATGGCTACTAATCCAGAAATTGAGCGTGTTTTAGTTATAGGTGGCGGAGATGGTGGTGCGGTAAGAGAACTATGTCGTTATCCTAATATCAAACAAATTGATTTGGTAGAAATTGATCAAATGGTAGTAGAGGCTTGTAAAACACATTTACAGCAAACAGCTTGTGATTTAGAAGATTCTAGAGTAAATATTCATTATGAAGATGGCTTAAAATTTATACGTCGCATAGAGCATGTGTATGATTTAATCATTGTAGATTCTACAGATCCATTTGGGCCAGGTGAAGGATTATTTACAAGAGAATTTTATGGTAATTGCTATAAAGCACTAACAGATAAAGGAATATTAGTGAATCAGCATGAAAGTCCATATTATAAGGTTTATGCACAGTCTCTTCAAAAGGCGCATGAGCGTGTAGAGGGTTATTTCCCTGTAATCAAGCTTTATAATGCACATATTCCAACTTATCCATCAGGAAATTGGATGTTTGGGTTTGCATCTAAAGTATATGACCCTATTAAAGATTTAGATGAGGATAGGTGGATGGCGTTAGACATCAAGACACAGTATTATAATGCAGATGTACATAAAGGAAGTTTTGCATTACCTAACTATGTCAAAAAATTATTGATGAAAGCATAGTCATAACCTACAAAAAAGTATATGGCTTAATGCTGTTAAAGTTAAGATTAGGTCAACAGAAAAGAGAAGATGAGATAAGTAGCTTAATCTAAAAATAAGATATTTGTATCGATACAAATTATTAAATTGAAAATTTAAGGAGGCAGGAAAATAAATGGGAAGAGCGTTAATTATTGGGGCAGGTGGCGTAGCTAGTGTTGTAGTACATAAATGTTGCCAAAACTCAGAGGTATTCGAAGAAATCTGTATTGCAAGTAGAACAAAATCAAAATGTGATGCACTTAAAGCAAAACTTGATGGTGGTAAAACAAAAATTACAACTGCACAGGTAGATGCAGATAATGTAGATGAGCTTATTGCACTGATTAATGATTATAAACCAGATATCGTTATGAATATTGCATTACCTTATCAAGATTTAACTATCATGGATGCTTGTCTTGCAACTAAAACACATTATTTAGATACAGCAAACTATGAACCACCAGAAACAGCTAAGTTTGAATATAGCTGGCAATGGGCATATCGTAAAAAGTTTGAAGAAGCAGGTATTACAGCGATTTTAGGTTGTGGATTTGACCCAGGGGTAACAGGAGTATTTTCAGCTTATGCACAAAAACATTATTTTGATGAAATTCACTATATTGATATTTTAGATGCTAATGCTGGTGATCATGGATATCCATTTGCGACAAACTTTAATCCAGAAATTAATATTCGTGAAGTTACAGCTAAAGGAAGTTACATTGAAAATGGCAAGTGGGTAGAAACTGAGCCAATGGAGATTAAAAGAGTTTATAACTTCCCTGAAATTGGTGAGAAAGATATGTATTTATTACATCATGAAGAATTAGAATCTCTTGCACTTAATATTAATGGCATTAAACGTATTCGTTTCTTTATGACTTTCTCTGAAAAATACTTAACACATCTTAAAGTATTAGAAAATGTAGGCATGACTTCTATTGAGCCTATTATGTATGAAGGCAAAGAAATTATTCCACTTCAATTCTTAAAAGCAGTACTTCCAGATCCAGCATCTCTTGGACCAAGAACAAAAGGTAAAACAAATATTGGCTGTATTTATCAAGGAATTAAAGATGGTAAGCCAGTTAACTATTATGTTTATAATGTATGTGACCATCAAGAATGTTATAAAGAAGTAGGCTCACAAGCTATTTCTTATACAACAGGTGTACCAGCTATGATTGGAGCCATGTTACTAATGAAAGGTGAATGGAAGAAACCAGGTGTTTATAATGTAGAAGAATTTAATCCAGATCCATTTATGGAAGCACTTAATAAATGGGGCTTACCATGGAAAGAAACTTTCTCACCAGAATTAGTAGACTAGGAGTAAAATAGATGAAATATGAAACGGATTTAGATTTTAGTCATCTACCTTCACCTTGTTATGTTGTAGATGAAAGGCTTTTAAGAAAAAACTTAGAGATTTTAAAATCAGTAGAAGAACGTACAGGAGCAAAGATTCTTTTAGCCACTAAAGCCTTTTCTACTTATAAGACATTTCCATTAGTAGGACAATATTTAAGTGGAGTCACTTCAAGTTCATTACACGAGGCGAGATTAGGTTATGAGGAAATGGGAAAAGAAGTCCATATTTATGCTGCTGCTTATAGGGATGATGATTTTGATGAGATTATGAAATATTCCAATCATATTGTTTTTAATTCTATTAAGCAGTGGGAGAAGTTTAAAAAGCGTATTTTAGATTATCCTAAACACATAAGTTGTGGTATAAGAATCAATCCAGAGTATGCAGAAGTAGAAAAAGATTTATATAATCCTTGTGCACCCAAATCACGTATGGGAACAACGCTTGAAAACTTCCAAAAAGATTGTACAGCTGAAACATTGGAAGGTATTGAAGGTTTACATTTTCATGCCATGTGTGAACAAGGAGCAGATACCTTAGAGCGTATTTTAAAGGTAGTTGAAGAAAAGTTTGGGCCCTATATGCATCAAATGAAATGGATTAATTTTGGTGGAGGGCATCATATTACAAAAGAAGGCTATGATATTGAAAAGCTTGTTTCTTGTATCAAACATATTCAAGAAACATATGATGTAGAGGTTTATCTAGAGCCAGGTGAAGCAGTTGCTATTGATGCAGGTTATCTTGTAAGCACAGTATTAGATACCATGAATAATGGAATAGATATTGCTATATTAGATACATCAGCAACTTGTCATATGCCAGATGTATTGGAAGTACCTTATAAACCTTATATTATAGGTGCAGGAGAGCCTAATGAAAAAGCTTATACTTATCGTTTAGGCAGTGCAACTTGCTTGTCAGGTGATATTATAGGGGACTATTCCTTTGACGAGCCGTTAAAAGAAGGAACACGTTTAGTATTTTGTGATATGGCAATGTACTCTATGGTTAAGAATAATACTTTTAATGGGATTAATTTACCTTCTATAGCTATTTATAATGAAGAGAGCGGACTTCAAGTAGTTAAATCTTTTGGATATGAAGACTTTAAGAGACGATTATAATCAAATAAAATTAGATTATAATCTAATAAAGTTAGATTAAGTAGGTAAAAGCCTTACGAACAATCATGATTGATTGATCGTAAGGCTTTTATGGTAATTCGAAGGAGATTTTTATAATGGTTATTCAAGGATGACATGTTTTATATTTTCAGAGAATATAGTATAAAGTGATGGATAAGCTATAGTCAAAGAAAATGAGGGTGAAGGGGATGTTACTTTATTTTTTAACTCTTTTAGTGGGAATACAGTGTATTAAAAGAATCAAACTAGGGGTTATAAATCTAGAAAATATATTAGTTTATTTGATTCCTTATTGGAAAAAAGGAGATCATGAGGATCGTATTTTAGGGTTGCTTCAATTAGGTATTGTTTTTTGTATTAGTCTTGTTTATAGTTCTAAGACCAGAAGTATGTTAGAAGGCAGTGTTGTATTTATATTTGTTTTTTTAAGTTTTGTATGGGGAATAAAGTTATTATTAAGTGTTATTGAATGGGTACAAGAGTATATTCACTCGATGACGCTTAATTTATTCTTTTCACTAGCGGTGCCAATGATTATTCTTTTAAATATGAAGCGCATTGAAGAACCAATAGAGGTGGAGAGTTGTTTGATTGCATTATTAATGAGTATTTTAATTATTTATATGGAATGGATGAGTATTATATTAGGACGAGGTATGTATAAAGCAACAACACAATCCTTGATCAATAATAATGCTTTAAAGCTAAAAAGTATATTAACTTGGTTAGTTGTCATCATTGTTAATTTATATACTTTACTTTTATTTATTCAGTTTTATGTGGAGAGCGGATTACATCCTTTTATTGAAGCCAAAAGACTTACAAAGGAATCGGCAGTAGATCTTTTTTATTATTTGATTGTGACATTTACGACGGTAGGATTTGGCGATATTAGCCCACATACTTTAATTGCACAATTAGTTTCAGCTTTAATAGCCTTATCAGGAATGCTTTTTACAGGCATATTTGTAGGCTGTATTTTAAATTTAAAGGAATAAAAACAGGAGACTTTTACTTGATTCATAATAATTATAATGAATGAGAAGAGGTATAAAACTAACAATTTACTTAGTTTTATACCTCTTTTAGGTTATAAATTAAATGATTTAATTATTTTTGTAGCCTATCTATCATTTTTTGAGAGTAGCTGCTTTGGGTGAATAATAAGTATTAGGAGCACTCTGCATCTACTTCATAGATATTTCGTTTCTTTCCAAGTTTGAAGAGTTTTCGGAACTTATGATTAAATTTATCGAAGTACATATATAAAATAGGAATAACGATTAAGGTTAATAAAGTAGATGTAGTTAATCCACCAGCAATAACAATACCCATACCACGAAGCATTTCACCATTTGCTTCTGTAGAAAGAATAACTGGAACTTGCCCGAGAATAGTTGTGAGTGCAGTCATAAGTACTGGACGAAGTCTAGTCGGACAAGCAGTAAGAACAGCATCTTCAATAGGTAAATGATCACGGTCTCTTAAGGTATTAATATAGTCAATTAAGATAATACCATTATTAACAACGATACCAACTAATACAAGGCAACCGAGTAATGAAATCATACTAATGGTTTCATCTAATAGGAATAGTAAAATAAAGGTACCAGTTAAAGCAAGTGGAATCGTGAACATAATAATAAGTGGATTAATAAAGGATTCAAATTGTGCTGCCATAACTGCATAAACTAATATAATTGCTAAGACGATAACGAGAATAAGAGAGGTAAATGTTTCGACCATCATTTCATCGGTACCACCTAGATTAAAGCTACAGCCATCTGGTAAAGTCATTTGCTTAATAAGTGCATTCACATCTTTATTAACACTTCCTGAGTCACGATTATAGATATCGGCACTTACAGTAATATAACGTTTTTGATCGATACGGCTAATAGAAGTTTGAGTTTCATCAATAGAAATAGTAGCAATAGAGGAAACGGGAACATAAACACCAGTATTAGTTTTAATACTAATATCTCCAACTGTATTTAGCGTATCATAGGCGCTTTCAGGATAGATAATTCTAACATCTGTTTCTGTACCATTTGCTTTAATAGTTGTTGCTGTATTTCCGTTAATGGTTGAACGGATTTGAGAAGCAACATCGCTACCAGTTAAGCCGTATTGACGGATTTTATCTTTATCAAAAGAAAGAGAAACTTGTTTTTTTGCTTCGTCAATAGAGCTTGTGATTTGTCTAATACCTTCAATATTGGCAAGTTGAGCTTCAACTTGTTTGCTAACTTCTTTTAAAGTGTTAGTATCATCTCCGTAAATTTCAATTTCTACGCCACCACCTGCAAGGCTCCCCATACTTGAGGCAGAAGAAACTGTAATTTCACAGCCGGCAAGCTGAGTTAAAAGGTGACGAATTTCTTCAGCTATATCATCTGTACTTTTACTTCTTTCAGTTTTATCTACTAAGGTTGCTGTAATCATACTTTGAGATGAACTTGAAGAAAAGAGGCTAGTCATTGAAACAGAACCAGAGCTAGGCCCAGTAATGGAAGCTGTTAGGGTAGTAACTTCTGGAATTTGGCTTAAATAACCTTCAGCTTGTGAGGAAAGGTTATTAATAACATCTAATGAACTACCAGCCGGTGGTGTAATTGTAACGGTCACCTTACCTTCATCAGAGCTAGGCATAAGTTCCATTCCTATAGCAGGATAAAGAGATAAAGAGCCAATGAAGATACAAATAACAATAAGAAGTGTTCTTTTCTTACAACGAATAGCTAAATGCAGTACTTTAGAATATCCATTACTTAAACCAGTAATAAATTTATCAAATAAATCTAGAAGAACATTGATAAATCCTAAGAGCTTAGGAGCTCTATTTCTATGTACATTATTAACTAAATTTCCTGCAATCATTGGTACAACGGTAACAGAAGAAATTAAAGAAGCAATTAAAGAGAAAACAACAGATAGTGCTAAATCCATAAAGACTTCTTTTACTAGACCATTAGCAAAAACAAAAGGTACGAAGATAACAATTGTAGTTAAGGTTGAAGCAAAAACAGAAGAGAAAACTTCTTTAGCTGCAAGATAAGTTCCTTTGATTTTGCTGTAACCTTCTTTACTACGGAAACGATAAATATTTTCAATAACAACAACGGAGTTATCAACAAGCATACCAACACCAATTGAAAGCCCACCTAATGAAACAACATTAAGTGTAACACCAGAAAAATAAAGAAGAACTAAAGTAATAACAATAGAAAGTGGCATTGAAATGGCAATAATAGCTGTAAGACCAATATTCTTAAGAAATATAAATAAAATAATAATGGCTAAGCCTGCACCAATCATAATATTTTCTAATACACCATTAATAGAATCTTCAATAATACTTCCAGTTTCATCTGTGATTGCAATATTGATGTTTGGATATTCTGTAGCAACTTTGGAAACCTCTTTTTGAATAGAAGAAACAACTGATACAGCATTTCCATCACTCGTTTTCGAAATCTGAAGTGCAATACATTCTTCGCCATTATAACGGCTAATAGAAGTGACTTCTTTATCTTGTTCAGTAATCTTAGCAATATCTTGAAGTTGAACGACAGCACCTGTCCCCAAGGTAATTGGTGTCTGTCTTACATCATCAATATTAACCATTTTAAGTTTTGAGCTGATTGTAAGAGATTTATCACCATAATCAACCGTACCACCAGATTGATTTTGATTTTCAGCAGCTAATATACCAGCAATTTGTTGCATACTTAGCCCTAGACCTTCCATTTTTTCAGGGTTAATTTCTACAATAATTTCTGTTTCTTTTCCACCAACTAGGTCAACAGATGCTACATCTGATTGTCTTTCAAATCTTGGTTTAAGCGTATCCTCTACTAAAGAAAGGAGTTCGTTATTACTTAATGTATCTGAAGTAATAGCGATATTAGCAACAGTAGGAGAGTTCATATCCATTTTTAGAACAGTAGGTTTATCTACACTATCAGGTAATATCATTTGAATTAAGTCAATTTTTTCTTTCATATCCGTAATGGCTTCATCCATATCGGTACCATATTCAAACTCTACACCTACAATTGAAGTACCTTCAGATGAAGTAGACATCATTGCATTAATATTTTGTACGTTAGCAATAGCCCCTTCAATAGGTTCTGTAATAAGACTTTCGATTTCTTCAGGACCGGCATCTTTATAACTTGTTATAACCAGAGCATAAGGTAGGTCAATAGAGGACATAAGTTCCATGTCCATTTTATTAAGAGAAACAATCCCTAATATAACTGCTACAAGAATACACATTAGAATAGTAACAGGGCGTTTAATTGAAAATTTAATAATATCCATTGTTATCAATCCCCCATTCTATTCATTAGAAGTAACTATAGATACTAAGCTACCATCAGATAAATAATCTTGTCCTTTAATAACAACTATGTCATTAACATTGACACCAGAAGTAAGCTCAATATAGGAGTCATTTTCAATACCCGTTTCGACAACTACTTTATGAGCTATATTATTAGCGTCTACAGTGAATACATATTTTTCATCATTTTTATCTATAACAGCATTAATAGGTACACTAATAGCCTTAGTATTTTCAGATAAAATAATCTGTGAAGTTGCAAACATACCTGGCTTAAGAAGATGTTCAGGGTTATCAATATTGATTTCTACAGGATACAGACCACTCATACCAGTAGCAGCAGGTGATACAGTAGAGATGACACTATTAAAAGGTTCATTAGATACAGCATCTATAAAAGTATTAACAGCATTACCAACATGAATGCGATTAATCATATCGCCCGTTACATTAAAAGAAATTTTAACAGAATCAATATCGATAATACTTAAAGGTGAAGCACCAGCTGATACGGTTGAACCTTCTGTAACATTACATGTACTAATTACCCCATCAATCTCAGCTTTAACTTGAGTATAAGATAACTGTCTTTGTGCACTTTCAAGACTTGTTTGAGATTGTCTTACAGAAGCCTCAGCTTGAGAGACAGAAGTTTGAGCTTGTTTGACAGAAGCTTCAGCTTGCTTAATAGAGGCTTCAGAAACACGTTTTGTTTCAGCAACTGTTTTTTCTTCCAGTGTTTTAAGTTGTTCTTTTGCTTGATCAAGATTTGTTTTAGCAGTAGCTACTTGCAAGTCTAATGCATTAACCACATCTTGAGAAACAGCACCAATTTCCAAAAGTGATTTATTGGTTTCTAAATCATTTACAAGATCATTATATTGTCTTTCTAAATTTTCAATATTAGCTTTTTGAGAGGAGATTTGTTTATCAATTGCACTACCTGTATTCATCTCATAGCTAGCTTGAGCAGAATTTAATCCAGCTTGAGCAGAAGAAACGGAGTTTTGAGCAGAAGAAACAGAAACTTGAGCAGAATCCACAGAATTTTGAGCAGATTTAACTTGAAGTTGTAAATCTGTTGAATCAATTTCAAAAAGTAAATCTCCTGCTTTAACTTCATCTCCAACCTTAACGTATACTTTTGAAACAGTTCCACCCACTTTAGGAATAACAGCTACTTCACTTTGAGGTAGAATGTTAGAAGAAATCGTTTTATATTCTTGGATGAGACCCTCTGATAAAGTTTGCGTTTCTACACTGGTGGTAATAGATGGCTGCTCAGAGGAGACAGCATCGGATGATGCCTCAGAACTACCACAGCCCATAAGTGTAGAAGAAATAAGGGCTGATAATAAAATACAAGGTATAAAATGCTTACTTGCCTGCATATAAGATAGACCTCCTTAAAAATATATAAATTCAATCAACTTATAAAATATAATATTTTTATGAATTAAATATAAATTAGTGAAAATAAAATATAAAATAAATAATAAAAATGTAAAAATTATAAAGTTATAGTGCGGAATAAAAAGTTCTAATATAAAAGGTGCTATCTGGTATGGATAGCACCTTTTATATTAATCAATATGTTCATAAGAGGAAATAGAAGTAGATACATAATTAGTATCTACTGTAATAACAGTATAGTAGGTAGAATCGATTTTTTTGACTTCCTCATCAATTTGTTTTGCTAATAACTTAGGAGAAATAGTAAGTGTAACAGGGACAAGTACATCAAAAATTAAATTAGTATGTGTCTGCCCTATAACAAGACGAAAATCATGAATAGAAAGTTCACAATCAATTTGATGAATAATCGTTTCAACTTGTCTTTTTAAAGCATTACTATTTTCGTCATCTGTGACGATAGGGTCAAGGTGAATGACTAAGTTAATACCAAGTTCTTTTGCAAAATCTTTTTCTATGGTATCGATAATATCATGACATTCTAATAAGTTGGCATCGGCTGGTACTTCAGCATGAACAGAAGCAAAGTAACGATTAGGTCCATAACTATGCAAAACTAAGTCATGATAACCACAAATATTAGGATAACTTAATAGCTTATTTTGAAGAGACTCTAAAAGTTCCGGAGAAGGGGCTTCACCTAAAAGAGGATTAATCGTTTCTTTTACGAGATTAAATCCAGAGTAGCAGATAAAAATCCCAACAACGATTCCCATATAGCCATCTAAGTTTAACTTTGTGAATTTTGCTATAAATAGAGATATTAAAACAGCAGTAGTGGCAATAACATCATTTAAGCTATCAGTTGCAGTAGCAATCATACTAGTTGAATTAATACGATTGCCTAATTCACGATTGAATAAGTAAAGCCATATTTTAACAGCAATAGAGAGTACAAGTACAATCACCATAACCCAGCTAAAGGTTAAGGGTTTAGGGTTAAATACCTTACCAAAAGAGGAACGAATAAGTTCTAATCCAAGTAGTAAGATAATAAAGGAAACAATAAGGCCTGATAAGTATTCAATACGGGCATGACCGAAGGGATGCCCTTCATCAGCAGGTTTACTAGAAAGCTTAAAGCCAATTAAACTTACAATGGAAGAGGCAGCATCAGATAAATTATTAATGCCATCTGCTAAAATAGAAATACTACTACTTATAAGACCTATGCTAATTTTACTTGTACATAAAAAGATGTTAGCAATAATGCCAATAGCACCACCTAACAAACCATAAGCTTCACGGACTTTAAAATCATGGATGTTATTGTAGTCTTTAATAAATCGCTTAATTAGAAAATCTCTCATAGAACTCCCCCTAATTAGAATTTAAATGAAAGATATGGTTGATTACCATTTCACGAACCTCATCTTTTACAGGTAAGCCAGCAGCTTTTGCATGCCCACCACCACCAAATAAACTAGCTATTTCAGCTAGATTAACATTTTCTTTAGCAGTACGGCATGAAACGCCACCACCTACATTAATCATAGCAATAAAATCATATTCAGGATGTAGAAGAGCTAATTGATTACCAAGTTCACTTTGGAAGCGGTTAGCAAAAACAATACCAGCTTTATAGCCTGCAATTTCTTTTTCAATTAATTCTTCATTACGTGCTTCGATGTATTGATCAATTTCATTTTGCCTAATTTCTAAAAGTAACTTTTGAGTTTCATCAAAACTAAAGTCACTAGAATCCTGTTCCAAACGAGGAAGCCAATAGTCTAAAAAGCGCTCTTTGCCAAGAATAAAAAATAAGTCGTTAAGCTGTTTAGACTCTATGTCTTCTAAAGCTTGCCAATCCCAAGTATCATAACGACGTACTTTTTCAACAAATGTCTTAACAAGTGGTGTTTGAAGTCGTTCTTTAAAAGGAACATCTAATTGAAGAAGTGCTTCATAAAAAAGAGAAGTTCCACTACATTTTATGTTGTAGTCATCTTCAATAGTTACATGACACCAATTATATTGATTTAATTCAATGGCACTAATATGATGATCAATAAGTGTAATGTATTGCTCAGGTTGAGTAAAAGTTTGATTAATGCATATAGCTGTTTCATCTTTCATAGAAATATCTGTTATAAAGCAATACTCAAAATTATCAAATTGTTTTTCTTCTAAATATAAATTTAGTTTATCATTAATATCTTCATAGCGACAGGTTTCAAAATCTACTGCCTCTTTTCCGTATGCAAGCTGAGCAAGTAATGCACAAGCTAAACCGTCTAAGTCATTATGTGTAAATAATTTAATCATGGATACACTCCTTAAGTATTTTAAATAAAAGTCTATTAAATGAATTACTTTATTATTATAAGTCGTGTAATTATTTTTGAATAGGTATATAATAAAAAAGTAAGCTTAAGCAAACTAGGGAGGAAAGAAAATGACAATTGATCGAAATGCACCATGTTGGTGTGGAAGTGGTAAAAAGTATAAAAAATGTCATCTAGACTTTGATGAAAAAATAAAAGCCTATGAATTAAAAGGATATGAAGTACCACCAAGAGAAATTATTAAAACACCAGCAGATATTGAAGGAATGAAAAAAGCAGCTATAGTAAATAATGGTGTTTTAGATTTAGTAGGAGAAAAAATTTGTGCTGGAATGAGTACAGAAGAAATTAATACACTTGTACATGAATATACAATTGCACATGGTGGTATTCCAGCACCTTTAAATTATCAAGGTTATCCAAAGAGTGTTTGTGTTTCTATTAATAATGTTGTATGTCATGGGATTCCATCAGAAGAAACCATTATTCAAGATGGCGATATTGTAAATGTGGATGTGACAACGATTGTTGATGGATATTATGCAGATGCATCTAGAATGTTTATGATTGGGCAAGTAAGTCAAGAAGCCGAGCGTCTTGTACGTGTAGCAAAAGAATGTATGGAGATTGGTATTGAAGCTATTAAACCATGGGGATTTTTAGGTGATATTGGGGCAGCAGTAGAAGAACATGCTAGAAAAAATGGTTACTCAATTGTTGTAGATTTAGGGGGACATGGAATCGGTAAACAATTCCACGAAGAACCTTTCGTACCACATGTAGGTGAAAGAGGAGAAGGCATGCTTTTAGTACCAGGTATGACATTGACAGTTGAACCAATGGTGAATGAAGGAAACTATGAAGTATGCTTTGATGAAGAAGATGGATGGACTGTTTATACAGAAGATGATTCTTTATCTGCACAATGGGAAAAAACTATTTTAATTACAGAAACGGGTGTAGAAGTTATTGCATACTAAATAGATTATTATAAGGAGCTATGAGAAATAGTGTACATGAAATGTTAAGTTAATGCAGCTATCTCATAAAGCTCCTTTTTTATTAATAAGAATTTAAAGTAATAGTTTAACCTCTCAAAAGTGTATTAGAATAGCTATCAATATATAAGGATACAATACAACTAGTATATTGGGGTTGAGGTGAAAAGATGCAGGGTTTTGATATTACCAAAGAACAAAAGATTATTCCTATTCATGATAAAATGAAGCAAATGGATCATGCAGCATGGCTTATTTTTACTAAAGAAGAAATAGAAAATCTTAAGCAATCGGGAGAGATTTATAAAAGACTTCAACTCAATGAATTCATGCTAAAAAGATGGTTAGATAGTGAAAAGATAGCCAAGGTAGAAATTTATGCACAGTATGATTTTGGGATTTTACAAAAGATTATTTGGAATGGGAAAAATTATAAAACTGAATTCATATATTTCCTTATTGATAAAAATCAGCTAGTTATAGTTGTCGATGAGTTAGGTGATTGGCTAAAGGAATTTATTCAGACACTACAGAAAGATAAGGTAGATGGTTATACCTTAGGCTATGTATTTTATAGAATCTTAGATGATATAATTGCAGAAGATAGAGGACACCTAGAAGAAATACAAAGTTGTATTGAGCATCTAGAGAATGATGTACTTAATGATGTAGTACAGCATTTTTTAAAAGAAATGAGTGAATTAAAAAAACAGATTGCCATTTTTAAAGGGCATTATGATCCATTAATAGATATAATTGAAGATTTAATAGGTAATGATAATGAAATTTGTACTAGAGAAGATGTACGTTATTTTAAAATATTAAAGAATCGTGTAAGTCGATTAAATCACCTAATAGATCAAATTAATGAGTATACAACACATGTAAGAGAAGCTTATGATGCGCAAGTTGATATTCAGCTCAATCGCATTATGAAATATTTTACTTTAATGACAAGTTTATTCTTGCCATTAACGCTTATTGTAGGTTGGTATGGAATGAACTTTACTAGTATGCCTGAAATTTCTTGGAAATATGGATATTTTTATGTCATTATACTTAGCCTATTAAGTAGTGTAGTTTGTATTTGGTGGTTTAAAAAGAAAAAATGGCTGTAAGGGATAAGAATTATTTACTTTTACGAAATACATTGAGTATACTAATAGAAGACATACTTAGTATGATTCAAGAGGAAATGAAAATAAACATAAGAAATATAGAATATGGGAGGAACAAATGGAAATTATTGAGGGTATTTATAAAAGAAAAAGTATTAGAAAGTTTAAGAATGAACCTGTAAAGAGAGAAGATATTATTGAATGTTTAAAAGCAGCATGTCAGGCACCTTCTCCAAAGCATCAACAAAATTGGCATTTTGTTGTTATTCAAAATAAAGAACTTATTGCTCAAATTGCTAAAGTAGTAGAAGAAAGACATCAAGAAATTGCAGCATGTGCAGAAGATGAAAAAGTTCAGGAAAAATTTATGAAGCTCATGAAATATTATACTTTGTTTAAAAATGCACCTGTCTTAGTTGTTGTTTATGCAAAACCTTATTTTATGATTGAAGAAAAAATCTTAAAGTCAAATAAAGCAAAACAAGAAATTATAGAGGCATTAAAATCTACACAATCAGCAGCACAAGCAATTGGTGCGGCAGTAGAAAATTTTTTACTTACAGCAATGCAGCTAGGATATGGTACTTGCTATATGACAGGACCAGCACATGCAAAAAAAGAAGTAGAAAACTTAATTGGTACGGTTTCAGAAGAATATGAATTAATGTCTATGATTGCTATGGGAGTGCCAGTAGAAGAATTACCAGCTAAACCTGAACGTTTAGAATTAGAACAAGTTGTAGATTTTATTGATTAGAATAAAAGAGATAAATGAATAAGTAAAATAAAAGGGGCGTTGCATGAAGAGCATACCACTTATAAATACACAATTTATTAGTCTTAAATAAGTTTAATGACTTTAATGATTGTATAAATATAAGTTGAAATGCTTAATACAACACCCCTTTTTAGTGAAATATAAAAATTATTTTAAAGATAGAAGTGTAGCTTGACACTTAAGTTATTTTTTGAATTTATAATAATAAGGCTCAGTTGTATGATCAATTGCTTTAAAAGTATAGCCTTCATTTTTATAATAGGAAATAATGTCATCCAATGCTTCACAAGTATTTTGGTTATTTGAATTACAGTGAGCAAGAATAATACGACGTGTACTTTTATCCATACATTTTTTAGAATTTTGTAAAAAGCACTCAGGTGATAAGTTACCTTTAATACCATCTTGTAAATCTACATTCCAATCAAAAATTAAATAACCTTTTTCACATAATTTATGATAAAAATTTTTATTGAGTCTACCAGCGCTACCACCAGGAAAACGAATAGCTTTAATCTCTAGATTTGTTCCAAGTACTTCATTAATGGTAGTATTTGTTTTTTCCATTTCCATAATAAAACTTTCTGGATCTTTATAAATGATTTTAAAATTATGACTGTAGGTGTGCAAACCAATACTATGCCCTTCGTCATAAATACGTTTTAAAATGGCTTCCCTTCCCTTAATTTCTTTTCCAACTACAAAAAAGGTAGCTTTTACATTTTGAGACTTAAGAACATCTAGGATTTGGTCTGTAATTTTAGGAGTAGGTCCATCATCAAAGGTTAGATAAACAGTAGGTTCATCTGATTGTGGCACAGGAGCTAGAGTAGCTTTTATAGGTATGTGGATTGAAAAAAACATAAGTAGTAATAATAAAAAAACATAGTTGAATCTAAAAAGTTTTTGCATTCTTATTCCTCTCTCTATAACTTATCTAATGAATAAATATAGTATGAGCATATTTTTAATAAAATATAAAATAATTTCTAGAAGGTAGGTGAAAATTGCAGAAATATAGGGAAAGTATAAAGTAAATTTTGAGATTTTATTGTATTTAAGGAGTTTAAAGGATATAATAAAGGGTATAGTAAAGATATGTTAATGAGATGGAGAAAAAATGATACTTAAATACTGTTCATGTTGTGGGAAACCATTAGTAAAAATTACAACAAAAACTGCTCTTTATAAGGCTGTTTGTTTGGATTGTGAAATGACATACAAGTTGATAGAGGAAGCTAAAGGTAAAGAAATGATTAAAGTAGCAACTAGCTCACCATCACAAATGACGGAAGCAGCTATGAATAAAAAGTAAATTTGGTGAAAAGCTATTCTCAATCCCTAACGTAAAAGTTATGATTGAGACTTTTTAATTTATAGGAAAATTATAGGGGAGATGAGAGAGTAAAAGCTAGAAGAGGAGACTAACATGAGACATGACTACATACCAGAGGTCACAGGAAATTTAAGAAAAAATAATGTACAGGTACCAGCAGCTATTCGTCAATGTACAGGGATTCGTATATTTGGTAAACGTATTAAATCATTTATATTTACTACAGACGTAGCAATTATCAAAAATACAGATGCAGATGCAGTAATGGCAGTTTATCCATTTACACCACAGCCAACCATTACACAAGCTATTTTATCTGTATCAGATATTCCTGTAGTGTGTGGAGTAGGTGGTGGATTAACGCATGGAACACGTTCGGCCAATATAGCACTTCATGCAGAATTTCAGGGAGCAATAGGTGTTATTTTAAATTCACCAGCACCACATGAAACTATTAGATATGTTAAAGAACATATTGATATTCCAGTGATTGCATCAATAGCAACAGCCCGTACGGATATTAAGGGGAAGATAGAAGCTGGAGCAGATATTCTTAATGTAAGTGGTGGAAAAGCAACTGTAGAAATTATTAAGGAAATTAGAAAAGAGTATCCACATATTCCAATTATTGCAACAGGTGGTTCTACAGATGAAAGTATTAAAGCAACTATTGCTGCAGGAGCAAATAGTATTATTTATACACCACCTTGTACTTCAGATCTTTTTAAAGATAAAATGAGCTCTTATCGAGAAGGCGAATTAAACGAATAAGATAAAAAATAAACCGTAGGGTCGTGACTCCTACGGTTTTTATATTAGGTATTAGTGAGTTAACGATATTTTTGAATGACAGCAGCTAGGGTACTACCCATTTGAAGTTGTCCATATTCATTGTTTGGATGAATGCTATTATTTGCATCTATCACACGTTTTTTAACACCGTTACTAATCTCATCCTTTTCAATATAAGTATAGCCATTAGTAGTGTCTAATGTTAAAGTCATTGGCGCAATATAAATCTGTTTAGCTAATGCCTCATCTGTGTCAAAAGCTTCTAATAGCTTAGAAGTAACATATTTCATACGCAAATCATATTCAGTATAAAAATTCTTCCAAGAACTAGTTACAAAATTAGAGTTTGGTGCAAGAGTTGGCGTGCACAAAATGATTTTTATTGTAGAATCATAGTCGTGAATGGAATCAATTACTTGATTTAATCGCTCAATAAATAAGTCAACATTATCAATTTCTTTGTTCATACCAAACTCATTTGCACCTAATAGAATACTAACATGTGTAGGTGTACCAGTAGAAAAAGCTTCTTTATAACGCACCATATATTTAGAAAAATTAAATTCAAATTCAGTAGGTTGAAGAGACATAGTTTGCCAACTTGTTCCATTCCATTCAACCCACTGGGTACCAATAGGTAAACTTGGGTCTACCATAACGTCACCAATACTAGGATACTTATAATAGCCATTTTTATCATAAAGGAATTCGCCGTCATCTTTCCAACCCCTAGCTATTTTTTGAAAACCATTATAAGTAGAATGTTTAGTTTTTTCATAACAAATAGCTTTCCAATCTCTTGTATTTCCTTTGTAGTTTTCTCCATCTACAATCTTTGGAAATACAAATGGACTATCTAATTCATTTGAGTTGATTAAAGTCATGTATCGCTCTAGAGTCCAGCCACCACGGCCTTCACGTACAGGCATAGAATCCTCAGGATAGAATCTTGTACCTAGTGTAGTTACATTAGGGATACTATTCATAACTTGCGATAGATAAACACCTGCCCTTGTTAAACTATCACCAATTGGAAGAAGTCTAACTGGAGTGGTATTATTTTCATCTACAAGCTCAACAGAGGTAGATTGACTAATAAGACCATGATCTGTTCGTGCGACTACCTTAAGTTCAAAGGATTCAGTAGGCATGAGACTTTCATTAGCTAATGTTTGATAGAGCCAACGACCCGTTAAACATTGACCATATGAACTAAAGGCAGATACATTACTGTTTTGAGATAAGGAAAGTAAAGCATTCTTATAAAAGACATTGAGGCGCTCACCTGATAAAGCAGACCCTTTTAAAATATATAAATTTCTAGGCAATAATAATTTATCGCTTGTAATAAATTGGGTATAATCAATTTGATCTTCTTTTGCCCTAGTATTTATTTGAGAAACAGTACTAGAAATTGGATTTAGATTTACACTATTAGCTATTAAGGATTCAGAAAATAGTGGAACTAATGTTGTACAAAGAACTAGTTTACTTAAAGTATTTTTAAAATGCATGAATTTACACCCCCGATGTATAGTGTAGCTTGAAATGGCAGATTTTACAACGAAAGTTGGAAAAATAAGATAAAATAGCTGAATCAAGTCATGATTATAGTTACCTTATTTAAGAAAATGTGATAAGATTATTAAATGTGTTAAGAAAAAAATTAATATAAAAGATTGAAAAATAGAAGAAATTAAGGCGTACAGGCAAAAAAATAGTAGATACAGTTAATGAAATTGTAATATTTAGTTAATAAAATAAGACTATAATAGTAAGCAAGATATTTTTATGGTCAATCAATACGGTTAAAGTAGGTGAATATATGACATCCTTGAAGGAGAAAATAAAAATAGATCAGAATAAAGTAAAAATTTTTATTGGAAGCACAGTTATTACTTTAGTTATAGGGAGTTTGATTTGGGCAGGTACTAGAAAAAATGCTTATTCAGTTAAAGTAAATGATAAAGTTGTGGCCGTTGTAAAAACACAAGAAGAAGTAAGTAACGCATATGAACAGGTTGTTGCACAATTAAAGCAAGAATTAGGTGTAGATATAGCAGTCAAAGAGCAGCTAGAATTGGAACCGGTACATAGTAAAAAAAGTGAATTAAAAGATAGTCAAGCATTAATGAGTGCAATCGAAGAAGCTATTAGTTATAATGTAGAAGCTTATGAAATCTTAGTAGATGGAGAAGGGTATGCTATTGTCGCTAATCAAGAGGATGCTAAGAGTGTACTAGAACAAGTAGCAAAAAGTTGTATACCTAAGGTTGGGGAGTTAACTTTAAGTCAAGAGCAGGTTAGCAAGGAAGAACAAAATGGGCAAAAAGAAAATGAAGAACAGGCTCAATTAGAAGATTTAGAAGGTCAAGCAAGTGATACACAAATTGTAGAAATAGAAGACGCTTTGCCACAAGATGAGGTAAGCACTGTAGTTCATGTAGAGTCATTTAATGTAAAACAAGAGACTTCTTCAAAACAAGAAGGGCAAAAGATTAAGCGTAGTGTTGAGAGTCTAGATTTTAACGAAGAAGTCGTTATTCGTAATGTTTATGTAGAAGAAGATTCTATACTAACGGTAGATGCAGCAAAGGAAAAGCTGCTTACACCAGAAACTGAGGGGATGGAGTATACATTAGTAGAAGGTGATAATGTATGGGATATTGCAATGCAATACGGTACAACAGTTGAGAGGATTATGGAACTTAATCCAGATATACAAGATGAAACGACAATGCAAATTGGCCAAGTTATTAAACTTGAAAGTCCTACACCTATTTTATCTATTACAACAGTAGAAGAGGCCACTTATAAACAACTGGTGCCAGCTGAAATACAGTATGTTGTATTTTCTCATTTGTATGAAGGGCAAACACAAGTTTATCAAGAAGGAAGAGATGGACTAAATGAGATAACAGTCGCAGTGACAAAAGTGAATGGTCAGGAGGTAAGTCGTGAATCTATTTCAGAGAAAGTTTTATTAGAGCCAGTCATTAAGGTTATCGGCTATGGTGTCAAAAAGAAACCAACTGTAGATAATAGTGTAGTAAGTAGTGGAAAAGGAAGTTTTATTCATCCACTTAATGGAGCAGGAAGAGTATCTTCAACTTACGGATCACGTTGGGGCAGGTTTCATAAAGGAATAGATTTTGCAGCATCTGCTGGAACACCAATTTATGCCTCTGCAGGAGGAAAGGTCATTTATTCGGGTTATAATTCAGGGGGTTATGGGAAGCTCATTATTATAGAACATAGTAATGGATATCAAACTTATTATGCACACTGCAGCAAGTTATATGCTAATGTGGGAGACTCAATAGCAAAAGGACAACGCATTGCAGGTGTAGGTTCAACAGGGGATTCAACAGGAAACCATTTACATTTTGAAATAAGGAAAAATGGAACACCCGTTAATCCGTCTAAATATTTATAAATTTAATAGGTAGAAGTATTATAGTAACACGCATAAGGACTGAGTGATTTGATTTTACAAGGTCGATGAAAGGTTTCCTTTAAACTACACCATTTATCTACTAAAGTGACAATATAAGCCTCTTTAGTATGAGGAGGGGTAGGTGTTAGGGGCCACATATGATGCAGAATTATATCAGCTTCTATATCTGTTAAGTGGAAGTACTTAGAAGCATTGGTATAGGCAATGCGTGGATGCCTAAATCCATGAAAAGGTTGATGACTATTGGGATTATGCCAATCATAAAGAAAAAAGTCATGAAGTAAGCTACCACGTATTAAGCTGGCTTCATCTATTTGTAAATTTAAATGTTTAGCGAGCAAAAAGCTGTAATAGCTCACCGTTAAACAATGTTCAAGGCAAGAGGTATGACCATGCTGAATATATTGTCCCATTTCTTGAATTCTTGATAATTTAAGTAGGGACTGAATTTGATGGTGGAAGTAGATATTTTCAATTTCTGTAAGTTTCAAATAGATTCACCTCAATGTAAATTATATAAAAATATAAAATAAAAACTTTTTATAATAATATCATAAATTATGCTGATGAAGTTAATCATTTAAGATCAATACTGATAAAAAAAGATTTTGTAACAAATTGTAGTGTTTGTTATAATAGACGAGGAATAGACAATAAAAGGAGCAACATCAATGAAAAAAAGACTGACTTATATGTTGCTTGTAGGGTGTTTACTAAGTCAAAGTGTAAGTATGCTACAAGCAAAAACATTAATTATAGATGGGCAACAAATAGAATACACATCGCCACCTATTTCACTTTATGTTAATAAGCAATTCATTCAAACAACGATTATGGATCCAATTCAGTTAGATAATAGGGTACTGGTACCGGCTAGAGAAGTATTTGAGGCTATGGGGGCGAAGGTAGATTGGAATAGTACATTAAAACGTGTTACAGTTGAATACAATCAAAAGAAGATTGTGTTAATAGTAAATAATAATGAAGCCATTATTAATGGAGAAACTGTTTTAATGGATGTACCAGGTAAGATTATTAATGATAAAATAATGATTCCTATAAGATTTGTTAGTGAAGCAATAGGCATGAAAGTAGACTGGGATTCAGAAAATAGGGCAGTATGGATTGAAGGAAACACTCAGTCTTCAACAGACAATAGTGGCAGTGTAGCATCTCCAATCTATTCAAAAATTCAGGAGGTAGTAACTACAGAAACTAGCACTCAGTTTTTAACAACTATTCTAGCTAACTCAGCAATGGATGAAGTTAAGGTAATGACATTAGATGATAAAGTAGTTATTGATATTTTAAATAGTAAGAGTTTACTAAATCAGAACATATCGGTAGAAGAGAATACATATATAAAAGGTATTAGAACAAGTCAGTTTAAAGAAGATACGACACGTGTAGTATTAGACTTAAAAGTACCAGTAGAAGTGGTTCAAACATTGTCTAGTGATAAGACGGCTTTTAATATGATATTAACTAAGAAGAATGGAGCAAGTAATCCATTACCGGATAATGGTAGTACCTCAGAGAATCAGACAACAGGAGGAAATAATACAACAGGAGACAATAATGTGACTAATGATGAATATGATGATAGTTTGACAAGTCAAGAGTCACTTTATGTTTCTGGTTATAGACCTAAGTTGAATTTGTCAGGAGTTACAAGTAGTAAAATTCGTGTAACAGATGATTACCGCAATAAAAAGTTAGTATTTGACCTAGGGGCAGACTATAGTGCGACATTAGGCGATACAGAGTTTCAACCAGGCGATGGTTATGTACAATCTATTAAGATTAATACAAGTGGGACGACTAAGATAACAGTTACAACTAATACAGTTTATACGTATCAAGTTGCACAAGATAGTAATGGAGCTATATTAGAGCTCGTTAGACCTAGAGAAAAATATAGTCAAATTGTCGTATTAGATATAGGACATGGTGGTTCAGATAGTGGTGCAGTGGCTAATGGGGTAAAAGAAAAAGAAGTTAATTTTAACCAAGGAATGGCACTATATTATCTTTTAGAAGCAGATCCTAGTATTAAAGTTTATATGACTAGGGAATCTGATGTTTATCCAACACTTCAATTTAGAAGTCAGCTGGCAAATGAAATAGAGGCAGACCTATTTATCAGTATTCATAATAACTCAGCATCAGCTAATGTTACAGGTGCAGAAACTTTATATTATCCAAATGGATCAGATACTAGAGGAAAACAGATTGCACAAATGGTACAAGAAGCTATTGTAAGCTGTGGATTAGGAAATAGAGGCATTAAAGCACGTTCAGACCTTTATGTATTACGTACAACTAATATGCCAGCTATATTACTAGAAACAGGATTTTTAACTAATGCGGCAGAAGCAGAATATATTAATAGTCAGAGCTTTATTAATGAATGGTCGCAAAGTGTATATAATGCCATTGTAAGAGGATTTGAACTCTTAGCAAGATAAAATTTTAATTTTGTACAATAGAAGAAGGAGTAGCCAAAGAATAAAAAATGGCGACTCCTTCTTTTTACATAGTATAACAAAATATTTATAAAATTTTTATGAGAATAGACTAGAGTATAGGATACAAGCTATAATAGAATTACAAGTTTATAGAGAAGAGGAAACGGAAATGAGTTTAAATTTTTTAGTTGGGCCACTAGTAGGTGCAGTAATTGGGGGAATAACAAATAGCATTGCAATAAAAATGCTATTTAGACCATTAAATCCTATTAAAATTGGAAGTTATACATTACCTTTTACACCAGGAGTTATTCCTAAGGAAAAAGTACGTATTGCACATAAAGTGGGACAAGTAGTGAGTGAGGAACTTCTAAATGAAGAAGTCCTAAGACAGTGGTTATTAAAAGAAGAGGTATATAAACAAATTGAAGAGTCTATAGATCGCTATTTACAAGAATATGCAGAAAGTGATAAGAGTTTACAAGATGTATTAGATGAAACAGTGGGTAAAGAGCGAAGTATGTATTACACTTGCGAAATCGAAGAACAGCTTACAGAAAGACTGTATGGAAAAATAGTTAGCATGGAGCTTGGAAAAGTTATTATAGAGAAAATTCAAGACGCCTATAAAGCAGGAAGTTTTGGAAATCTTTTAGGGCCAATGAGTTTTTTTATTAATGATAGTTTGATAGAAACGGTTGCAAACAAAATTGAGCCGATTATTTCACAATTTATTGAGGAAGAAGGAGAAGAAATTATTCGTAAAGCAGTAGAAGAGGAAAGTAATACCGTACTGAATACTTCTATGAAAGATTGGACTTACAAGTTACAAAGATATGATGAATTAATTAAGAAGAATATTATTAAAGCTTATGAAAAAATTGTAATGAAACACTTAACACAAATTTTACATACATTAGATATTGCTCAAATTGTAGAACAAAGGATTTTAGAATTAGATATGGAAGAAATTGAACGAATTATCTTATCTATTATGCAAAAAGAATTAAATGCAATTGTGTGGTTTGGTGTTTTATTAGGAGCTATTATGGGGTGCATTACAAGTTTTGTTTAGTACTGATCCATTGACTAAAAACTGCCATAATAGGATAAAGAGTTGAACAAATAGAGAATTAGTGGTAATATGCTAGAAAGAGCATTATATGTTTTTGTCACCTTATGAAAGGAGTGAAATAATGAAACAAAATAAGAGATGGTCGGCTTTTCTTGTTGCAAGCACAATCCTAAGTATATCTTTAGTAGGATGCAACCAAGCTCAAAATGGAGAACAAGAAGAAGTTAAAGCTCCTGTAGTGACAGCTGCTGTACCTGAAGAAAGTATTTATAATAATGCTTATGAACAATATAATAATTTGACTGACTTAGGTGTGATTATTAATGCACCTAAAGAAGAAGATTTCAGTCAATTAAATAAATTAGATGAATATGATTATGATAAAAGTGCAAATGAGAATATGCTTATCATACCTAAATATAATGGAACTAAAATTACAGTAAGTTCTGTAGAATATACAGGTGAAAGATATATTACAAAAGATGTACTGTATAGTGTAGATTCTACTCCAGAAGGATATGGATTACTTCTAAAGGCAAATAGGCCAGAAGGCATGGCACAAATTGGAGTTTATGTTACTTATAAAGAAAAGACAGCAGAATATATTATTAAACCAGAAAATGGCAAGGATGGTAGTACAGAAAATGCTTATTTAAAGATTGAAACAGAAGATGAATCATCTGATGATGGAGATGTAATTGTACCAGAACAAGATGCCAATACATATCTAAAAGGATTAAACTGTTTTAATCGTTATGAAATAGATATAGATCAAGATGGCAAGAATGAAAGTATTGAAGTTTATTGTCAAGGAACAGTAGATGAAAATGGACAGTATTTATTAGATGATGGACAAAATTGGGCATTAATTCTTCGAAAAGATGGAGAAATTTATCCATTATTTGAAAAAAGTTATATTCAATTTGGTGGTCTAGAGTACACTGTTTATGAAGATTATGAAGATTATGGACGTACGCATATTATGGTATCATATAATACCGGAGCTGCTATGATTTATTATGATTGCACCTATGATGAAGAAAGTGGTTATATTCGCAGAGAAAGCGTATATGAAGCAAATAACATTAATAAATTACAAGAATGGAGTTATAAAAACTGTGATTAAAAGCGTAGCTTTTAATCACAGTTTTTTTGCTCTATGTCAAATAGTTTGGAGTATCTATAAGCCATACCCATTACGTTCCATAACGTTTATAGAGTGATTTTATAGAGCATAAGTCCCCTCAATACGTACCGTTGCAGATTCACCAAAGAGAACTTTACCGTCTTTACCAAAGGCTACTTAAAATCTTTAGAATATCATTGGAATAATAAGAGTGTTTTTAATACTCTCGATAGAGAAAAAATTCTGTTCTAGAGAGAGTCTATAAATAGACATAGATTCCTTTTATAATAGATAGGATAAAAGTTGACAAGCTTAATAGATAAGATTATCATGAATTAGTTGACATAAGTAAATAGTAGGCTAGAAAGGAACGGTGAATTGTGGTGATAGTAGTTGGTGGTATGATTGGATTAGGTAAAACGAGTATGGCAAATCTTTTAGGTGAGCACTTTAACACGGAAGTATTTTATGAGAGTGTAGATGATAATCCAATTTTACCTCTTTTTTATACAGCAAGTGAAGAAGAGATTGAGAAATATAGATATCCATTTCTTCTGCAATTACATTTTTTAGATACACGTTTTAGTAGTATTAAGTCAGCTTTGTATCATGATAAAAATATATTAGATAGAAGTATTTATGAAGATTGGTACTTTGCAAAAATAAATAATGACTTAGGAAGAATATCGGATTTAGAATTTCAGATTTATGAACGTTTGCTCAATAACATGTTAGAAGAGTTAGAGGGAGTGCCTAAAAAAGCACCTGATCTCATGGTGTACTTAAAAGGTTCTTTTGAAACGGTTCTAAGTCGTATCATGAAACGTGGTAGAAGTTATGAATTAGATGCAAGCTTAAAAGCGTATTATCAAAAATTATGGGAAGGTTATGATGAGTGGGTCATGACATACTATAAAGCAAGTGAAGTATTAATCATAGATATGGATAAGTATGACATTGTAAATAATGAAGAGGACGCAAAAACAATTATTAAGTTAGTTGAAGAAAAATTAGCTTTTAAAAATATGTAGTTAGATATAAAGATATTAAATGTTTAGAAATAGTACTTGACTTTTAAAAACAGTGTAAGTATACTAAAAATCATTAATAAGTAACGAATAAAAAACTTATCTAGAGAGGTGGAGGGAAAGGCCCAATGAAACCTCAGCAACCAGCATAGATGTGCAAGGTGCTAATTCCTACAGAACGTAAGATTCTGGAAGATAAGAAATAATGATTAAGAACTAATCAGGCCTTCTTATCTTTAATGATAAGAAGGCTTAATTTATATAAAAGGAGTGATCATATTGGAGAAGGGACAGCCAATTATAGCATTACAAAATATTAGTAAGACTTATACTAGTGAACGTGGTGAATTTAATGCTTTAAATAATGTTAGCCTAGAAATTTATAAAGGTGAAATCTATGGAGTAATTGGTATGAGCGGGGCAGGGAAAAGTACGCTTGTAAGATGTATCAATTATTTAGAGAAACCAACCTCAGGAAAAATAATTTTTGATGGAAAGGATTTAGGCGCATTGTCAGCTAAGGAATTGAGAAATACAAGACAATCTATGAGTATGATTTTTCAACAGTTTAATCTACTTATGCAACGTACAGCTGAGCAAAATGTATGTTTTCCATTAGAAATTGCAGGAGTTAAAAAAATAGAAGCAAAGCAAAGAGCCAAAGAACTTTTAGAGTTAGTTGGTTTAGGAGATAAACTAGATGCTTATCCATCACAACTTTCAGGAGGGCAAAAACAAAGAATTGCTATAGCTAGAGCATTAGCAACTAACCCTAAAGTTCTTTTATGTGATGAGGCAACATCAGCACTAGACCCAAGCACAACACAATCTATTTTAGCTTTATTAAAAGAAATTAATGAGAAACTGGGTATTACCATTGTGATTATCACACATGAAATGAAAGTAGTAGAACAGGTTTGTAGCCATGTGGCTATTATTGCAGATAGTAAGATTGCAGAAGTAGGGACAGTAAAAGAAGTTTTTACTCATCCACAAAGTAAGGTAGGTCAGCAACTTGTTTATCCAAATGGCATGCCAGATGAAAGTTTTATGGGTAAAAGATGTTGTCGTATTGTATTTGATGGTTCATCAGCGTATGACCCAGCTCTTTCAAGTATGATTTTAGAGTGCCAAGTACCTGTTAATATTATGTATGCAGATATGAAGCGAGTAGAAGATATGGCAATGGGACAAATGGTTATTCAACTTCCAGAAGATGATACACTAGCAGAAAAAGTGATTCAAAACTTAAGAGCGAAAAATCTTATAGTAGAGGAGGTTTATGATTATGTGGGATAGTACAATGTTTGAAATGCTAGGAAAAGGAATAGGGGAAACGCTTTATATGACCTTATTTTCTACATTATTAGCATATGTCATAGGGTTACCATTAGGAATTGCGCTAGTAGTAACAGAAAAAGAGAGTTTACTACCAAACAAGTGGGTAAATAGTATCTTAAATATTATTGTTAATATTACACGTTCTGTACCGTTTCTTATTTTACTAGTATTTATTCAACCACTTACGAGAGCAATAGTGGGTACAGCAATAGGTTCAACAGCAACTATTGTACCATTAGTTGTGGCAGCAGCACCTTTTATAGGAAGAATGGTAGAGTCATCTATTAAAGAATTAGATAAAGGGGTAATAGAAGCAGCACTATCTATGGGGGCTTCTCCGCTTCAAATTATTTGGAAAGTTATGTTACCAGAAACAAAACCTTCACTTTGGGTAGGTGCAGCTATTTCATCAACAACTATCTTAGGGTATTCAGCAATGGCAGGATTTACTAGCGGAGGGGGATTAGGAGATATCGCTATTCGTTATGGTTACAATAGATATCAAACAGATGTTATGTTTGTTACAGTTGTTTTACTTGTGGTAATTGTTCAAGTCCTTCAAGGAATAGGTATGAAAATTGCAAGTAAACAAGATAAGAGAAAGTAATAAAATAATATATTTATAAAAATTAATGGAGGGATAGAGTATGAAAAAAATATTTACATTAGGTTTAGTATCTGTTTTATCATTTTCACTTTTAACAGGATGTGGGAGTACATCAACAAGTACAACAACAAGTACAGCAGCAGAAGGTGAGCCAGCAGGTGGAAAAATTGTAGTAGGAGCATCTACTTCACCACATGCTGAAATTCTAGAAGTAGCTAAGCCTTTACTACAAGAAAAGGGATATGAATTAGAAATTAAAGAGTTTTCGGATTATGTTATTCCAAATACATCACTAGAAAATAAAGAGCTAGATGCTAACTATTTTCAACACCAACCTTACTTAGATGATTTTAATAAAAATAATGGGACACATTTAGTATCTGTTGCAGGTATTCACTATGAGCCACTTGGTATTTATGCAGGGAAATCAGATTCTTTAGCCGATATTAAAAAGAAAGCAAAAATAGCTGTTCCAAATGACACAACAAATGAAGCAAGAGCTTTACTTCTTCTTGAGGAACAAGGTCTTATTAAATTAAAGCCTGAAGCAGGTCTTGCAGCTACTAAAAAAGATATTATAAAAAATCCATACGATATCGATATTGTAGAAATTGATGCTGCTCAACTTGTACGTACATTACAAGATGTAGATTTTGCTGTAATTAATGGAAATTATGCACTTCAAGGTGATTTAAAGGTAAGTGAGGCTTTAGCAAAAGAAGAAGCAGACTCTGCAGCAGCCCAAACGTATGCAAACATATTAGTTGTACGTGAAGGGGATGAAGGAAGAGAAGATATTAAAGCTTTAGTTGAAGTACTACAAAGTAAAGAAATTGCAGACTTCATTGATGAAAAATATCAAGGCTCAGTAGTAAGTATGACTAAATAGATTGATGAATCAAATAGATAAAAGAAAGTGCCTCAAAACTAGTTTATAGTCTTGAGGCATTTTTTTGTCACAATATGTCTTGTCATATGTGTTGATTACTGTAAAGAAATATGATATATTAAAAAACAATATTATAACTATTAAGTGAGGCGAAAATATGGATCAGCAAGATTTAGTTCAAAAGATTAAACAATTAAAGGAAAAAAAGCATGCTCTTATAGTAGCTCACTATTATGTAGAAGATGAGATACAAGAGATAGCAGATTATGTGGGAGATTCTTATTACTTAAGTAAGATATGTAAGCAAAGAGAGGAAAATCTTATTATTTTTTGTGGAGTAGCTTTTATGGGAGAAAGTGCTAAGATTTTAAGTCCTCAAAAAAGGATTATAATGCCTAATAAATATTCAGATTGTCCAATGGCACATATGATAGACATTAAAAAAATTGAAGAGGTTAAAGCGCAATATGAAGACTTAGCAGTAGTCTGCTATATTAATTCAAGTGCCCAAATTAAGGCACATGCAGATGTTATTGTAACTTCTTCTAATGCATATCATATTGTGAGCAAGCTGAAACAGAAGAATATTTTCTTTATTCCAGATCAGCATTTAGGACGACACTTAGCAAAACAATTACCAGAAAAGCATTTTATATTTAATGATGGATTTTGCCATGTACATACAAATATTACAAAACAAGAACTAGAAGAACAAAGAAAGAGACATCCTTTAGCTGAAGTATTGGTTCATCCAGAGTGTCCAGCGGATATTACAGAGCAAGCAGATTATATAGGTAGTACGGCAGGAATGATTAATTATGCAACTAATAGCTCAAAGCTAGAATTTATTATTTGTACTGAGGTAGGTGTGCTTCATGAATTAAGAAAGAAAAATCCTAATAAGCAGTTTTTCTCAGTAGGTGAGCAATTTATTTGTCCTAACATGAAACGAATAACTTTAAAGAACGTCTATGAAGCATTAGTTTATGCAGATGAGATGAAGCAAGAAGATGGAGTAGACTGTAGTGATGTCATTAAAGATATGCAGGTAGAGGAGAGTATAGCTAGAAAGGCAGAATGTGCACTTATAAAAATGCACGAGTTAGGTGAATAAGATGAAAGATAAATATGATGTCATTATCGTAGGAACGGGTGTTTCTGGACTTTTCTGTGCATTACATTTACCTGAAAACATGCATATTTTAATGATTACCAAGGATGAACTAGAAAATAGTGATTCTTATTTAGCTCAAGGTGGGATATGTGTTTTAAAAAATAAGGAGGACTTTCCAAGTTACGTAGAAGATACATTAAAAGCAGGAAAATATGAAAATGATCGTAAGGCAGTAGAATTGATGATTACTTCTTCGAGAGAAGTGATTAATGAGCTCATACAGTATAAAGTAGCTTTTGATGAAAAAGATGGAGAACTGATTTATACAAAAGAAGCTGCACATAGTACAAATCGTATTTTGCATCATGAAGATATAACGGGAAAAGAGATTACAACTAGACTTTTAGAAGCAGCAAAGAAAAGAAGTAATATTGAAATGGTAGAATACTGTGAAATGGTAGAGTTGATAAAGTCTATGCAGGAAGTGAATGGGATTATTGTAAATTATAAAGGAAACTATCAACCTATTTTTTCTAAGGTAGTTGTACTAGCTACAGGAGGTATTGGGGGAATTTTTAATGCAAGTACTAATTTTTCACATATTACAGGAGATAGTGTTGCATTGGCGCTTAAACATCATATAGAAGTAGAAAATATTCATTACATTCAAATTCACCCAACAACGCTATATAGCCATAAAAAGGGAAAACGCTTTTTGATCTCAGAAGCAGTAAGAGGAGAAGGAGCTTATCTATTAAATGAGCATAAGGAACGTTTTGTAGATGAATTATTACCTCGAGATATAGTTTCTAATATTATTGGAGAAGAGATGAATAAGTTTCATACAGACCATGTTTATTTAAGTGTTAAACATTTAAATAGAAAATATATTGAAGAACGTTTTCCTAATATTTATAAAGCCTGTATGGAAGAAGGATACGACTTAACAAGAGATGATATACCTGTTACACCAGCACAGCACTATTTTATGGGGGGGATTAAGGTAGATTTAGACAGTAGGACAAGTGTAAAGGGGTTATATGCAGTAGGGGAAACAAGTTGTACAGGTGTACATGGTGCAAATCGCTTAGCGAGCAATTCTTTATTAGAGGCCTTAGTTTTTTCAAAGCGTGCAGCAGAGGACATTATAAAATATCTAAGAAGTGGAATGGTTAAAAATACAAAGGCTATATTTACAGGTGAAATGGCAATCTTTAAACATTCATTGGATGAAGTAAGAGCCATGAATAAAAACTTATTATTACAGGCAATAAAACAAGGAGATGAAAATTTTTATGCAAAGTGGTGTCATGAAGAATATAAATGTAGATAATCATATTTTACAAGCGTTAAGAGAAGATATTACATATGAAGATGTAACAACGATGGCAGTTATGAAAGAAGAAAAATTAGGAGAAGTTCGTCTTATATGTAAGGAGTCTGGGATTTTAGCGGGTCTTGATGTATTTAAAAGAACTTTTGAGCTTATGGGTAGTATCAAAATGGAAACAAAATATAAAGATGGAGATGCTATAGTAAAAGGTGAGCAGATTGCTAGATTAGAGGGAGATATTCGTGTTTTATTATCTGCTGAACGTACTGCACTTAATTATTTACAGCGTATGAGTGGGATTGCGACTTTTACTCATGAATTAGTAGAAGAGCTAAAAGGAACTAAAACAAGGCTTTTAGATACTAGAAAAACAACACCAGGAATGCGTATTTTTGAAAAATATGCAGTAAAAGTAGGGGGAGGAACAAACCATCGCTTTAATTTATCAGATGGCGTTCTTATTAAAGATAATCATATTGGAGCAGCTGGTGGTATTACACAAGCTATAGAAGCTTGTAAAGCTTACGCACCTTTTGTAAGAAAAATAGAAGTAGAGGTAGAAAATTTACAAATGGTAGAGGAAGCACTAGAAGCTGGAGCAGATATTATTATGTTAGATAATATGGATAATAATACTATGAAAGAAGCTGTGTGCATGATTAATGGAAGAGCAGAAACAGAATGCTCAGGAAATGTTAATAAGGCAAGATTAAAAGAGATTGCTGCAATAGGAGTGGATTATGTATCTTGTGGGGCTTTAACTCATTCAGCACCTATTTTAGATTTTTCACTTAAACACCTACAAGCAATTGAAGAATAAAATAAAGAAGAAATCAATAAGGTGTAACTTTCTTGAGTTTAATGAAGAAGGTTACACCTTATTTATGTAGATAGAAGATCTAGGTTAAAGCTTCAGTATTAAGGTTAATTAAGAAATAAGACTAGCTATAAAGAAACATAGTTATTTTTTCTTAGTTATGATAAACTATTAGAGAAATAAAATGAACAAAAAGTTTTGTTGTTAGAAGAGCTAAGTTTAACATATACATATGAAGAAGAAAGACAGGCTTTAGATAATGTTAAGGGATAGTATGGAGAAGAGACTCAATAATAGAAGAATAAATAGTTCTATAGAAGGGGAGTATTTAAATGAAAAAGAATAGAATTAAGGAATTAATAAGCTTAAGTCAGACAAAGTTTTTAAATTTTTATCATGCCATTTATGAGAATAAATGTGGTGATGAAGGCAATTGGTTTATCGTTACTAGAAAAGATGATGAAACAATTAGAAGGCAGTATTTTGAAGGAGAAGAAGATAAAGCGGATGCCGTATTATTGGTAGCAGAACATATAGAAACAGGAAAATTAGTACTGATTAGACAATATCGAGTGCCTTTAAATGATTATGTTTATGAATTACCAGCAGGACTTATTGATGCAGGAGAAGATTATAAAGAATCTGTAGCACGTGAGCTTAAGGAAGAAACAGGGTTAGAATTAGTAGCGATTGATGAGGAAAAGAGTGTGGATAAGGTTTATCTATCTGCTGGAATGACAGATGAATCTGTTGCATTAGTTTATTGCAAATGTAAAGGAACATTATCTACAGCCTATATGGAGGCAGATGAGGACATAGAGCCAATGCTTATTTCCAAAGAAGAAGCAAAAGCTATTTTAGCGAGTGGGCATAAAACAGATATTAAAGCCTATATGATACTTAGACAGTACTGTGAATAAATACTAAGAATACTGGTAATATGATGATCCTACAGTAGTTAGAAAAAAGGATGTATTTAAGAAAGTAAAAAGTTTCTTAAATACATCCTTTTTGATTCTAATGAGGTTGTTGATTAGTAAATTGTACATTTCTTTAGTCGTATAGTTAAAGAAAAGTCTATTAAGAAAATAAATAGGCTAACAGGAAAGAAATAATACCATAACCAGCTAATATTTTGATAAAGAAGTGCAATAAAAGGTTGTAGACCATAAGTAAGAACTAGAGAAAGAATAAGCCAATAGATAGAAAATCTAAGACAAATATACCCAGACAGTTGGTAGTTACAGTGACTATAATCCCAATACTTTAAATGAAAAACATGGGCAAGTAGATAAGCACTTAAATATTCTACTAAAGAAGGAATAATAAAAGCTGCTATTAAAAAAAGTTCAAAAGGTATTACATCTTTAATTAAAATAAGTAGAGTAGCAGCAATACCATACATAGGTTTTACTGGAAGAAGTAAGAAATTTGGTTTAATAAAGTGCCCTTTAGTAGATAAATTAAAAAATCCTTCAATCATCCAACCCAAAAAACTATACATAATAAAATAGAAAAATATAGAACGTATCAATTGCATCCGCATCACCTAATATTAAAATTTGGTTATAGTATGGGAAAATAAAGAAAAAATTACTCAAGAAATATGTGGAAAAAATGATGAGAATGTATTCCTAATGGCAAGAATGATGATATAATAAAAAACAGAGTAGAAAAAAGAGTAGGTGAAAAAATGACAGAAAAAGATTTTCTACCCATCAGTAGGGAAGATATGGAAAAAAGAGGCTGGGAACAATGTGATTTTGTTCTTGTAACAGCTGATGCATATGTAGATCATCATAGCTTTGGAACAGCTATTATTTCTAGAGTATTAGAACATGCGGGCTATAAGGTTGGGATTATACCACAGCCTAATTGGAAAGATACATCAGATTTTATGAAATTAGGTAGACCTAGACTTGCGTTTCTTGTAAATGGTGGGAATATGGACCCTATGGTTAATCACTATACGGTAAGTAAACGCTTACGTGAAAAAGATATGTATTCACCAGGTGGAAAGATGGGGCTTAGACCAGATCGCGCTACTATTGTGTATTGCAATAAAATTAGAGAAGCGTATAAAGACATAGATATTGTTATTGGTGGAATTGAAGCGAGTTTACGTCGCTTTGCACACTATGATTATTGGAGTGATAAAGTACGTAAATCTATACTAGTAGATAGTGGTGCAGATTTACTACTTTATGGCATGAGTGAAAAACAAATTGTAAAAGTGGCAGATGCTTTAAATGATGGACTAGCTGCAAAATATATTCGTTATTTAGATGGAACATGCTATATGGCAGATTCACTTGAAGAAGTTTATGAATATAAATTATTACCATCTTATAAAGAAATCTGTGAAAGTAAAGAGAAATATGCACTAGCTTCACAGATGCAAGAATTAGAACAAGATCATGTGCATGGTGCTACACTTGTTCAAGAGCATAATGGAAAATATTTTGTTCAGAATAAACCAGAAAGACCACTTGAAAGAGAAGAATTAGATGAAGTATATGGCTTACCATATATGAAAAACTATCATCCAATTTATGAAAAAGATGGTGGTATTCCAGCAATCGAAGAAGTTAAATTTAGCTTAGTAAGTTCAAGGGGATGTTTTGGAAACTGTTCTTTCTGTGCGATTACAATGCACCAAGGACGTATTGTAACAAGTAGAAGTCAAGATTCTATCGTTAAGGAAGCAGAAGAGATTACACATTTACCAGACTTTAAAGGCTATATTCATGATGTAGGTGGACCTACAGCTAACTTTAGAGGGCCAGCTTGTAAAAAGCAATTAGATCATGGAGCATGTAAACATAAGCAGTGTTTAACACCTAATCCATGTAAAGCCATGCACGTAGATCATCAAGAGTATTTACAATTATTACGTAAAGTAAGAAGTATTCCAGGAGTGAAGAAAGCATTTATTCGTTCGGGAATTCGTTATGACTATGTCATGGCAGATAAAAATAATAATGAATTTTTTAGAGAATTAGTAGAGCATCATGTAAGTGGGCAATTAAAAGTAGCACCAGAGCATATTTCTAAGGATGTTTTAGCTTATATGGGTAAACCATCAGGAAAAATCTTTGATGAATTCTGTGATAAATTTTATAAAATTAATGAGCAACTTGGTAAGAAACAATATATTATTCCTTATCTTATGTCTAGCCATCCAGGTAGTACCCTTAAAGATGCGATTATGCTTGCAGAGTATTTAAGAGATATTCATTATCAACCTGAGCAGGTACAAGACTTCTATCCAACACCAGGTACTTTGTCAACAACTATGTTTTATACAGGGCTAGATCCACGTACAATGAAGCCTGTTTATGTGCCAAAAACAAAACGTGAAAAAGCAATGCAACGTGCACTATTACAATATCGTAATCCTAAGAAATATGATATTGTTTATGAGGCATTAGTTGAAGGGGGACGTGAAGACCTTATTGGTTATGGGCCAAAATGTTTAATTAAGCCAAGAGAAGCCAAATATTTAGGCTATGGTAAGCCAATGAACAAAGGGAAACAGTGTAATAAGTCAAACGGTCAACAACCAAGCAAAAAATCATCAGGTAAGATGAATAAGAAAAATTCAGGATATAGTATTAAAAAAGATACTAGAAGGAATGATAAGAAAAGATAAACAAAATAACACATGACTTTTAATAAGTCATGTGTTATTTTATTTAAGTTGGAGACATAAAAATTAGAGTGGGTTTAAGAATAATAGATTTATATAGGATTGAGGTGCCAGTGTGAGACTTGTTTTAACGAAGCACTTAAAGGATGGGGACATTATTGCTCAAGATATTATAAGTAGTGAAGGTGGAGTACTATTACGTCATGATACCAGGTTTAAGGAAGTATTTAAGAGCAAATTAATAGAGAGACATATATTAGAAGTTTATGTAGATGATGAGATTTCAAAAGGAATTGAACCTACTAAAATCTTAGATACTACATCAAAAAATATTATTAAGAATGATATTAAATCTGAGTTTGATAAATTAAAAGATAATCTAGAACTAGATGTACAAGTCTTAAATAGGATAACTCATTTTTTAATTGAACAATTAGGTAACAAAGAACTGATTATTGAGTTAGAAGACTTAAAGACAAATGATTATTATACATATGAGCATTGTATTGCGGTAGCTATTTTAACAGAGGTAGTATGTAATAAAATGCAGATTGGATTAGAGAAAAAAGTTAGCATTGTAATGGGTGCACTAATTCATGATATAGGAAAGATGATTTTGCCAAAGGACATCTTAAATAAACCTAGTCGTTTGAATGAAGAGGAATATAACCTTATAAAAACTCATCCAGAAGTAGGTTATATGATGATTAAAGAGAATAGAGAATTGAATGTAATTACAAAGCTCATTGTTTTATGCCATCATGAGAGAGAAGATCAATCGGGATATCCTTTCGGTAAAGGTAAAGAACTTCATATTGGAGCAAAGATAGTTGCAGCATGTGATTTATATCATGCTCTAATTTCTGATAGATGTTATAGAAAAGGGCTACCTATTAGTGAAGCTATTGCAATTGCACAAAGAGAACCTATTAATCCTGGGATTAGAAAAGTAATTGAAAGTTGTTTTGCATATTATCCAGTTGGAGGAATGGTTTATCTAAATGATGGAAATATAGCTATTGTAGAAAGAAACTTTTCAGCAGATATAAAAAGGCCTTTAGTAAGGGTTGTTATTAAAGAAGGTAGAAATGTAAAACAAACATATAAGATTAACTTACAAGAAGAAGATAAATATTATATTACAGGAAGATATGAGGGTGAATTATAAGAGGCGTATATAGTTTTAAACTATATACGCCTCTTATAATGAAAATTATATTTAAATTAACGTTTTCCTTGATCAAAAGGTTCACCAGCAGCTTTTGGTGCTTGAGTTGATTTTGAGAAAATAATAAGTGCAAGTAATGTTACTATATATGGGAATACCTTTAAGATTAAAGGTGGAATTGTAGCTAAGCTAGGAATAACTTGAGATACATTGGCAATAGTTGTTGCAAAACCAAAGAAGAAGGTTGAAGCAAGAATACCTAATGGTTTCCATTGTCCAAAGATAAGAGCAGCTAAAGCTAAGAAGCCAATTCCAGCAACGCTACCATTAAATTCACCAGCAATTGTTACAAGATAAATAGCACCACCAAGTCCAGCTAAGGCACCTGATGTTAGTACACCAACATAGCGCATTTTGCTAACATTAATACCAGCAGCAGAAGCAGCATGAGGATGCTCACCACATGCACGAAGGCGAAGACCAAAAGCTGTTTTATATAAAATATAAGTAAGTACTATTAAAATAAGAAGTACAATCCATGTAGTTGCATAACTATTTGTAAAGAATAGAGATCCGATTACTGGAATATTTGAAAGACCACTTAAATTCTTTTTGGCTAAACCAACAGTAAGAACAATGTTACCACTACCTGTGATATTTCTAGCTAAGAAAACAGTAATAGCTGTTGCCATTAAGTTAATAGCAGTCCCACTGATGGTTTGATTAGCCTGCAAATTAATACTTGCAAAAGCATGAAGAAGTGAAAAAAGAGCTCCAGCAATAGCGGCAACAACTAAGCCAACATAAATTGTCCATACACTTGTACCATATTGATTTTGGAGTGAGTAAATAGTTAAAGCGCCTGCAAAAGCACCAATAATCATTAACCCTTCAAGTCCGATATTAACAACACCACTACGTTCGCAATATAAGGCTCCTAAAGCTACAATGAGGAGAGGAACAGTATAGGCAATCGCATAAGGAAAAATTTGTAATATAGTTTCCCACATGATTATTCTTCTCCTTTCTTTTCGTTATCAGTAGGTGGCATGAAGCCAAGACTTTCATTTTTATTATCTGTATTTTGAATATCTTTATCCATAAGAGGAGTTTCAGTAAAAGTAGTCACTTTTTTATTTGCTTTTTTAGATGCCATTTTGTCTAATACACGTTCTACTAAGATACTTGTAGCAGCAAAATAAATAATGGTTGCAATAATAGTGTCTGCAATCTCTGGTGGAATATCTGTCATAACACTCATGAATCCACGACCTGCATAAAGTAAACCAAAGAATAAAGCAGCAAGTAATGAACCAATAGGTGTTGTTGCACCTAAAAGAGCAACAGCAATACCATCAAAACCTTGAGAAGGCATAACACCAATTTGAATATTAGTAGCTACACCTAGATATTGAGAAAGACCAGCAAGGCCAGCAAGACCACCGGCAATCATCATTGAGAATACAACACTTCTATTAACTGAAATACCTGCATAAGCAGCTGCATCTTTATTAAAGCCTACAGCTTTTAATTCATAACCAAAAGTTGTTTTATTAAGAATAAATGCAATGAGGAAAACAGAAATAATAGCAATAATAATACCTAAGTTAATATAAGAACCACCAAATAAATCTGATAGCCATCCAGAACGAAGTGTTAATTCGTCTGCAAGTGGTAAAGATTCTGTTGCTTTATTTCCATTTGGGAAGTAATCTTGTACAACATAATAAATAACCCAATAGCCAATCCAGTTCATCATAATACATGAAACAACTTCATGCACATTAAAAAGAGATTTTAAGATGCCAGGAACTGCAGCCCAAATTGCACCACCAAGGAAAGCAACTAGGATAAGAACAATTAATAAAATAGGTCTAGGTAAACTAACAGTTTGTGAAACAATTGTTGCACATAGTCCACCGAAAAGCATTTGACCTGGTGTACCGATATTAAACAGACCAGTTCTAAAAGCAAAGGTTAGAGAAAGACCTGTTAAAATAAGAGGGGTAGCAGTAGCTATAGTATTTCCAATACGTTCAATACTTTTTGTTCCACCTTGGATAAGATACATAAAACCTTCAAAGGCATTATGTCCTGTTGCGAACATTAAAATTGCACCTGCAAGTAGCCCTAGTATTGTGGCGATGATGGATACAAGACCCTTTCTATTCATGATGTTTTCCTCCTTCAACACCTGCCATCATAAGGCCTATTTCATTTTCATTTGTTGCATCAGCATTGACAATTCCAACTAAATTTCCGTTATTGACAACAGCAATACGATCAGACACATTCATAACTTCATCTAGTTCTAAAGAAACAAGTAATACGGCATAACCTTTATCACGATGCTCTACAAGTCTTTTGTGGATATATTCGATAGAACCTACATCTAATCCACGTGTAGGTTGTACTGCAATAAGTAATTTTGGTTCACGTTCCATTTCTCGACCAATTACTCCTTTTTGCTGATTACCACCTGAAAGTGAACGCGCCATTGAAGCACCACCTTCACCAGAACGTACATCAAATGCTTGAATAATTTTATCAGCATACTCACGGATAGCTTTACGATTTAAAATACCGTTTTTAGAAAATGGTTTTTTGTAATAAACTTGAAGAATCATATTATCTTCCATAGTATAGTCTAAAACAAGTCCGTGTTTATGTCGGTCTTCTGGAATATGTCCAATACCTGATAAAGTACGTTTGCGGATAGAGTAGTTAGTAATATCTTCAGATTCAATAGAAACTTTTCCGCTTTCAATTTTACGAAGTCCAGTAATTGCTTCTACAAGTTCAGTTTGACCATTACCTTCTACACCCGCAATACCTACAATTTCACCAGAATGTACTGTAAGTGAAAAATCTTTTAAGCCCAATACTTTTTTATTATTAAGAACAGATAAATTTTCAACAGTTAAAATAGGTGCTCCAGGTTTACTAGAAGACTTTTCTACTTTAAATGAAACAGGACGACCTACCATCATTTTAGCCATTTCTGCTTCAGATGTATCTTTAACATCAACAGTACCAATATATTTACCACGACGAATAACTGTACATCGATTAGCAATAGCTTTAATTTCTTTAAGCTTATGAGTGATAAGAATGATAGACTTACCTTGTTTAATAAGATTTCTCATGATTTCGATTAAATCATGAATTTCTTGAGGAGTTAGTACTGCAGTTGGTTCATCAAAAATAAGAATATCTGCATTACGATAAAGCATTTTTAGAATTTCAACTCTTTGTTGCATACCTACTGAAATATCCTCAATTTTTGCATAAGGGTCTACATTTAATCCATAACGCTTAGAAAGTTCATCAACACGCGCTGCTGCTGATTTTAAATCAATTGACAATCCTTTTTTTGGTTCAATACCTAAAATGATATTTTCTGTTGTTGTGAAATTATGAACGAGTTTAAAGTGTTGGTGAACCATACCGATACCTAAGTCATTAGCTACATTTGGGTTAGAGATTTTTACTTCAGAGCCATTGACTTTAATTGTACCACGATCAGGTTGATACATTCCAAAAAGCATTGCCATAAGAGTTGACTTACCAGCACCATTTTCACCAAGGAGGGCATGTACTTCTCCGCGTTGTAATTGAAGTGTTACATTATCGTTTGCCACAATACCTGGAAATTCTTTTCTAATACCTAACATCTCTACTACATAATCCATATTTTCGCCTCCTTTACTATATTATGTAACAATTTATTTTAATTATAAGGGCTTATAAAAAAAAGACGGGATGCCGTCTTTTTACCCGTATAGCTCGCATCTTGTTACAAATAATGCGATTTATAAAATGATAAAGAGTAATCTAGGTTAAAATTACTTTTTATATCATCAATGAAATTTTAACATGCACCTATATAAAAGCATGTGTTAACATAATTTAAGACACCTCATATATAATAGACAATTTTAGATGGAAATACAATCCCAGATTAAGAAATTTGTAAATTTAAAAAACACTAAAATGTAAAATAACTCGATATAATATTAAATTAAAATTAACAGAAAATTAAGAATAAGTATAATATAAAAAATAAAAAAATTATCTGTTATAATATTGAAAAGACTAAGTATAACAAAGAATTTGGAGGATAGTCATGAAATATCAGTTATTTAAGTGGATTTTAGTATTTGGAATTGTAAGCACATCATACTCTGTAGTATGTGCAGAAGAAAGCAATCTTATTTATGATGGAAAAAATTATTTTGAGTCAAATCATGCTATTCATTTATTTAGAGATAGGCAGCAGATTGAGTGTGATGAGATGACGGTTATAGAGGTAAATGATGATATTTTAGTAGCAGTCAATGAGGTGTTCCCTAATCTAGGCGCAAATGTAGAATGGAATGCTTCTGAACAAAGTCTGTATATACATAATAGTAATAATCTTATTATACTAGAGATTAATAGCAACATAGCATGGGTAAATGGGGAGAATAAGCAACTAGATATACCAGCTACATTGATTAATGATCAAGTAATGATTCCACTAAGGTTTGTTGGTAAAGAATTGGGTTATCATGTAGAATGGTCGAAAGCAGATTCTAGTATTTACATAGAAACGAAAGAGGATGCAAAGCCTCAAAATGAAAATAACATAAATAATGAGGTGGTAAATTTTTTAGATAGCGAATATTTATCTTATTTAGGACAAGATCATACGATTATTTTAAAACATTTAGTGGGATTGCAAGCATCTGAGATTACTTACAAAGAAAATTATCATCAAAATCAAATTATTATTGATTTAAATAGTGACTATAGTGCTTATTTAAAAGCAGGAGTGTATCCGTTATCACTAGAAGGAGTAAAACAAATAGAAGTGATACATCAACTAAATGAAACACAGCTTATTGTAACAACTTCTAAAATTCAGGCTTTAAAAATAGAAGAGCAAGATGGAAATATTCTTTTAAAGGTAGTAAAACCATCAGAAAAATACAGTAAAATTATAGTAATAGATGCAGGACATGGAGCACATGATCCAGGTACAACATATGGTGAAATAAAAGAAAAAGATTTAAACTTAGCTATTTCTAATGAAGTGGTTTCGGTTCTAAAATCTGATCCCAACATTCAGGTGTATGCAACAAGAGAGGATGATACTTTTTTTGAATTACAGGAGAGGGTGGAATTTTCTAATCAAATAGAACCGGATTTATTTATTAGTATACATATTAATTCCGTAAGTGGAAATGCAAGTGCATCAGGAACAGAAACTTATTATACACTCTCAACTGATACACGTAATAAGACATTTGCCACAATGGTACAAGAAGCCTTGGTAAAAGAGTTTGGAACACGTAATAGAGGTATAAAAGCTAATAATTTATATGTAACTAAGTATACAGATGCCCCAGCTATATTGATAGAAATTGGTTTTCTAGACAATGAGTCAGATCGTACTATGATGACTAGTCAAGGGTTTGAAGATAAATGTGCATTAACTATTTATCAGTGCATCTTAGATTACTATGCTAAGGGACTAAACGACTAATATTAAAGAGAAAAAACAGTTTGTTATTTAGACAAACTGTTTTTTTTTAGCGATTTAATAGAAAAACAAGATAAAAATAAAAAATATTTATACAAATATATAAAATAGTAAAAAATAAAGTATTTTATATTGAAATGTAATGAAGTATGTGATATAGTTTGTAACAAATAAACAAATGTTCACCAGAAACAAACAAGGAGAATATGATGAAAGAAAAGCATCCTTTTTATGTGATAAACGGCGATGTATTACCTGAAGTTTTTTTAAAGGTAGTAGAGGTGAAAAATTTACTAGAAAAAAATAAGATGCTTACAGTACAAGAAGCAACAGAGCGAGTAGGCATTAGTCGCAGCTCGTTTTATAAATATAAAGAAGCTATTTTTCCTTTTTATGAAAAAGGAAAAGGGCAAGCTATTACAGTATTAATTCATCTACAGGATGAAGCAGGACGTTTATCAGATGTGCTCAATTATATAGCATCTGTTGGTGGAAATGTCTTAACAATTAATCAAATGATTCCTATGAATGGTATTGCCATTATTAATCTTTGCATACAAACTTCACATATGAAAATGGGAGTAGATCAACTGATTGAAGAGCTTAAAGAGTTAGAGGGAGTAAATGGAATTCAGGTTCTAGCAAGAGAGTAGGAAAATATTAAATATAAGAAATGGAGGAGATAAGATGAAGGTAGCTTTATTAGGTTATGGAACTGTAGGAAGTGGTGTTGTTGAAGTAATTAATTCTAATAGTGATAGCATTGAAAAAAGAGCTGGTAAACCTATTGAAATTAAATATGTATTAGACCTACGGGACTTTCCCAATGACCCAGTAAATGAGCTTATTGTACATGATATTAATGTGATTTTAGAGGATGATGAGGTAGAAATCGTAGCAGAAGCAATGGGGGGAATTAATCCTGCTTATAAATTTGCAAAATCATGTTTAGAAAACGGAAAAAGTTATGTGACTTCTAATAAAGAATTAGTAGCATTACATGGAGCTGAATTATTAGAAATTGCCAGGAAAAATAATGTAAATTTCTTATTTGAAGCCAGTGTTGGTGGAGGAATTCCTATTATTAGGCCACTCAATCAAAGTATTACAGCAGATGAGATTTATGAAATCACAGGCATCTTAAATGGAACAACAAATTATATTCTTTCTAAAATGAAAGATGAAGGAAGAAGTTTTGATGATGTCTTAAAGGAAGCACAGGATTTAGGATATGCTGAAAAAAATCCAGCAGCTGATGTAGAAGGATATGATGCTTGTCGTAAAATTGCAATTTTAGCATCTTTGGCATTTGGGGAACATGTCAATTTTGAAGATATTCCAACAGAAGGAATTACAAAAATTACAAAAGAAGATATGATTTATGCAGAAAAAATGAACTGTGTGATTAAGCTTTTAGGAACTTGTCAAAAACAAGATGAAAATGTATTTGCTAGGGTATCACCTATGTTAATTTCTAAGACCCATCCATTAGCTATGGTAAACGATGTATTTAATGCTATTTTGGTAAAGGGAAATATGGTCGGGGATTTGATGTTTTATGGTAAGGGAGCTGGAAAGTTACCAACAGCTAGTGCTGTTGTAGCAGATATTGTAGATGCTGCTAAGCATAGTGGAACGAATATCATGACAATATGGAATCGTGAAAAGGTTGAACTGAAAGCTAGAGGAGATGTAAGAGTAGGCTATTTTGTAAGAGTTGCTAAGGTAGATGAAGGGATTAAATCAAGAATTGAAGAAATTTTTGGTGAAGTTAGAGAGGTAGAAGCAATAAATAATGAATATGCTTTTATAACAAGAGTTATGAAAGAAAAGCACTTTGAACAAAAATTAGAAGCATTGAGAGAAATAGAAGTACTTAGTAAAATTCGTGTTCAAGAATAGAAAATAGATTTGATTTTTACAGGTCATAACAGATTGACATAGATTATAAATATATTTTGAGGAGGAAGCATTGTGTTAGTCGTACAAAAATTTGGCGGAAGCTCTGTAGCAAATGCAGAAAGAGTTTTTAACGTAGCAAAAAGAATTGCTGAAACTTATAAACAAGGCAATGAAGTAGTAGTAGTTCTTTCAGCACAAGGTGATACTACAGATGATTTAATTGCAAAGGCTAAAGAAATTAGTCCAAACCCTAATAAGCGTGAAATGGATATGTTATTAGCAACAGGGGAGCAACAATCTGTTGCACTTATGTGCATGGCACTTGGGGAACTTGGTTATCCATGTGTATCTTTGAATGCACACCAGGTAGGAATGACAACTACTTCAGTTTATGGAAATGCAAGATTTAAAAAAATTAAGCCAGACCGTTTAAGAAGAGAATTAGATCTTAAAAATATTGTTATTGTAACAGGATTCCAAGGAATTAATCGTTTTGATGATATTACCACTTTAGGTAGAGGGGGATCTGATACAACTGCAGTGGCTATTGCAGCAGCATTACATGCAGATCGCTGTGAAATTTATACAGATGTAGATGGTGTATATACAGCAGATCCAAGAGTTGTTAAGAATGCAAGAAAATTAAATGAAATCACATATAATGAAATGTTAGAGTTAGCCTCTTTAGGAGCTAAGGTTCTTCATAACCGCTCAGTAGAGATGGCAAAAAAATATAACGTAAAACTTGTTGTTCGTTCTAGTTTAACGAATGCAGAAGGTACAGTTGTTAAGGAGGCATGTAAAATGGAAAGAATGTTAGTTAGCGGTGTAGCTGGAGATGATGAAATTGCACGTATTTCATTAATTGGAATTAAGGATACTCCAGGTAAAGCTTTTGATATTTTTGCAACACTTGCAAAGAAAGGTATTAATGTAGATATTATTTTACAATCTATAGGAAGAGATAAAACAAAAGATATTTCTTTTACAGTTCCAGAAACAGCATTAGAGGATGCAAAAGCAGTTATTGAAGAGAATGCAGAACGTTGGGGAGTAGCACAAGTTGACTATAATGAAAACCTTGCTAAGGTATCTGTGGTAGGTGCAGGTATGACTTCTAATGCAGGTGTAGCTGCTAAGATGTTTGAAGCAATGTTTGATTCTAATATTAATATACATATGATTTCAACTTCAGAAATTAAAATTTCTATTTTAATTGATAAAAAAGATATGCACAAAGCAATGAATGCAATTCATGATATCTTTAATTTAGCAGAGTAATGAAGCAAAGGAAGACTGTTGCAATAAATGTGACAGTCTTTTTTCTTGATAATAGAGAAATAAAGAGGAGGAGTAATAATGATTAAAGTAAAAGTACCAGCAACAACAGCAAATATGGGACCTGGATTTGATAGTATAGGAATGGCTCTTACTATGTATAATATTGTGTATGCAGAAAAAATTGAAAAAGGATTAGAAATTATTATTCAAGACGGTAATCCACATATTCCAACGGATGAAAATAATTTGATTTATAAAACCATTTGCTATTTCTATGATAATATTGGCAAACCAGTGCCAGGCATTAGGTTAATACAGCAGGATGCTATTCCGCATACAAGAGGATTAGGAAGTAGTGCAGCTTGTATTGTAGCAGGACTTCATATAGCGAATGCTATGAGTCAAAGTTTTTTTTCAAAAGAAGAACTTGTTCAAATGGCAGCACAAATTGAAGGGCATCCAGATAATACAACACCAGCATTATTAGGAGGTATGACAATCGGTGCAATGAATGAAAGTGATATGAAATATGTGAAGGTACGTGTACCCGATACATTACATTTTGCAGTTATGATACCAGATTTCACATTATCTACAGAGCTTGCTAGAAATGCTTTACCTAAAGAAGTAAGCTTGCAAGATGCAGTGTTTAATGCTTCTAGAGCAGCACTTTTAGCAGCCTCAATGATGAATGGGGATATGGATAATTTAGAGATTGCAACACAAGATAGATTGCATCAACCTTATCGTTCAAAGCTTATTCCTAACATGGATAAGATTTTAGACAAAGCAAAAGAATATGGTGCAAAAGGAACCTTTCTAAGTGGTGCAGGTCCAACTTTATTAGCGGTTATTAAAAATGTTGTAGATTTTAGAAGAGAAATGGTTGCTTATTTGGATACACTAGATCAAAAATGGCAGGTCCAAATGCTACAAGCGGATAATGAAGGGGCTAAGGTATGGATTAATGAGGAGTTACGCTATTAAATATTAGAAAAAAGTTGAATAAAATAAATATAAAAAAGTAGCTTTTGGAAAAAAAGCCCTAAAAAGCTACTTTTTTATATTTGTTAACCAAGAAAAATTGAAAAATAATCAGAATAATGATAATATATAGATTATTGATAAAATATAAACCGTATTAAGGAATATTAAAGAAAGAGGAAGTGAAATGGGGAAAATTTTAGAGCTTTGCACTATAATTTATATAGGTATCATTTATCTTATATTAATAATAGGGGTACAGCTCTCAGCAATGGATATATTATTTATTGTAAGGTTGACAAGTGAAATGTTGCGTATGGTTTTAAGTATTGGTGGGATTATACTTATTTACAATAATATAGATACGAAACTTAATAATAAAGCAAATTACATAGCAATTACTTCATTTGAACTTTGTATAGTAATTATAGTAGGTATGAAACAATATTTGTTTCAACCAGTAGCTATTATAAATACTAATTATGAATTATATAAATTTATTATGGAGTTTCTTCAAGTCATGATGTTAGCTGTTAGTATAAGATATATTGATGAAGAGACTAATATCAAAAAAATTTGGGTTATTCAACTGTATGTTATTGTTTTGCTAAGTATACTTATATTCGTCCAGTTACCAATAAATAAGATTATTCTCAGTCAATTCTGGGTAAAGATAGGGATGAGAGTCTTTATTTGTATGGTAATTATTGGAGCAATAATTAGAAACTATAAATATATTAAAGCGTTTCAACCTATACATATGAAACATTTGATTTATCTTTTTTGTATTAAAATATTAATAGGTATTTTAGGAATAATAGGTATTTTGAATAGGGGATTTATGATTCAAATGATGCAGTATGTGCTACAAATTGCTTTTATGATACAAGTAGTGAATTATATTAATGAGTTTACATTAGGGGATACTTGGGTAAAAGTTGAAAATGGGGTAAGAAGTAAAGAGAAAGAAGCAGTTAATAAACAAAAAGAGCAAGAAATATTAGTCTTAGCAACTAAAGAGATTAAATACTTAATAGAAAAAATTATAGCAAAAACAAAAATATTAGAAGTACAGATTAAGGTTAATTCTAAAGAACAAGGAAAGAAATATATTGATAAAATCAGAAATAATGGTAATAGATTGCTTAAGTTAATTGAAGATATTTTAGAATTAAAATCTTATGAGCTAGGTAGTAGATTACCAATCTTTCAGCGGGTTAATTTAACTGAATTTGTAAGAGGTATTGTAGAGTCATTAGAAACCTATGTAAGCCAACAAAATATTCGATTAGAATATATGGCAGCACATGAAGGTATAATAGCCGATATTGACTTGGATGCTGTGGAAAGGATTATTTTAAATTTAATTTCTAACTCAGTTAAGTACAATAAGAAGAATGGAAAAATAAAAGTTGTACTATCAGAGAAGAAAAGAAATATTTATTTATGCATTCAAGATTCTGGTATAGGCATTCCGGCTTATTATTTAGAGAGTATTTTTGAAAAATTTAAACGTGTAGAGCCTAAAACAGTAGAAAAACAAGAGGGCAGTGGATTGGGCTTATCTATTGTTAAATCACTAGTAGATATGCATAATGGAAAAATTCAAGTCATTAGTAGAGAAGGAAGAGGAACACTAATTAGTATCGTTTTACCTAAGGAACAAGAGGTATATAAGGAGAGAGTATGTTGGGGGAAAGAAGAGAAGTAGTTATTTTTGGCTATATAGGGATAGCCATGTTGATTATAGCGTGGATATTAGAAATATTAGGAGTTGTAAGTATCTTTGTAAGTTGTGGAGTAGCTATTATTGCATTTGGAATAAGTGTAGCAGTTAAACTTATGATTAATCAATATATTGAAGTGATACCAGCTAAGGTTATTAGAGTATTATCCATAAATAATATGATTAAATTACTTGCTTTAATCTTTTATTTTTATTTTAGAATTAATTTTCATTACCATTATTTAGAAGGAGAACGGATAGCAAGATTAATATTAACCTATATTATGTTAGATTTTATAGGGATTATGGTTATATTTGTTTCATTAATTTGTAAAAAAGAATATATGTTGAGTAAATGGAGTATACTTCTAAGTATGTCAATACAAAGTATTATATGTATGGCTATTCCGGCGGAGTATATTAGTAAGGCATGTGGAAAAATAAGTTTGATAAGTATAGTCGTAGCTAGTATTGCATGCTATTGGTGGAGGGGAACACCATATTGTAGGTTATATTTGATATTCGAGATTCTACAATCCTTTGCAATAATAAGTTTAGATATTTTAATCAATGAATACTACTTGTGTACGGCAGTGTTTGAAATCATACAGAACTGCTGTATTATAGTATATACGTACCAAAAGTGTTTGCTAGACCCTTGGAATCATAAGTTAGAAGCGTTAAGTGAAGCAGAGAAGATGATTCATAAACAAAATGAAACTTGTAATGTAATAGTCAATTTATCTCATGAATTAAAAACACCGGTTAATGTTATAAGAAGTGGACTAGATATTTTAGCATTAGATTATAAAGATGATAAAGTTATATTGGGAGAAGTTAAAGAAATCAAAAAAGATTGTAATCAGATGATGAATATCATTCAGAATATGATTGATATACAAAAAATACAAGGCAATTATATGAGAGTTAAATATGATACTTATAACTTGGTAGAGGTAGTTGAAAGCGTTATTGATGCTTTTACAGAACAAATGCAAGAATCTTCATTTGTATTTAATCCTTTAGAAGAAGAAGTTTACCAAAATTTAGATGTGAGTTTAATGCAGCAATGCTTTATGTTATTATTTCAGTTGCTTATTAAATGGGATAAGGAAAGCCAACTTTATGTAGAATTAGGTAAGTATGAAGAAAATGGAGAGGTCTATATTCTTATAAGGCACAATAAAATACAAGATTTACTAGAGCTCAATTCGTCTGTTGAAGATATTAAGGAAACCAATAAGATAGCAGAAGTATTAAATTTTCAACTAGTTACTTGTATACTTGAGTTGCAAAATATAGCATTCGAATATGAAGAAAATTATAATATAAAAATGACTTTTCCAAAGTGTCTATTAACCACAGATAAATGGTTAGATGAGGAATACATTAATGTTTTAAAGGACCAGATAAAAGTTAGAGATATAGTGGGATAAGCTATAAATATTTAAACATTTGTGATACGATAAGAAGTTAGTTAAATTTTAAAATATAAGGAGAAGCTTAATGGATATTATACAAATATTACAAGATGAACTAAAAATAAAAAAATCTCAAGTAGAAAATACAATTAAGTTAATAGACGAAGGTAATACAATTCCATTCATTGCACGTTATCGTAAAGAACTCACAGGAGGGTTAAATGATGAGGTTTTAAGACAATTTGGAGAGCGTTATACTTATTTATTAAACTTAGAATCTCGTAAAGAACAGGTTATAAAAAGTATCGAAGAACAGGGCAAACTTACCAAGGAATTAAAAACAGCTATTGATCAGGCAATGACAGCCACAGAGGTAGAGGACTTATACTTACCATATCGTCCAAAAAAACGTACGAGAGCTACCATTGCAAAAGAAAAGGGATTAGAGCCATTAGCTAAAATTCTTATAGAAGGACAAGAAAAAGATGTTGAAATACTTGCAGCAGAATTTGTTAGTGATGAGAAAGGTGTAGCAGACATAAAAACAGCTTTACTAGGCGCACAAGATATTTTAGCAGAATCCATTTCGGATGAAGCGGATTATAGAGGCTACATACGTAAACTTACCTATAATAAAGGTCTTATTGTAACGAAAGCAAAGGATGAAACAGCTGAAACTGTATTTGATATGTACTATGATTATAGTGAAAAAGTAAGTGTCATTCCAGGACATCGTATTTTAGCCATTAATCGTGGAGAAAATGAAAAAGCTTTAAGTGTAAAAATAGAGGCACCTGTAGAAGAAATTATAGCTTATCTTGAAAGAAAAGTGATAAGAAAAGAGTGTACAACGAGAGATTACTTAGTACCTATGTTAGAAGATAGCTATAAAAGGCTTATTGCACCCGCTATTGAAAGAGATTTACGTAATGAACTTTCACAAAAAGCAGAAGATGGAGCCATTGAAGTTTTTAAGAAGAATTTATATCAACTTTTAATGCAAGCACCTATTAAAGGACATACGGTAATGGGGATTGACCCTGCATATCGTACAGGTTGTAAAATAGCTGTTATAGATGAAACAGGGAAGAAATTAGATAATACAGTAGTTTATCCTACACCACCTCAAAATAAGACAGAAGAAGCAGGCAAAGTTCTGAAAGATTTAATTAAAAAGTATGATGTTGATTTACTTTCTATTGGAAATGGGACAGCTTCAAGAGAAACTGAAAAGTTTGCAGCAGATATGATTAAAGAAATAGATAAACAATTACACTATGTTATTGTTAATGAAGCAGGGGCTTCTGTTTATTCTGCTTCTAAATTAGCGACAGAAGAATTTCCAAATGATGATGTTGGTGTAAGAAGTGCAGTTTCTATTGCAAGACGTTTGCAAGATCCACTTGCTGAGCTTGTAAAGATAGAGCCTAAAGCTATTGGAGTTGGACAATATCAACATGATATGAATCAAAAGAGACTAGAAGAATCTTTAGGTGGAGTAGTAGAAAGTGCAGTTAATGAAGTAGGTGTAGATATTAATACAGCATCTTCTTCTTTACTACAATATGTGGCAGGGATTAAGAAGAGTGTTTCTCAAAATATTATTGCTTATCGTGAAGAAGTAGGGGCTTTTAAATCACGTGCGGAGATTAAGAAAGTAAAAGGTCTTGGACCAAAAGTATTTGAACAATGTGCAGGTTTTTTACGTATTACAGATGGGGAGAATTTCTTAGATGCAACAAGCGTGCATCCAGAATCATATAAAGTAGCTAATGCACTTCTAAAAGAAGTGGGTTATACAAAAGAAGAATTAGAAAATCGTGAGTTTAAGGATTTACACACACGCATTGGAAATATAGAGTCCTTAGCAGAAAAATTAGAAGTCGGTGTACCAACGCTTGAAGATATTGTAAAAGCCTTAGAAAAACCAGGACGTGATCCACGTGAGGATATGCCAAAGCCTATTTTACACAGTGAGGTGTTAGACCTTAAAGATTTAAAGGAAGGTATGAGATTAAAAGGAACAGTTCGTAACATTGTTGACTTTGGAGCATTTGTAGATATAGGTGTACATCAAGATGGACTTGTACACATTTCTCAAATGAGTCATAAGTTTATTAAGCATCCTTTAGAAGTAGTTAAAGTAGGGGATATTGTAGATGTAGAAGTCATATCAGTAGATGTAGCAAGGAGCAAAATTGGCTTAACAATGAAATTAACAAAGTAATCTAGATTGCAATTTATAGTAAACATGTTTATACTAATTCATAGTTAATAAAAGAGTAATCAAATTCTTCGGGGCAGGGTGTAATTCCCTACCGGCGGTAATAGTCCGCGACTGCATACTCATTAGAAATAAGACGGATGAGTAAGTACTGACTTGGTGAAATTCCAAGACCGACAGTAAAGTCTGGATGGTAGAAGAGTTATAAAATGCAAAGCAATGCCTTATGAATTAGTAAGTAATGAATAAATAAATTAATTAATTAATGAATTAAAGCAAGAAGAATGTTAAGCAAATTATAGCAACCCGAAAATGAAGAATGGGTTGCTTTTTTATTGGCGAAACTAATTTATAAGAGGTGTAGTATATGCAACAAAAAAATAAATTATTTTCAACAGTAAATTTAATAAAAATGTCTTTACTAGCGGTTATTGCAGTTATTTTAATGCAATTTGGTGCAATTAGATTGCCAGCAATTTTTCCAAGTTTTTTAGAATTAGATTTTAGTGAGTTACCTGCTATCCTAGGGATTTTAACGGTTCATCCTTTAGCAGGAGTGGTCATTGTTATTTTAAAGAATGTATTAAAAGTTGTTTTATTTCAAACGAGTACAGCTTATGTTGGAGAACTAGCTAATATACTCATATCTTTGGGATATATTTTACCTTTAACGCTTATTATTAAAAGAAAAAGAGGATTAAAACAAGTAGGTTTAGGACTAGCTATAGGTGTAGTGACAATGACCGTAGTAGGTGGTTTAGTGAATTATTTTATTACATTACCTATGTATGCAAGATTATTTATGCCAATGGAAACCATTATTGAAATGGGACATACTATTTATTCTGGCATTATGAATAAAGAGACCTTAGTTTTATACTCTTTTATACCATTTAATCTAGTAAAAGGTACACTAGTTGCTATTGCTAGTGTAGTGATTATAAAGGGCATCAAGCCAGTGATTATATATTTAGGTTATCATTTCTCTTCTAAGTAGGAAAGATTTAATAAGCTAGAGTAAGAAAAATTAAAGCTGGAAAAGTGGGTATTCATTTAACGAAATGAGGCAATATTTAAGGTACAATACGTTAAGAGGTTGAAAGTTTAGAGAAGCCGTATTAAAATGAGAGAAAAGTATTATCGGTTCGGCGCATAAACATGTTTTCCGAATACAAGTATGGCTATAAGATGAGAGGTTATAAGATGATTTGTTATGAAACACATAGTGAACAGGAGACATTTGAGATTGGATGTGCATTAGCCAAAGCTTCAAAGCCTGGAGATATTTTTTGTTTATTAGGTGATTTAGGAGTAGGGAAGACTGTATTTTCAAAAGGATTTGCTATAGGATTAGGGATTACAGAACATATTACAAGTCCAACATTTACGATTGTACAGGTATATGATGCACCTAAGCCACTTTATCATTTTGATATGTATCGTATAGAAGATGAAGATGAATTAGAGATGATTGGTTATGAAGATTATTTTTTTGGACAAGGCGTATGTCTTGTAGAATGGGCTAATAATGTGGAAGATGTTATTCCAGAAGATGCAAAGTGGATTACAATAGAAAAAGATTTGGAAAAAGGTTTTGACTATAGAAAAATAACAATAAAGTAGGTGGAAGAATGAATTTATTAGCAATTGATGCGTCAGGTGTAGCAGGCAGTGTGGCGTACATTAAAGGTGGGAAATTAGCAGGAGAATATTATATTTGTGATAAGTTAACGCATTCACAAACTATTATGCCTATGCTAGAGCATATGAAGTCGTTGATTCAAATGGATTTAAATGAAATAGATGCAGTAGCAGTTACTTCAGGACCAGGTTCATTTACTGGGCTTAGGATAGGTGTAACAGCGGCAAAGGCATTAGCATTATCGCTTGAAGTACCTATTATAGGCGTGCCAACATTAGATGTTATTGCTCATAGTATGTGTTTTACAGATTATTATATTTGTCCTATTATGGATGCAAGAAGAAATCAGGTTTATACAGCAGTATACAAATGGAGAGAAAATACATTAGAACGTTTAACTGATTATCTAGCTACAGATATCAATGAACATCTAGAACAATTAAAGGCTTATGATAGTAAAGTTATTTTTTTAGGTGATGGTGTTTCGGTTTATAAAGAAATGATTAAAGAGACATTAAATAGTCAAGCAATTTTTGCACCGAATTTCTGCATGATGCAACAGGCTAGTGTTTTAGGAAGTGTCGCAGAAAAACTTTATGAAGAAGGAAAAGGTGAAGACCCATCTACATTTGTTCCAATGTATTTAAGAAAATCACAAGCTGAGCGTGAAAAAGAGGAACGTGAAAAAAATGCACATTAGAAGAATGACTTTGGAAGATGTAGAAGCAGTTTATGCATTAAGTAAAGAATGTTTTAGTGAGCCATGGTCTTTAGAATCTATTAAGCAAGAGGTTAATAATGCAGTAGCAAGCTATTTTGTAGCAGAACAGGAAAATGTTATTGTAGGATATGTAGGATTATGGCATGTATTAGATGAAGGCGAAGTCATTAATATAGCAGTGAGTACCCAGGTTAGAAGGCAGGGGATAGGAGAAGCATTAATGCAACAGCTTTTTGAAGAAGCTAAAAAATATCTACTGACGATTATTCATTTAGAGGTAAGAAAAAGTAATACAGCAGCTAGAAGGTTATATGAGAAATATGGTTTTAAAGAAATTGCTGTACGTAAAGGTTATTATCATCATCCATTAGAGGATGCAATTATTATGGAATGGGTACTTTAAAAAAGTTGTCCAGTAATTTAATGATGAATAGGCTATAGTGTTCTATTTAATCAGTAAGTTACGAGTGGACAACTTTTTTAATTTAGTAAGAAGATAACTGTAAATGTAAAGAGAATGAAATATTTATTTGGTACAAGATATGCTATAATTAAAGATAGTGTGTAAACTAGGTAAAGAAATGATAGGTGAAGGAGAGTTCAATGAAGAAAAATTTAATAAGTGCATTATTAGCTTTATCCATTGTGATTCAGGGAAATGCTATATGGGCAGAGGAAACGAATACATCTAAGGATGAAAGTAGCAGTATAGAAGCAAATCAGGAGAATCAAGAAGATACGACTATAACAATGGAAGCTCCTGAAAGTGTTAATAGCCCAAGTGCATATATTGTTTCTGGTGATAAGTTTACGTTAACGATAGGTTCAAAATCATATAAGAAGAATGACAATATACATACATTAACAGCAGCACCAATCTCAGTAGAGGGAAAAAATTATCTTCCACTACGCTTTGTGGTAGATCAAATATTAGAGGGTGAGTTAGAGATTCATCAAGATACAGCAACAGCTGTGATAAAAGCACAGAATAATATCTTGCAAGTAACGACTTGGAGTAAGAAGGCTTATTTGAACGGGAATGCGATTAACTTAAGCAATAGCCCTATTGTAAAAAATGGGACTACTTATGTGCCGGTTACTGTCTTAAAAGATTATTTTGGTTTGACAGTAACTTATAGAAATAAGAAACTTACAATTGTTGGTAAAGATAAAGGGGTTAATAATAAGCCAATTGCTGAATTTGATTTTGGACAGAGAAGTTATGTAGAGGGACAAAAGATAACAAGTACAAGCACTAGTTATGATCCAGATAACCATAAGTTAAAAGATAAGCAATGGTGTGTTATTCAGAATGAGCAAGTTGTGACCAGTAAAGAACTTATAAATATTTTTAAAATGCCAAAGGCAGGAAAGTATCGAATTGGATTAAAAGTACAGGATCAATATGGACTATGGAGTGATTGGACTTATAGGGAAATAGAGATTTTAAGAAATGAAGCACCAAGCATTGAATATTTTGGAACACCAAAGAAAAGTTATGGTCAAGGTGAAAATATAGAATATCAGTTTTACTATACCAATGAAGAATGGGAAAAGGTTACCAATGAAAAATGGACTTATAGACGTGCAGATGAAGATATTTCTAAGGCTATTTTAGGTAAACCTACAGAGCTATTTAAAGAAGGGGAATATATTATTACACTAGAACTTGATGATGCTTATGGAAATAGAAGTCAGGTATGTGAAACAACTGTACAGATTACTGATGAAGTTTGGGACAAAGAGTTAAGTTTTCGATTTAAAAATGGTAAAATAGGTGACATTATTGATAATTATGATGATTTTAATTATCGTGATTATGCAGATGCAGTTGTTAGTTCAACAGGAACAGTTCCAGGAACAATGATTATGAGTGACTCACCAGAAGATGTCACAAGAGAAGGCATATTATATAGAGATTCGATTAATGGGGTAGGGCGATTGTTGCTTCACCATATTAATAAATTTGAGGATACTTATGGGACAAAGCGACTTGTCATAATTGCAGAAAATAAAACGGCACAAACTGTACAGGCAACATTAGGAAATAAAACAATTAGAGGGCCAGTTACAGATGTGCTTCACTTAGGGCAAAGAGTATTATATGATTATTTATCTGGTAGTCAGAATGAAACAATAAAATTAAAACCAGGTGAAAAAAAATATATTTATGATTCAGGAAGTAAGTGGCAACCTGAAATGTGTATTTCGGGATTAATGGATGTGAAAACAACGGGACCAGTAACTTTTACAGTAGCAGCAGTATCATCAGGTAGTACACTTCATAATATGCTGGATATGGAATATTTTTATCCAACAGTACATCCACGAGGAACATTTAAAGGTATTGGTAAAACGTATAATTTAACTTTAGATGGCTCACAACCAACCAAACTTGTGCTAGGAAACGGACAAGAAGAATGGGTTAAGGGATATGATGCCTTTACAGGTAGTGAAGCCTATAATAAAGGAAATTATGGCATATCTTATTATATTACAATTACAGCAACAGAAGATACAGGTATTATTTTAAATCCAAGAGCAGACATCTTTAGAGGTGCTGTAAAATGGAAAGGAGAAGGGGTATATAATACACCAAGGATTGGAAGTATTATTAGCAATACCTCTAAGGCTGTATCATTAGGAACAATTAAAGCAGGAGAAACAAAAACATTAGAGTACATGTTGCCAAATGGTTCATCAGCACCAGTTGTACTAGCATTTATTCCGAAGAGTTATTGGGAAAACTAGCATAAAAAACACCGATAAGGTGTTTTTTTTATGAGAAAAAATGCGATTATATGTAATATTTATGAAATTATTGGTGATAAAAAGAATATACTAGAATGAGGGGGGGATTCTATGAATAGCATAAATGAGCTAAAGTGGGATGAACTTAATCATTCTTATCAACCTTCTGATTTTTCTTTTCGAAACACTGATGAGGTACAGAGCATCAGTGAGTTATTAGAACAAGAAGATGCTATAGAGAGAATAAGACAGGGATTACAAATAGAAAGCAGGAATTATAATCTTTATGTATGTGGTGCGCATAATGACTATATGGAAAAGGTTGTTATTGATGAAGTGAAGAAAAAAGCTTGTCAAAAGGAGTGTCCAATGGCATTTGGTTATATTTATAACTTTAATATGCCAGAACAGCCACTTATAGTAGCGCTAAAAGCTATAGATGCAAGACAATTACAAGAGGATTTAGAAGAATTTCGAACGTTTATCTTAAATGATATTCCTATATTATTAGAAGAAGATGAAGTTAAGCAAAGACAAGAAACCCTTATAGAAGAGTTTGAAAAATTAACTGAAAAATACTTTATGGATATTGCTGAGAAAGCCGAGCGATATAATGTGCAGATTAAAAAAACAAATGAGGGAATTCGTTTTGCACCATTAAATGAAAAAGGTGAAGGGCTAACTAAGGAAGTATTTTTAAAGATGCCTCAAATAGAACAAGAGGCAATATTAGAAAAAATTAGTCAGTTACAGGACTATACAGATGAGATCATGATATTCTTAGAAAGAAAAGAAGATGAATACTTAAGATTATATAGTGAAGTAAGGGAAGAAGTTGTTTTAAAAGAAATAGGTAAGAATATTAAAAAACTTAAAGAAACCTATAAAGATTACTCTTGTCTACAAAACTATTTTAATAGTATTGCGGAAGATTTCCTTGAACATTTGGAGCTTTTTGCAAGTATGAGTGGTGAAGAGGATGAACAACAAGAAAATAGAAAAGAGATACACGTCATAAATCAAGAGGTTCAACGAATTGTTAGACATTATGATATTAATTTCTTAAATATCCCCAAAGAGTTAGGTGTGCCAATCATCAATGATAGGGATTATGTTCAGTTAGACTTGATGGGTAAAATTTTATTAGATATTGAAAATAATACAGTTCAAAGTGACTTTTTGCATATTCGACCAGGAATGATGAACTTGGCAAATGGGGGTTACCTTATTTTGCATATAGAAGACTTGATAGAGAAAAAAAGTAGATGGCAGCATTTGAAAAGCGTGCTTAAAACAGGAAAAATGTATATTGAAGGAACAGAAGAAATAGGTATTGCTTTAACAACTCCATTAAAACCAGAACCTGTTCCTATTCAGGTAAAGGTAATATTAATAGGAGATTATGCAACCTATGAACTGCTGAAAAATTATGATGAAGATTTTAAAAAGCTATTTAAGATGAGAGTAGCCTTTGATGAAACAATTGATATAAATATTCAAAAGGTAGAACACATTGCAGGAAATATTAAGAAACGATTAATAGAAGAAAATATTAAACCACTTAGTGTGGAAGGCTTATTACACATTCTAACATATGGTTGTAGAAAGATGGAGCATCCTACTAAGATTTCAAGTGATTTAGAGTGGATGATAGATCTATTAAGAGAAGCACAATTATATGCTAAAGAACAAATAGGAAAAGAAGAAATAGAAAAGTGTCTAAGAGAAAGAGAACGATATGAACGAAAGGCAAAAGAGCAGTTAGATGAATCTTTACAGGATGGAACCTATTTAATTGATACAAAGGGGAGTAAAATTGGTCAAATTAATGGGTTGGCAGTTTACTCTATTGGAGATTTGAGTTTTGGAAGACCACTACGAATTACAGCAACAACTTATAGGGGAAAAAGTGGTATTGTAGATATTGAGAATGAGGCTAAGTTAAGTGGTTCTATCCATACAAAAGGAATTCATATTATTACAGGTTTTTTAGGAAATCAGTTTGCTCAGGAAATACCACTTTCATTAAATTGTAATATTTGTTTTGAACAAAGTTATGTAGGGGTGGATGGAGATAGTGCATCAAGTGCAGAGCTTTATGCCATCTTATCAAGCCTAGCAGAGACACCTATTTATCAAAATATTGCAGTGACAGGTTCGGTTAATCAATTTGGAGAAATTCAGCCTGTAGGTGGGATTAATGAAAAAATTGAGGGATTTTATCAAGTATGTAAGCAAAGAGGATTAACAGGTAGTGAAGGTGTTATGATTCCACAAAATAATGTAAAAGAATTAATGCTAGCATCAGAAGTAGTAGAAGCAGTCAGAAATAAAACTTTCCATATTTATGCAATTAAAGATATATGGGAAGGTGTGGAAATTATGATGGATGAGAATAGAGAAAGAGTAAAAGCACGTATAGTAGAAAAGTTAATACGATTTAACAAATAATAAACAAGGTTACTTTTGTATAAAAGTAACCTTGTTTATTATTTACGAGTGTATTGTAATATTGTAAAGTTACTAAGAAAATCAAGCATATGAGCATTATTTATTGGATAAAAAAATGGGATATGATATAATATTTTTAAAATTTCACATATTTGAAGTGGATAAGAGGTGAAAAATGCAACAGCTTGATGAGATTAATGAAATTACTTTGAATGATATTTTAAGTAGAATGGCAAATGAAATGGAAGATTGGGTTATTATAGGAAATAGTTTAGGCAAAATTATTTATGCAAATAATGCTGTATTTGATACTTGTGCTTGTTTAAAAGATCAAATCTTAGGTAAAGATATGTGTATGTTTGTAGGCTTAGAGTTAGATGATGAAAAAACATTGGAACATATCCAAAAGCTAATTGATGAAGGGGAAAAAGTTGAATTTGTGAGTAACTTTTTTTTAAATGAAAGTACACGTATTTATTTAGCTAACACCGTAACAATTATGCGAGCAAATAATAATTTAGTTTATTATGTATGTGTTTCTAAAGATATTTCGAATACATTTAAATTAAAGGAAGAATATTATAAAGCAAATTATTT
>JAFOHG010000054.1 GCA_017421915.1 Cellulosilyticum sp. | reverse complement strand
TCCCCTTATATCCACTTAAAAAATGTGCCATATCAAATTGAATTTCACTTTTTAAAATAAACATTTTTTCCTCCAAAATAATAAGAGTCAACCTTTAAGCCTCTAAAAAAACTTAAAGATTGACTCTTATTAGAAGAAATTTGCTCGTGTTGCATTATGGATGTAGCCCAAATCAATTTAACTATATCCATAACCAATAGAATTTACACTAGAAAACTTGAAGATTTGTTTTACTAGTGCATTCTACGCTTCATATCATAACAATTGCTATCATATAAATACGCCACCTTAACAAAAAAAGCGCCCTAGAGCGCTTTATATCCTCAAGATAGTCTATGCCTAGTTTTGTTTAGAGACAGGATGGTCTTAATGAACTGTCTTATTTCATTTACTTATGCAAACAATATATCACATCGCACTATTTATTTCAAGTATTGTGTATTTTAATATTTTTCTATATTTTTATTCTAGTATAATATGCTTTATCATCTTCATGATGAATATGAGCCCCATTTTTTATTTGTACCTTTAATGATGCTAGATTATCCTTATGTACAGACAAATAAATTTCATCTTCTTTTATGATTTTCTTAGCTTCTTCTATAATAAGTGCTAACCCTTTACTGGCATAGCCTTTTCCTCTATACGCTTTGTGTATGCCATACCCTATATGTCCTGCTCCATTTCTTAATGCCTCATTTAAAGAATGTCTTATACGAAACAATCCTACAATCGTCTCATCCTCCCATAAAAAGAAATTGGTTTCTGCTACATATCCCTCTGGTAATCCAATTCCATTTGAATAGTTTATAATTTTAGGAAGTACTTCCTCTAAAAATACTTCCCTTGTTATCCCCAAATAAGGATTCATAAACCCATTTTCATCCTTAGGAAGATGTGCTATATATTCATATTCCTTCTCTATATCCTGTAAGTTCGCTTCTTTTAAATAAAGCATCTTACCCCCCTTCATTTGTACAGACTATCATTTACTTTAAACTTAATTGCAATTTTATTATGCTTACCTTTCTTTTTTATAAACTGGTATCTGAATTTCTGTAAGCCATTCCTCTTCTGATTCCTTATTCCATACCCCATCTATATAAGATTCTCTAATATTGCCATCAATTTCATATCCATTTTCCTCTATAAATTTTAAGAGTATAGTATAAGATTTTGGTAGTGTGCTATATGACCCTTTATGAAAAATACAGGCTGCTTCTTTGACTTCTGGAAAGACCTTAAATTTTACTAACTCTGTATCTTCCTTTAATTCTGTAACTGCTTCACAAGTTTCTATCAACACTTGTTCCTCTTTATAACCTGGCTCTAGATAATGTGTAAAACAATAATCTGGCTCTGAACATACACAACCTAATCGTTCCATCTCAGCTCCCATCTTTGGCATCAGGTCAAATAATGCATCATAGCTTGCAACTCTTGTTTCCATAGTAGCTACAATTACTTCTGGTATTTTCTTAATCAGCACCGGTGACGAAAGATTTACTAAATCTTCTGCTAAATAGCTTTCTACTTTGGCAAGCTTTGCTGCTAGCCGGGCTAATTCATTTAAAATTTGTTGTTTCTTTGCTATCAAAAGGTTTTTATCTGATCTTCCTTTTTGGATTTCCTTAATTTCTTCTAATGAAAAACCTATATCTTTTAATGCTAATATTTGGTGTAAATCTGCAATTTGACTGGCTAAATAATAACGGTATCCGTTTTCCACTTCTACATGAGCAGGTTTTAAAAGCCCCTGCTCATCATAATAACGAAGCGTCTTTATGGTCACATGATTCATATTTGCAAACATACCTATTTTATATAATCTTGGTGGTTCCTTTTCTTCTTTACAATAATCATGTTGGTCATGCATTTTCATATCTAACGCTCCCCTATTCCCACTTAAAGGTTTTAATTGAAATCACACTACAAATCACTGTAATACTTAATAATAAAATCACTCTTCCCATAAGCGAATCCATCTGAATTCCCATTGATGCTTCTTTCATTAATTTTATACCTTGTGTTAATGGTAATACTGAAGCTACCTTTTGTAAACCTGTTGGGAAAAGTTCATACGGAATAGTTGCTCCTGATAAAAAGAGCATTGGAAAATAAACAGCACTTGTTACTGCATTGGTTGATTTAATGGTTTGACATAAGCTAGCTAACATCATACCTATACTTAACATAGAAATAAGGGTTAATAACCATGTCCCTATAAAGACTAGTACACTCCCCTTCATTTGATACCCTAATCCAATCACTGCTACGGCTGTTACACTTATAGCTGATAAAATGGCTGTTACCGAATTACATACTAAAACTGCACCTAATATCCAAGTTGGGCTACAAGGGGTTACAAAGAAATGTTTTAAGATTTTTTTATCTCTATAATCTGCAATGGTTAGCGGTAACCCCATAAATGCACACGCACAGATTCCTACTGCAATTAATGAGGCAAAAGCACTTTCTAAATAAGTATATCCCATACCACCTGCCATTTTTTCTCCTGCAATGATTGCAATTAATACTAATATCCCTACAGGCATTGCAACGCCAAATATGATACCATCACAACAGCGAAAGCCTAATTTTTGTTCAATCCAATAAAGCTTAAAAAATCTTTTCATTATATAATCTCCTCTCCCATAAACCATAAATAGGCTTCTTCTAAGTTCTCATAAGGACTTTGCTCTATAATCTCTTGTACGGTACCCTCTATAATCTTCTTTCCTTCTTTGATTAAACAAATTCGGTCACATAAGCTTTCTGCTTCTTCCATATAATGAGTCGTTAAGAAAATAGTTGTTCCTTCTTTCTTTAAGTCTTTTAAGGTTTTCCAAACCTCTCGTCTTGCTGCTGTATCTAATCCTGTTGTGAGTTCATCTAAAAAAACAATCTCAGGTGCTGGTATAAGTGCTAATACAACAGATAATTTTTGTCGTTCGCCTCCTGACAACTTACTCACTGGCATCTTTTCAAACTGTTCTAACTTAAATTTTTTTAACAGCTGATGATAGTCTACAGGCGCTTTATAAAGGGCTGTTATTTCTTGACAAATCTCCTCTACTCTAATGTTATTTTGATAATGAGATGCTTGTAGCTGTACCCCAACTTTTTCAAATATCTGTTTTCGTTGCTTTAACGGATTCATCCCCAAAATAGTTGCTTTGCCACTATCCGCTTTCTTTAACCCAAGGATTGTCTCAATAGTCGTACTTTTACCTGCCCCATTATGTCCCAACAATCCAAACACTTCTTGTTTTCTCACTTCAAAAGATAGGTTATCTACTACCTTCCTACCATTAAATTGTTTTGTAATACTCTCAACCTTAATACACGTTATCATCACCATAACCTCCTTTATGAGATTATGCTATAGCCTCCTCTAAGGGATGAGTCAATAAAAACATTTTATATTTTTTAAAACTTAAAACAGCCAAGCTCGTGCTATTTTGCACCAGCTTGGCTGTTTCCCCACATTACTCTATTTTACATTCCCCAATAATACTTTAAATGATTTTATAAAGCTATCAATTAGTTATTGATAAATTTATCTTCTTCGTTATTCCAGCTATATAATTTTCTGATTTCTGCTCCAACTTTTTCTGATGGATGTTCAGCATGAAGTTTACGCATAGCTTTGAAGTGTGCTTGACGACCTGCATCAGACATATCAAGTAAGAATTCTTTAGCAAATGAACCATCTTGGATATCTGCAAGAACTTTTTTCATAGCTTTCTTAGTTTCTTCTGTGATGATTTTTGGTCCTGTAATATAATCACCATATTCAGCTGTGTTAGAGATAGAATATCTCATACCTTCGAAACCACTTTGGTAAATTAAGTCTACGATTAATTTCATTTCGTGGATACATTCGAAGTAAGCATTTCTTGGATCATAGCCAGCTTCTACTAATGTTTCAAAACCAGCTTGCATTAATGCACTTACACCACCACAAAGTACTGCTTGTTCACCGAAAAGGTCAGTTTCTGTTTCTGTACGGAATGTTGTTTCAAGAACACCAGCTCTTGCACCACCAATACCTGCTGCATAAGCAAGTGCCATTTCTTGTGCTTTACCTGTGTAATCTTGTTCTACAGCGATTAAGCAAGGTGTCCCTTTACCAGCTTGGTATTCGCTACGTACTGTATGACCTGGTGCTTTTGGAGCAATCATAGTTACGTCAACATTTGCTGGTGGTACGATACATCCATAGTGAATGTTGAAACCGTGAGCGAACATTAACATATTACCTTCTTCAAGGTTTGGTTCGATATCATTTTTGTATAAATCAGCTTGTTTTTCATCATTGATTAAAATCATGATGATATCAGCAAGTTTTGCTGCTTCTGCTGTATTGTATACTTTAAAGCCTTGTTTTTCAGCTTTAGCTTTTGATTTAGAGCCTTCATAAAGACCAATGATAACGTTACATCCTGATTCTTTAAGGTTAAGTGCATGCGCATGACCTTGTGAACCATATCCAATAATAGCAATTGTTTTTCCTTGTAATAAACTTAAATTACAGTCTTCTTGATAAAAGATTTTTGCTGACATATTTTTCCCCTCCATAAATATCACGTATTTGTTTCTTTCTCTTACTTGTTACTTATTATATAGGGGAACATAATACTAGGGTATCAACAAACT
>JAFOHG010000053.1 GCA_017421915.1 Cellulosilyticum sp. | reverse complement strand
TCTGGCTATATGACACAAATGTGTTGTGATACTACAGCAAGACACGCTGCTCACCTAGGTTATAAAGTTAAATTTCTATCTGATGCAACAGGTACTTTAAACTTAAGTAGTCACGCTAGTTCAATTACTGCAAGGCAACTTCACGAAGCTACCTTAATCACACAGTCTCTTTTCTTTAGTGAAGTATTAACTTTACAAGAATGGCAAAGTCAGCTATCATAAGTTAAATTTACACACTTATTTATATAAAATAAGAGGGATAGCTTCGCTTCTTATCAAGCTTAGCTATCCCTCTTATTATTACCACTCATCTATAAATCTTTGTAGCTATTTTACTTTAAAGACTTACATTTATTTTTACCCAAATCGTGTCCACGACCTAGTATATCAGATTTTGTATACTTAATAAACTTATATTTCTCTTGATTCTACAATCTTTTTCATTTTAATTTCTCCATTTAGCTTCTTCTTCATTTTCATAACTTGCTACTAAATCTGTCTTCTTTCTATTCATATCATGTCTTGCCTTACGATTTGCAACGCTGTCAAAAATAATAGAGAAATCATAGTCTGGTGGATAAAGCTGGCTTGCTGGAACTAACAATTTAATCCGTTTAGCTTTAATCCATTTTTTGCGTCCTTTAATTTGAACTCCCACTCCTCCCTCATCATTTTGCAAGGCAAAAATAATCCCTTTTTCCTTCTGTGGAAATACAACTACACTATCTCCAATAGAAAATTTGCTTTTTGTAGCTGATACTAGCTTTTTCTTTTCACGAATTAACTTCGTTGAACTTCCTTTACCCTCTGTGCTAGATTTAATTATGCTGTTTTTTTGCTGAGTTTCGGCTATATTCTTTGCTATGTGATTTTCTTTTTCTGGTTTTGAATCTCCTCCCTCGAAGCTCTGCCCTTTAGGATTTATATTTACATAAGACTTTGCAATCTGTAACAGCTCTTTGGGAAAACCTAATTTTTCTGCAATATAAAGCGCACAACTTTCTCCAATCTCTCCGATTTTTAGAGTATAAATTGGCATGAGTGTTTCTTTATCAAATTGCATACACGCATTTTGCAGCCCATTGGTTTCTATTGCATAAGTTTTAACTTCTGGATAGTGTGTTGTTGCTACAAATAAACTAGATTTTTGCCTTAGTGCTTCCAATATAGCAATCGCAATGCCCATGCCTTCTTTTGGGTCTGTTCCTGAACCTAATTCATCTAATAGTACCAAGCTCTCATCTGTAGCAAGTTTTAAAATTTCTGTGACGGATTTAATATGAGCTGAAAAAGTAGATAAACTTTCTTCTATGCTTTGCCCATCTCCTATATCACATAAAATCTGATTATGCATTGCAAAAATACTGCCTTCTCCTACTGGTACATGAAGTCCACATTGAGCCATCATAGATAAAAGCCCTATTGTCTTAAGAGCTACAGTTTTCCCTCCTGTATTAGGCCCTGTAATTACAATTCCTGTTTCCTTTTTTCCAATTTCAAAATCTAGAGGAATACACTTATTAGACGCAAGTAGCGGATGTCTACCTTGTTTAATTACAATATGTCTCTCTGTACTGATTTCCACTTCCCTTGCTTTGAGTTGAAAAGAGAATTTCCCCTTAGCAAATGCAAAATCTAGTGCTTCCATCATTTCCATATTGGTCCTTAACTCATTTAAATAAGCAGCTACATCATTTGTTAGGGTATATAAAATACGCCTTACTTCATTACTTTCTTCTATTTCAAGCTGAGCAAGTTCTTCTTGCAACTTACCTAATATACTAGGCTCTATAAAGACTGTACTTCCTGTTCTAGACGTATCCAAGCATTGACCTGGAATTTGACTTTTATACTCTTTCTTTACTGCAATCACATAATGTCCATTACGATTCATAATATAAGTATCTGCCAAGTACTCTTTTTTTGTTTGAATCATACGTTCAAGTTTAGTCTTCATTCCCTCTTTCTTAAGTTCAATATTTCTTCTTATATTTTTTAGAGTTGAACTTGCTTCACTGCTTACCTCATTATTTCTAATACTTCTATCGATTTCTTCTTCTAACTCTTCCATAGCATAGAATCCTCTACCATAGAAAGCTAATTCTAAATCTAAATACTCTGCTCTTTGCAAATAACGTTTCATTTGCCTTGTTCCCTTCGCAAAGGATGCTACTTGGATAAGCATCTGCGGCTCTAACATACTGCCTATTGCAACTTCTTTAATAATCTTCTCTAAATCTTGCATACTACTTATAGGTGGTGTCCCTAAACTATCTATAATCTTTCTTGCTTGCGTTGTCTCTTTAATCTTATCATTTAGGATTTTTTCATTTAAAATCATCTCTAATTCTAAGCATTGCTGTTTAACTTTTTCTGATATTGCATACTCACTTAGCTTTTCTAAAATCTTTCCAAATTCTAATATTTGCTTTGCTCTATTCATGGTATTTTAAGCTCCTTTAATTCTTTCTAATGAATAATAAAAATAAATGACCTATAGTACTCCTGCCTTTTAGGTCAGAAATGCCATAGGTCACTCACTTTTTTCTATCTATCATTAAGTTGTAAGTATCGCAAACACACCTCATGAATATAAAGTTTCTCATATTAGAAATAGGCCTCTTAAATAAATACGTTGGCCATTAGAATGTTTGAAAAATAAAAGCTACAAGTTCTTCATATAATGAATCACTTGTAGCTTCTGCTTTTCTATCCACTTTCCCTAGGTCACTTTATAGATAGATTAATATATTTGAACCAGAACATTTTGTTAAGTATCTTTCGGCAGAAGCACTGACTGAAAAATAGCAAACTCAAATAGACCCTAGCTTGGCTATTGTCTTAAAAGCTCTCTTTTCAGTCGTTAACTATTTAATTAATAGTTTAAAACCCCTTCCACAACACTTAACATAAACATCCTCCTATTATCTATTCGTTATTAGATTAATCATTTTTTATTACACAATTAATATATTACATCCAATCTATTATTGCAACAATTTTTATATGATTTTGTATAAAATTTCACATTGTAATCTCTATCACTATTCTTTATATACGCCATAATCTATGATAATTTCTGTACTACATACGCCTTGGCTTTTTGGATTAGCTTATGATAAATTGAGATAATCTCCGTTTCATTACTATACTTCTCAATATCCTCAATGGCTATCCATTTCACACCACTATTTTCATCTTCATTAATATGAAGTGCTTGGTCTTCATCTGCAATTAAGATATAAGCTACAGACAAGTGCATGTGGGTAGCTACATACTTTCCTTTTTTCATATGTCCCCATACTGGTAAAATATCAATAGAAGCGATTTCTTCCATAAGTGGTTCTATTTTTTCTACACCTGTTTCTTCTTTAGCTTCTTTCATCGCTACATAAAGTAAATCTTCATCTCCATCAGCATGTCCCCCTGTCCAAGCCCATGTATTATAAATATTATGATGAATCATAAGTACCTTTGTTAAATCCTTATTCATAATAAATCCAGAACTTGTCATATGCCCAAACTCATTTTCTCTAAGTAAAATATTATGTGGATACTCATTGATATACTGTAAAATAACTCTTTTTTCTGCTTCTTCTTGTTCATTTACTGGCTTATAAGCCATAATTGCCTCTTTATACTTCATGCAACCACCTCGTATTTTTTAATCCTTTAATTCACCTAATAATATTTAAATACTTAATAAAAAATTCACTTAAATTATTGATAACATAATCTTTATTGCATATCTACAACCAATAAAAAAGTTAAGGCACTATCTTAACGAATAGCACCTTAACTTTTTATTATAAGTTTTCTTTTACTTTAGCAACTAATGCATCATATTCTGCATCTGTTAAGTAAACTTCTCTTGGGTTCATTCTGAAAACGCCACCAAAGTCTGGACCATCTTGATATTTTGGTACTAAGTGATAGTGTAAGTGAATCATTGTATCTCCATATGCACCATAGTTTACTTTAACTGGGTTGAATGCTTTATGCATTGCTTTTGCAGCTGTTGCTACATCTTTCATGTATGCATTTCTTTCTTCGTCTGATAAATCACAGATTTCACTTACATGTCCATTGTATGCTACAAGGCAACGACCGCTGTAAGTTTGTTCTTTAAATAGGTAAAGTGTTGATACCTCTAAATCACATATTTTAATCATAAGATCATCTAATCTTGAATCTTTTGCACAATAAAAGCAATCTTTATCAAAGCTCATTTCTAGTCTCCTTATCTTTAAGTATCTTATCTAACTTTTATTATACCAAAGAACACCTATATTTTGTAGTATTACTATAATCTGTTAAATAATTAATTATTATCTTACTTCATTAATCGTTTTTCTAATAAAATCTTCTTCTAAAGCAATAGCATAATTACCATCTTCATATTGCTTAATTTTTCCGATTCCCTCTTGAAATACAAAACGAATTTTTCCTTTACGTACTTTTTTATCTGTATAAAGCTTTTGAACCACTTCTTCTGTAGACATATTATCAAGTAATTTAGTAGGTAATCCTGCTTTTTCTAATAAACAAATGACACGATTTACTTCTTCTGGATTGATATATCTTAACTTTTCTCCAATCTTAACTTGCATAGCAAGTCCTATAGCTACTGCTTCTCCATGCAATAAACTATAATCACTTAATGTCTCAATTGCACGCCCTATGGTATGACCTAGGTTTAAAACTTGTCTTAAATTTGTTTCTCGTTCATCTTTTTTTACTACCTCATACTTAATCTTGCAATTTTTTTCTGCAATATGCTCACAAATTTCTGCATATTGATGTATTCCGTCTGGCTCAAGAAGTTTTTCTATATTTGCTTCCAGAAATTCAAAAAAGGCATAGTCTGCAATACAAGCATGTTTAATCGTTTCAGCTAAACCATTACTAATTTGTTCCTTAGGTAAAGTCTCCCAAGTTGCTAAATCAATATAAACTTTCTTTGGTTGATAGATTAAACCAATTAGATTAGTTGCAAGTGGTGTATCTACCGCTGTCTTACCACCTACAGAGGCATCTGCTGAACCTAGAATGGTTGTTGAGTAATTAATAAATGGAATACCCCTACCAAAAGTTCCTGCAACAAAACCTGCAAGGTCTGTTACTACACCACCACCAATTGCAATAATACAACTATCTCTGCGATGTCCTTTTGCTAGCATTTCATCTTCTAGCATTTCTTTAGTCGCTCGTACTTTTGATTTTTCCCCTGCTGGAAAACTAATTAAATCTACCTGAAATCCTTCATTTGTAAGTCTTTGATATAATTGATCTCCATAAAGTGCTTTTACATTAGAATCCGTAATAATTGCATATTTACTAATTCCTTTGCCTAATTCCCCCTTTAAATCCTTCACTAATGTATCAAATAGATTTCTTCCGACTTCAATATCATAAGAATCGTCTACAACTTTTTTTAATTCTACATAGAATTTACTCATACCTAGTCCCTCCATCCATAAGTTTAATATCCCTATTGTAACTTACGATTTTTATATATCACCACATAGTTTCGTTTTATTTTAAAAAATATTTAACATTCATCTTGATTGTAGTAAATATCTGAAAACTCAATCTTTGCTTGCTCTATCTTATCCCTTAATTCAAAAAGATTATTTCGATTTGCTTCTTTACTATTAACCACTCTAATAGGAAGCTCTACTGTAAATATTGAACCTTCATTAATCTTACTATCTACTTGAATTTCTCCATCATGTAATTCGACCATTTGTTTAGCAATAGAAAGCCCTATACCACTTCCCTCACATATTCTACTCATAGATGTATCTACTTGTACAAAGCTTTCAAAAATAGTGCTAATTTTTTCCTTTGGTATACCTACTCCTGTATCTTTTACTTTAATTACAGCTGTGTCATTTCTGCTTCCTATCTCTACTTCAATTTTTCCTCCCTTAGGGGTAAATTTAATTGCATTAGATAATAGATTTAATATAATACGTTCAATCTTTTCCTCATCACAAGCTAAAATAATTTCCTCTTCTTCTGTATTAAAAATCATATCAATTCCTTTCCTTATTGCATAAGGAACTGCGGAAAGCGTAATATCTTCGATAATACTTACTATATTCTTATTTTGTAAGTTAACTGTTGTATTTCCCATATCCATCTTAGTTAAATCAATAAGATTATTAGATAATTTTAATAATCTAAACGTATTATTTTGAATCTTATCTATACACCAATTTGCACTTTTTTCTTCTGCTTTATTAGTAATAACATACCTATCTAATAATTTAGTACTGGATAAGATAATGTTTAGCGGTGTTCTAAACTCATGTGATATATTAGCAAAAAATTGATTTCTTATCTTTTCTATTTCTTTAGCCTGTTTATAAGCTTTTCTTTCTAGTTCTCGTTCTCTCTCCTCACTAATGTCTCTTGCTGTACATATATAAATTTTTTGGTCTTCTATATAATTAATATTCCACTCACAGTAGACATACTTCCCATCTTTTGTTAGTACTCGTTCTATTTTATGGATTCTATTAGTGGATATTTCATTCATTATATTCATCCTCTTTTCTCTATCTTTGGGATGAATAAACTGCGCATAGCAATGTCCTACTAGTTCTTCTGTTTGCCATCCTAAACGCTGAGTCCAAATATCTCTTGCCCCATTTGTCTTTAAAATCGTTCCCTCTTCATCTAACACTACTATCAAGTCACTAGCTGCTTCTACTAAGCATTGCAATTCTTTTTCTATCTCTTTTTCTCGCTTTAAATGTTCTTTAATGACATAATACATTACCTTATCTCTAATAAGTGAAGCAAGTTGACGATTGAATAATTGCATAGTGTAACTTACATTTAAATTTCCATTATTATTAAACCCTACTACTATAATACCAAATACGCCACCTATACGTTTAACAGGATAAACTTCATATCTTCTAGACTTATCCTCTATTGAATCAATAATAAGGCTTTGAATAATCTTTTCAATTTCAGCTTTATTTTTTTCTGTCCATTCTTCCTTTTCTAATTTTCTTAACTTTTCTTGCATACTAGGGGTTATAGATACAATCAATTTTTCTATAGAACTTTTATCTTGAATATATGAAATCAAGCATTTTTGTTTGCTTTTAGTAAATATACCTAATGCCACTAAATTTGCTTGTAGTTCTTTTGCCATATCTACTTGTAGGTTCTGAACAACTTCAAAGTTAGACCAAATAATGTCTAATACTTTATCATCCAATATCACACTTATTTGATCTAAGCATCTACTCTCTTCTTCAGTAATATATCTACCCACCTTTTTAAATAACTTAATACTATTTCTACCACCTAATATAAATTTTTCTCCAAATTCATTATTATACTCTATCTCATGTCCTATATAGTCCTTTTTGTCCTTCTCATCACTATTTATAATGTCATAGATAGGCTTAGTTTGTGTGCATCCTAAAAATTGAGTTTGTTTTTTTATTTCTTTGGAGCCTTCTATTCCTATAACTTCATTAATTGTTTTTCCTATAATGTCTTCTTTAGATTGATTCTGCAATGCCTTATTAACTTGCCTTATCTCTTGCATAAATGCTTCATTTACAAAGCAATAAGTCTCTTTTTCATCTTT
>JAFOHG010000052.1 GCA_017421915.1 Cellulosilyticum sp. | reverse complement strand
GTAGAAGCTGAACTTAAGAATAACGGAATCCGTTGTTCGATGGATAACCGTTCAGAGAAGATTGGTTTCAAGATTAGAGATGCAAGACTTAAGAGAGTGCCTTATATCCTTGTAGTAGGACAGAAGGAAGAAGAGGAAGGTAAGGTATCAGTTAGAAGCCGTTACCTTGGAGATGAGGGTCAGAAGGAACTTTCTGTATTCATCGATGAAATCTGTAAGGAAATCCGTACAAAGGAAATTAGAGAGATACAGGTAGAAGAAAATCAGTAATTAAAAAAAAGTTGGAGAAATTGGCATCTGCTAATTTCTCCAATGTTATAATCAAGACTGCTGTAATAGATAAAATGCAGTTAGGAGAGAGAAATATGTTACTAGATAATCTTATATTTAGTCTAAGTGCTACTATGCCATTGTTTATTGTAATGGTTGTAGGATGGGTGCTTAAGAATAAAGGCTTTTTAAGTGATGAATTTGTTAAGGTTTCTAATAAGCTTAACTTTAATGTAACGTTGCCTTGCTTTTTATTCTTAGATATGAAGGATTGTAATATTAAAGAGAATTTTAATGGGAAATATGTATTGTATTGCTTTGTGGTTACTTTGATATGCATTCTAGGCACTTGGATTTATGGTCGAATATTTATAAAAGATAAATCAATTATAGGAGAGTTTGTGCAAGGGTCTTATAGAGGTAGTGCAGCGGTTCTTGGAATAGCTCTTATAGCAAATGTGGCAGGTGATGTAGGCATGGGACCTATAATGATAGTTGGAGCAGTGCCTTTGTATAATGTTTTTGCGGTTGTCATACTTGCTATTGAAAATCGAAAAGATAACGATAGAAATTTGGCAACTCTTGTGAAGCAGGCAGTTAAGGGAGTGTGTACCAATCCTATTATTATAAGCCTGTTCGTAGGCTTTATGTTTTCGTTTTTGGATTGGGATTTTCCAAGTATTATAAATGATTCTGTAAATTGTATAGCTAAGCTTACTACTCCGTTAGCTCTTATATGTATTGGAGCTAGCTTTAAGGGGGCAGCTGCTATAAAGATGCTTGGACCAACAGTAACAGCAACACTTATAAAGTTAGTGATACAGCCACTTGTGTTTTTGCCAGTGGCAGCAAAGCTAGGCTTTGGAGTGGCTGAGATGGCAGCAGTTCTTGTTATGTTGGGAGCACCAACTACACCAAGCTGTTATATAATGGCAAAAAATATGGGACACGAGGGTACACTAACGGCTAGTATAGTTGCGTTAACTACTTTACTGTCTGCCTTTACGGTTACATTTTTTGTTTTCTTTATGAAGAGTGTAGGGTGGATTTAATTTGATTAGATTGTTTAAAAGTATTGGGAAAGTTTTTAGAAGGTTCTGGTGGGATTATGAAAAAAAGAATACATATTAGTGCAACTATGATTGTCATGGCTTTGCTTACGCTTGTAGGATTACTTTTAGTTATTAAAGGTATAGTTATTACATCTAAATATATAAATGCAGTAGATGTTAAAGACTTAAAAGAAGCAGATATTAAAGAAGGTGTATGTGTAAGAGGTTATATTGATGATTATGTAACAAGTGAAATATTGGTAAATGATGAACTGGTTAAAGATGGAGTTTCAATGGTTCTTGTAGGTATGGATGGCGATAATCATATATATACAGTGCCAATTGAAGGTAATAAGTATATCCAATTTATGGTAATCGATGATAGCACAAAAAAGTCATTGGAAGCTATGCTTAAAACACCTGGAGAAAAAACATATTTTGAAGGGGTAATCGAAAAAGCTAATTTTGATGTT
>JAFOHG010000051.1 GCA_017421915.1 Cellulosilyticum sp. | reverse complement strand
TAGCTATAAAGCTTCTCTATTGTAAAAGCAATGGCTTCTTCTTCATATTCTTTTTGAATTAATTTATCTACTAAAGCTTTCTCGAAATAATTACGCTTTCCTAGTAAAAAAACAGCATAGTTAAAACATTTATTTTTGTTTTCCTCTGTAATAATTTCTTCTAAAGCAACTTCATCTACTTCCATCCCTTTTTTTAGTTTTAACTTTACTAAGGTATCCTCTGTAATACCACAGAAAAATTCCTCATCTAAAAAGAGATTATATCGCTCACCATTTTGCTGCATACTAATTTTAGTAATTTTTTTCATTCATTCACCTCCAAGAGGAATTCCTTTCTTTTCCCATTGTACCAAAAACAAGAAAATTCTAAAAGTAAAAAATAGGACGAACATAAAGTAAATAACTTTTATGCTCACCCTACTTTTAATGCACCCTTAGTATCTCCTATTATAAATTTCTCTTATACAGATCATGCTATTTTAAAACCATAAAATAAAGTAAAACTATAATACCAAGTGCAATTCTATACCAACCAAATACTTTAAAGTCATGCTTCTTGATATAACTCATTAAAAATTTAATCACAATAACTGAAACAATAAAGGCTACAGCCATTCCTACTAATAATATAATTAACTCTGCCCCTGTAAAAGCTAATCCAAATTTTAATAGTTTAATTGCACTTAACCCAAACATAACAGGTACTGCAAGGAAAAATGTAAATTCTGCTGCTGCTACCCTAGAAACACCAATAAGTAATGCTCCAATAATCGTTGAACCTGAACGAGATGTTCCTGGAATAATAGAAAGCACTTGGAAAAGTCCAATAATAAAAGCAGTTTTATAAGTAATATCTGTTAATTTCTTTACTCTTGGTGTACGTTTTTTATTCCAATCTTCAATGAAAATAAACGCAATCCCGTAAATAATAAGTGTTAATGCAATTACCACAGGGGTATGTAAATGCGCCTCAATATAATCATCGAATAATAAAGTAACCACTGCTCCTGGTATACAAGCTACAACAACCTTAAACCAAAGTGAAAATGTCTCTGCTTTTATAACAGGTTTACTTTTATCTTTAAATTGGAATGGAAACATCTTATTCCAAAATAAAAGTACAACTGCCAAAATAGCCCCTAATTGAATCACTACAAAAAACATTTCTTTAAATGAATCACTTACATTTAACTTTAAGAATTCATCCACTAATAACATATGACCTGTACTACTAATAGGTAGCCATTCTGTAATCCCTTCAACAATTCCTAAAAATATAACTTTAAGAATTTCTATAAAATCTACCATTTACTTAAAAGTCCTCCTTATTTTTCATATCATTAGTACATAAAGCACTCCTTATTTTAAAACATTGTTTTTACTCTGTCTATTTTTTTAACCAATTTTCGGGGCTTATTATGAAATCTTAATATTTTATTATTTCCTTATTTTTATAGAAATATTCTTTTAAAATAATACCCCTCTATTTTCTTATCCTTTCTTGTATATTATTTATTTTATAAATAAGAAATGTTCGCCTATAACTTGTAGACTTTAATTTATTGATAGAAAAAATTAATGCTATTGCTTAAAGCACGTCCTGGTGTTGTTAAGTAGCTCCCATTATAATACAGTCCTGATGATGCCCCTCCATCTAAGCACATTGCACTTACAAGTCCCATCTCTTTTACTATATCTTTTAATTGACTGACACTTGCTGAAGTTGTTCCAATGGTTACCACCCCATTGGCATTAACACCAATAAAACTTCTCTGTGTCACTTGATTTAAAATCTTTGCTTCTGTAAAACGTTCATTAGCTGGGTTACCTGTTTTTTTCCCATTAATCACTAAACTTGGTCCTGCACTTAAAACCTGTGTCGCCTTTTCCCACTCACTTGCTTCTGTATTTTGAGGTTCATAAGTTACTTTATAGGTTACTTCATCTCCTACATTAAACTTATTTGGCTTAGCTGTGACTAATAAAAAGCCATTTTGAGGTACTGTTCTTGATTCAGTTACAATTTTATTTACCTTATGATCGATACACACAACTGCTGACCATCCACTTGGAACTTGTACCTTTTTACCATATTCAGGTGTATAAATAATTACTGTGCTAGGGTCAGAGGCATGTCTATTGACACGATAACTAAGCCACGCTTCTTCTCCATTAATATAGCCTTGTACTCTTGTCTTAACAAAATCAATCAGTACTTTATTCTCAGATGTAAAACCAATAGTTGAACCAATATCTGTAATATGTAATACTTGCCCTTGACTAACAAGGGTACCATCTGGTAAAGGAATATCTCCATTATACGCAGCAAAATATGTTCCATTAATACTTGTCTTTGCATTACTAGCAAGATTTTTTAAAGAAGCTGCCGCTGTTACCTTCTGATAAGCTGTCCCAATTTTTACTTTAACTTTTGGATCATTCATATTAATAGTTACGTAGGTAACCTTTTTTCCTTTAACCGTTTTTGTTCCACTAGCAAAAGGCTTAGTTGCTACTGCTCCTTTACTACTTATACTATTATCTTTATTAGTATTTCTATTGTTGTGTATTGTTTGACTGATAGCTGCTTGAGCCAAATAACTATTTGCTTGTACCCCATTTGTTATTAAAACAGAACCCATTAATACCATTACTAATTTTTTTAATTGTTTCATCTCTGCTCCCCTTTACTGAAACTTATTCTAACTTCTTAATCTATTTTCTAGCTAAATAGCTTCTACATACTTCATCTTATCATATAATTAGGAATTTTTCTTCAATTTAAACCTAAAAATAGGAGATATAAAAGCATAACCCTTTCATATCTCCTATTTTTCTTACCTTAAAAAATCATTAAAAACGTACTTCTTCCCATGTAGCTGTTTTTAAATAATCCTCTACATATCTTACACTCATTTCTGGATGAATGGTTGCTTCATCAGAAATGGTGATATTTGACATAGCAATTGCATATTTTACAGTATCGACAACATTTTTACCTGTCATGTAGGCAGCACCGATTCCTGCTACAAAAGCATCTCCTGCTCCTGTTACATTAAGGATTTCTAAGCAAGATGCTTTAATAATACCTTCTTCTTCACCATTATTATAGTATACACCATCTGCATCTAAACTAATAAAGATATTTTGTATACCTAATCCTCTAAGGTAAGCCCCTGCTCTTCTAGCATCTTCATGTGTTTTTATTTCAAATCCACATAAAAGTTCTGCTTCATGACGATTTGGCTTAACAGTATGGAAATGATGAAGTAAATGTTTTACACGTAAAGCTTTTGCACCAGATACTGGATCTAATACAAATTTTGTTTTTCCTTGATATTTTTCTAAAATATATTCAATAAGTGGTGGATTATCTGCTCCTAAGAACATATACTCCGCATTTTCAATAATATGTGCTCTTTTATCTAATGCTTCATGTGAAAATTCATTTGCAAGTTTTGTATCAACTACTGCTGAAACCATTTCTCCACTTTCATCCAAAATAGCTAAATAAGTTGGTGTTGCACCACCTTCTACAATAAGTGAATCACTCATATCTAAGCCTGTTTTAGCTGCTTGACGTAAAATCTCTGCACCTTGTTGGTCATCTCCTAAAATAGAAATGAATTTTGTTGGAATACCTACACGTGCCATATTTTCTGCAATGTTTCTACATACCCCACCACAAGATGTTTTAATTTTTCCTGGGTTTGAATCATATGGACGATATGTTGGATATGAAAATCCAAAAATATCATAAATAGATATCCCAAATACAAGGGCATAAGGTTTATTGTTCTCTATCATAGCTCTCTTTCCTCTTCTTGAATACTGGTTGTTTTACTAAAATACTGTCTTAATGATAAATATTATATTAACATAAGATTGAAGTTCTGCCTACACCCAATATTAATTGGCGTTTATTTCCATGTTTATATATCATTTAATAAATCTTTAAAATATAGTATACTTTATTGTGTAATTATTTCACAAAATATTTATTTAAGTAAAGGAGACGCAAAAGCTATACGATGAAAATTTCACACTCAAACACCCTAAAACTTCATGGATTTAATAATTTAACCAAAACACTTAGCTTTAATATGTATGATATTTGCTATACCAAAACGCCTGAAGATCGTAAAGCTTATATTGAGTATATCGATGAACAGTATAATGCTGAGCGTCTTACTCAAATCTTGACCACTGTAACTGAAATGATTGGGGCAAAGGTATTAAATATTGCGAAACAAGACTATGACCCACAGGGTGCTAGTGTAACAATTTTAATTTCAGAAGGTGCAACTCCTGAAATTAAGCATGATGCCAAATCTGCTTCACCGGGGCCGATTCCTGAGATTATACTTGGACACTTAGATAAAAGTCATATTACCGTACATACTTATCCTGAATATCATCCTTATGAAGGAATTAGTACCTTTAGGGCAGATATTGACGTTTCTACATGTGGTGAAATCTCTCCACTTAAAACCTTAAATTATCTAATTCATTCTTTTGATGCCGATGTCATGACACTTGATTATCGTGTGCGCGGTTTTGCAAGAGATATTGCTGGAAATAAACTCTTTATTGACCATCCTATTGACTCTATCCAAAACTTTATTCCCGAACATATTAGACGTACTTATCATATGATTGATGTAAATGTTTATCAAGAAAATATCTTTCATACTAAATGTAAACTCAAACAATTTGACCTAGATAATTATTTATTTGGCTGCACCAAAGAAGACCTTCATCCAGGCGAAGCTAAAATTATCTCTAAAAAAGTAAAACGTGAAATGGATGAAATCTTCTATGGCACCGAAGTCAAAGAAGCTATGTTTGATTTAGATGACTATGATGATAATATGTAAAACCAAGTAGGAGGAAATAATGACGGATCTTTGGTTTACCGAAATGCATACAGCAGATGCTCGATTTTCTATTAAAATTACAGAGCATCTACACTCAGAAAAATCCATTTATCAACAAATTGACCTCTATGATAGTGAAACTTTTGGCAGATTCTTAGCCATAGATAACTTTATGATGCTTACTGAAAAAGATGAGTTTATCTATCATGATATGATTACACACCCAGCTATGGCTGTTAATCCTGATATCAAAAGAGTTCTTATTATTGGGGGAGGTGATGGTGGTTCGGCTCGAGAAATTTTACGCTATCCTACAATTGAACATGTAGATTTAGTAGAAATTGATGAGCGTGTTGTAAGACTTTGTCAAGAATACTTACCTCAAACAGCTTGTAAGTTAGATGCAGATTCCCGCCTTCATCTTTATTTTGAAGATGGCTTGCTATTTGTTAAGAACATGGCAAGTCAAAGCTATGACTTAATCTTAGTAGATTCTACAGATCCTATTGGTCCAGGTGAAGGCCTTTTTACTTATGATTTTTATCAAAATTGCAAACGTATTTTAAGTGATAATGGTATTTTAATTAATCAGCATGAAAGTCCTTATTATAAAAATGATGCTTATGAGATGCGTCGCTCTCATGCAAAACTCAAGTGCACTTTCCCAATTGCCAAGGTGTACCAATTTCATATGCCAACGTACCCTTCTGGTCATTGGCTCTTTGGTTTTGCATCTAAAAAATATGATCCTATTGAGGATTTAAAAGCTGACCGTTGGAAAAGCTTTGGACTTTATACTCGTTATTATAATACCGAACTTCATCAAGGAGCTTTTATGCTCCCAACCTATGTAAAGGAAGGACTTGAACATGTTTAATACTTATCAATCACAAACATTTATCGGATATGATAAAAGCTTTGAAGAAGCAAACGTTATTTTATTTGGTGCACCATTTGATGGTACAACCAGTTTTCGTCCTGGTACACGTTTTGCCCCTACTGCTATTCGTCCAGATTCATATGGCTTAGAAACCTATTCTCCTTATTTAGATTTAGACCTTGAAGATTATTCATTAGCTGATATTGGGGATGTAGATTTACCTTTTGGTAACACTATTAGAGCTTTAGATCTATTAGAAGAAACAGCCACAAATATTTTAGATGCACATAAAAAACCTTTAATGGTAGGTGGAGAGCATCTTGTGAGCTTACCTGTTATTAAAGCCCTAGTTAAAAAATATCCTGATTTATGTATTCTCCACTTTGATGCGCATACAGACCTACGTGAAGATTATTTAGGAGAGCCTTTGTCTCATGCTTCTGTGATTAGACGTGCTTGGGAACTAGTGGGTGATGGACATATTTATCAATTCGGCATTCGCTCAGGTCTTAAAACTGAATTTGAATGGGCAAAATCTCATACCCATCTTAGACGCTTTGATACAGAAGGTTTAGCTGATACTATCCAAGCTTTAAAAGGTAAACCTGTCTACTTAACGATCGACTTAGATGTACTAGACCCATCTATCTTCCCTGGTACTGGCACGCCTGAACCAGGTGGTATTTCGATGAAAGAACTTTTAGATGCACTTATTCTTTTAAAAGACTTACCTTTAGTTGGTGCTGATATAGTAGAACTTTCTCCTCACTATGATGCTAGTGGTGTTTCTACTGCTGTTGCCTGCAAAGTCATTCGTGAGGTAGGTTTATTACTAGCTCATCATTAATTTGTGTTTATCTAAGATAAATATGTTTATCTTAGATATGTTTATCTTAGATATGTTTATCTTAGATATGTTTATCTTAGATATGTTTATCTTAGATATGTTTATCTTAGATATGTTTATCTTAGATACTGGAAATTTTTATTGTTACATGCCCCCTACTCATTAAGAGAGTTACTCTTAATGAGTAGGGGGTAATTCTCTCAAAACACTTCAATCTAATTTTCTTTTGTTTTCTTAGTTGCTTCTGCTATCTTAGATTTTTGAAACTTAGGCATTTTATCTTTCCATTGCTCTGGCGTTCTTACTTCTAAAATACTACGTATTCCCTCTGTGAAAAGTGACGCTAAAGTATCCATTACTGCTTTTTTAGTTTCTTTATCTAGATGATCGTAGGTTTTAATCATACCAAGAACTGATTTCCAACTATCCCCTTTGATATCCGTTAATGTTTTCTTTTCATTACTACATAAAATATCAAATAAAATATTGGTAAATTGTTCCCTTTGTTCTAAAGATAACCCACTTAAGAACCTCTTAACAGTTCTATCTATAATCTGGCTCTGCTTTGTAATACTTTTAAGATGAATAAATGAAGTACCACATACCTCCCAACTAAATCCATCATGTTGTAATAAACCTTTTTGATTACTTTGTACCACTATATAATCTTCATCATGTTCTAGTAACATCCCTATAATAGAAGACTGTGGCACTAGAGTGATAATACGATTAGCAATCATTTTATATGCTTGGGTATCTAGTAGAGCCTCTTTAAAACCAGGGCCATCGTTATTAAAAACTTGTACAATGCGATTCTTTAAGCGCTCTGTCGCATGTACCGCCGAAAAAACAGCTAAGTTCCCGCCTTTTGAATGTCCACCTATATATAATCGATAGCTTCTATAACGCATGGCCACTTTATTTAAATACTCCAGAGCCTCTCTTTGAGCTGGTATCATATCCATTACACTCATTTTAAGGTCTTCCTTCCAGCCTACTAAAGTATCATCTGTCCCCCTATAGGCTACATACAAATGCCGATTTCCTAAATCAATAGTAACCGCTGCAAATTGCTTCTCTTCTTCCATATCCATCTTTTCTACATACATCTTAAGCTTTAAATGTTGATAGCGCTTACAATTTGCCATAAGTCTTAATAACTCAAAAAAGCTTTCTCCCATTAAATCTCCAGTATTCTTAATCTTTTCACGCTCTTCTTTAAAATAAATTTCTGCTGCTCGATATAAAGGCACCCCTCTTCTTATTTCCTTGTCTACAATTCCAGAAAAATTTAAATAGGCTAATTTAGATAAAATCAGATTGTCAACCTCATTAAACGGGGACATCTCAAAACTTAAATCACCACGCCATAAAATATAATCTAAAATATTGGCCATTATGCACCTCCTCAATTCCTTTAATTTGCTAAGCTATTTCTCTATATAATTAATAGTCATAATCCCCTTATCTTTATATCTATTTGATCAACTCATCTTCTGTTTCTCTTTGTATATGTAATTTTTTATTTCTTAATAATGCCTTGTAATGTTTACACCATCATCCTTCCTTAACTTTCATATATAGTAATACGACATAAAATCATTACTTCTTTAATCTTATGTCTATTTTTAACCTATATAAGAATAAAAGAAGCTACAAGTCTACATTCTTTACTTATAACTTCTCTTAGGACTAGTTCTCTCTTATAACCCTCTCTGTGTGATTCATCCTTTGAACTGTAGTTGCTCCATAAATAAAACTTGGAATGAGTATAAGTGAAACCCAAAATAATAATATGATGCTTTTTTCTTTTCCCTTCATCTGTAAAACTCCTTTTAAGTGCATCTAGCACCTTGTGCTTACATAGCTCTTATTTCCCATTTATTTAGTTTGTTCTTATTTTGAGTATTACCATTTATATCAAAATTTATCCATTTTAAATCCATATTTTTCTATAATTATCCTTGTAAGAATTCCACTTTTAAAACTGTTTCTATTTCCATAATGCCTAGCATGATTTCATTTATACTAATATCCTCTTTTACACTAATCCTTAAGACCACTTTTGATTGCTCTAATGCAATAGTCCTCATCTCTATCTCTATAATACTAATACCCATCTGTTCTAATTTTTCTAAAATAATCTGCTCACACTCTTTACACTTTCCTGTTACCTCTATACTTAAAGTAATTGTCCTTGTCCCTGTTGTTCGTAGTAATTGCTTAATTCCCATAATATCTGATAATAAGGCATAAACAACTAATGTTACTAAAATAGCTTCTATGTATAGTCCTGTTCCTATTGTTATTCCTATACATGCAGCAAAAAAAATAGATGAAGCAGTCGTAAGCCCTCTAATATAACCTTTTTCTTTCATAATGGTCCCTGTTCCCAAAAAAGCAATACCACTTATAAATTGTCCTGCAAGCCGCATATGGTCTGTATAGCCCCCCTCATTTGCATAGCGCAAAGCTGTAATCTGAATAATCACCGCACTTAGCCCTACTAAAATATGTGTTCGTAATCCTATAGGTGTGGCATTTTTTTCACGATTATAACCTACAAGTCCTGTCAAAAATACACATAGGATGATTTGAATAATGACTTCACCATAATACTCTAAATAATACTCTAAAAGTTCCACCACACATACCTTCCCACCTTAATGAAGCACTCTATTAACTAATTCATTTTATGATTTTTTTCTTCTTTAAGTTACAAAGTTATAGAGTTTTCGAACTTGCATAGATGGTGTATAATAAAAAACGATTATAAACTTCATACGAAGGAGATTAATATGCAAACTAGTTTTGAAGCATTACAATTAAAAAATGAACTTATAAAGGGATTAAAAGCCCAAAACATTGTAAAACCAACAGCTGTACAAGCTTTAACTTATTCTGCTTTCTTAGAAGGCAAAGACTTAATCGTAGAATCTCATACAGGTAGTGGAAAAACTTTAGCCTTTCTTTTACCTTTATTTACAAAAATCAATTTAGCTGAAAAATCAAATCAAGCACTCATCTTAGCCCCTACCCATGAACTCGCACATCAAATTCATGAACAAATTAAATTACTCGCTAAAAATAGTGAAATGCCTATCACTTCCACTATTTTAATGGGTGAGATGAACATTGAGAAACAAATTGATAAACTCAAAAACAAACCACATATTCTTGTAGGTTCACCTGGTCGTATTCTTGACCTCATCTCTAAAAAGAAAATTAATGTAACAACATTAGAAACGGTTATTTTAGATGAAGCAGATAACTTATTAGAATCTACTCAAAGTGGTACAGTTAAAAAGCTACTTCACCAAATTGGCCATCACGTTCAAGTCACTTTATTCTCAGCAAGTATGAGTGATAAAGTTTGCAAGCTTGCTCAGCCATTTTTAAATGAACCAACATTACTTCAAACAGCTTCTAAAACTGAAGTAAATCCACTTATTTCACACCTTTACCTTAAAACAGAAGGACGTGATAAATTTGAAAATCTTAAAAAGCTTCTTCAAACAACAAATACACAAAAAGCACTTGTTTTTGTAAGTCAGCATACAGATACTAAAGTTTTAGTTGAAAAGCTTAATTATCATGGCTTCACAGTAGCAACTATTTCAGGTAAGCTTTCTAAAGAAGAACGTAAAAATGCTCTTGCCAAGTTTAAATCTGGTAAAGTTAAAGTTTTACTTTCATCTGACCTTTCTGCACGTGGACTAGATGTGGCACATATTACACATATTATCCACTATGATTTAGCACTAACACCTCAAGATTACTTACATCGTGCAGGACGTAGTGCACGTAATGGTGAAAAAGGTACTTCTATCAGTTTAATCACACCTAAAGACTTAGGGATGATTCGTGTTTTAGAACGTACTTTCCAAATCAAACTTGAAGAAATTATTTTAGTAAAAGGTCGTATTAAAAATTTAGCAACAAACGCTTTCCTTGAACCAATGGTTTCATCTACTTTAGTAGAAGAAAAACCATCAACTAAAAAACGTAATAAATATCCAAAAGGATTTACTTCTGATTCAGGTAAAAAAACTAAAAACAAGCAACAAAATACAGAAGAACCAAAACGTACTTCTAAAAAAGTCATTACAAAAAAATTATCTCAAAGTGCTTCTGATGATTTCTTATCTGGTTCTTTAGCAGATGCCCTTAAACTTATTGAAGAAGCTGGATGGGATGAATAGGGAAATAAGGTGATATGCATGACTAAAAGAAGACTTGATTTATCTCACACTTTAGCGCCATTAGATAATGAACTTCAAGACATTTTGCGTGAGCTCATTGCTTTAAAGGAAGAAGACTCTCCCTTATTTAGTGCAGCTATTGATGATTTCATTACAAAATATGGTGGAACAAAATATACATCTTTAGAAGACCTCTTAGCAAGTTCAGCTGCTCAAGCTAGCTATACAAGCAAAGAATCTGTTACTTCTTTAGATGAACTTTTAAAAGATTTATTACCTTAAAATCATTAATTGAATAAATATTAATTTTAAAATAAGAACCCCAAGATGAAACTTAGGCCTATTGCTTTCATTTCATCTTGGGGTTCTTATCTTTTTCCCCTTCTTTATACAATCTTTTAATCATTCATCTTTGCTTTTCTAATTATTTATTATATAATACTATAATATAATAAATAATTATATAATTTAACAACTATTTATTCATGTACATTATTTTTGTTTTAAAAAGCATATTCTTTGTGCTTATTTTATAACTGGAGGTTAGATAGATGGAAAAGATTAAAATGATAACACCATTAGTTGAGATGGATGGAGATGAAATGACAAGAATCCTTTGGCAAATGATCAAAGATGAACTCCTTACTCCTTTTATTGATTTAAAGACAGAGTATTACGATCTTGGCCTTGAACACAGAAATGAAACAAATGACCAGGTAACTATTGATTCTGCTGAAGCAACCAAAAAATATGGTGTTGCAGTAAAATGTGCAACCATTACACCTAATGCTGCACGTATGAGTGAATATACTTTAAAAGAAATGTGGAAAAGTCCAAACGGTACGATTCGTGCAATCTTAGATGGTACTGTATTTAGAGCACCTATCGTAGTAAAAGGTATTGAACCTAACGTTAAAACATGGAAAAAACCTATTACTATTGCAAGACATGCTTATGGGGATGTTTATAAAGCAACAGAAATGAAAATTCCATCTGCTGGTAAGGCTGAACTTGTCTTCACTAATGAAAAAGGTGAAGAAACACGTGAGCTTATTCATAACTTTACAGGTAGTGGCATCATTCAAGGTCAACACAATATTTGCGGTTCTATCGAAAGTTTTGCAAGAAGCTGTTTTAACTATGCACTTGATACTAAACAAGACTTATGGTTTGCCACAAAAGATACTATTTCAAAAAAATATGACCACACCTTTAAAGATATTTTCCAAGAAATCTACGATGCTGAGTATGCTGACAAATTTAAGGCAGCTGGCATTGAATACTTCTACACTTTAATTGACGATGCAGTTGCACGTGTTATGAAATCTGAAGGTGGCTACATCTGGGCTTGTAAAAACTATGATGGTGATGTAATGAGTGATATGATTTCATCTGCATTTGGGTCACTTGCTATGATGACTTCTGTTCTTGTTTCTCCACAAGGATACTATGAATATGAAGCAGCTCATGGTACTGTTCAACGCCACTACTACAAACACCTTAAAGGTGAAGAAACTTCAACAAACTCAATTGCTACTATCTTCGCTTGGACTGGTGCCCTTAGAAAACGTGGTGAATTAGACAATATTCCAGCCCTTTGTGATTTTGCTGATAAACTTGAAAAAGCAAGTCTACAAACTATTGAGGATGGTAAAATGACTAAGGACTTAGCCCTTATCACTACACTTTCTAATCCAGTTGTTTTAAATAGCCAAGACTTTATTAAAGCAATCCGTAGCACTTTAGAAGCTATGTTATAGGAAAAGAAAGCCCTTGCCAATTTGCTTAGTGCAAAATGGCAAGGGCTTTTATACGTTATAATCCCTGCTCAAAGGTAAATACTCCTTGTGGGTCATATTGTTTTCTAATTTGCTCTAATCGCGCAGCGTGTGCACCATAATATGCCTTCTTATACTCCCTCACTTCACCTGCTGGGAAATTTACAAAAGAGCCAGCTGTCATTTCTTCAATTTGTGGAAAACGTTCTTTGAACCATTCTCTATTCACTGTACTATATTGATTATCTTCCCAGACAGTTTGAATCCCTAAGATATAAAGGCTATCCCTATAATAAAATGAAGCATCTTGATGTGAGCCTTTGCGCATTTGTCCACCCATTCCATAACAAGATATAGCCGCATAGATTGAGCCATTAGGTCTTTCCTCAATGGTATCTAGGATCGTGTGCATCTCTTCTATTGTCAGCTCTTTATTGACAAAACGACCTGATGATTTATAGTTTTCATATTCTGGGTGTGCATCCTGAAGCCAACGATTCATTTCTATAACAGACATAGTGTTCACAGAGACTTCCATCTCATGACCTAATTGAATAAATGGCGCAATAATTTGATGGGCTTCTTGAGCATTACCGTAATAAGCACCTAAAAGTAACATCCCTCTACCCTTATCTTTTGAATGATACATACCTAATTTAAAGTTGACCTCATGACAAGCTGTTTGAATGATATTTTGGTAACACTTAAACATTTTGATTTGCTCATCACGGCCCACATCATGATACTCTATACGAATGAGTGTTGCCTCACTACGCTTAGGTGGAAGTTTAAAACGTATACGTGTAACTACGCCAAATTGACCACCACCACTGCCTTTAAGGGCCCAAAAAAGCTCTTTGTTCTCTATTGCATTGGCAATGACCACTTCTCCTTCTGCATTGATCATCTGAATTTCCTCTACAGCATCACAGCCTAAACCAAGTAGTCTTCCAGAGTACCCCCAGCCACCTCCTAGTGTGTACCCTACTGCCCCCACTTGTGGACAAGTTCCCCCTGGAAAAGGATAACCTCTCTCAGCAAGAAATTCATAAAGCTCTCTATTTCTTACGCCCCCAGAAATGGTAATATGCCCTGCTTCTTCATCTATGTGCATTGTATTCATTTCACTAACATCAATAACAAGTACGTCATTTCCTATTGAATAACCATCATAATGATGTCTACCTGAACGAATACGTATTGACACATCATGCTTTCTTGCCCAAAGAATACTATTTCTTATATCTTCTTCATTTTTACAGTAACAAATCACTAGTGGATACTTTTCAATAGCACGATTCCACATAGTCCTTGATGCTTCATAAGCTGTATCCCATCTAGTAACAATCGTTCCTGTTAAACCTGTTATATCCATTGTTGTCTTACTTGATGTCTTCATCTTTTACCCTCTTGTCTTCCTAATCTTACTCTCATTAGTATATCTGCTTTTATCTTATTGTATTATAAACTAAAGTATAGCATCATCAATAAAAATAGAGGCTGAACGCATATTTTACGATAGCCCCTTCTTTAGATTTACTGAAAGTAAAAATATTAATCTATATTCAATAATCAACTTGTAATACAGTTTATTACTCGTGTCCTACAAACTCACCTCTACTAATAGCTGCACGTTCATTAGATAAATTAATTAATAAATCATTTAATGTCCACTCAATAGATTGCTCAGTAACAACTGCAATAATCGGTCTTCTTATACGGCATTTTTTTAATCCATCTATAAATAAACTCACTCTAGCAGATGGAATACCATTAAAAATAATAGCTTTTTCTTTTACAGTTGACCCTAGTACTGTTTCATCTGTTGTTTCTTCTAATTGATTATCTAAAATAGCTCTTATTTGATTTTGGCTATGGCTTGATTTTAAAGTAATACAATCTTTAATTCCAGTCATCCTAGCAACGTTCATAATTTGTCTTGCTTCTTGAGGTGTGAAGTAATACATCATCATACAACTTCTCTCATGAAGTATAGCCTCATTCATTTCTTTCATATTTTCAAATGACATAAATTTTACCTCTCTTTAACATCTAACTTTCCCCATTGTTCTAAGTATAGCATACTATTTACGATCTGAAAAATTATAGCTTACAATATGATTTCTACCTAAAAGCTTAGCACGATATAAGGCATGGTCTGCAAAACGAATGGCATCCTCAAAGTTTAAGGTATATTCATTACAGATATAAATTCCACCACTTAGTGTTACCTTGATATTTTTGTCTTTCTTTGTTTCAAAACTTAATTTTTCTACGCTAGTTTTAATACGTTCAGCAACCTGCATCACTTCTGTTTGACTCAAATGATTTAAGATAACAATAAATTCTTCGCCTCCATAGCGGCCTACATAGTCCTCTTCTCGTACATTTTCTTTAATAATCTTACCTATTTTACTAAGTACTTCATCCCCTAACTGATGCCCATACTTTTTATTAATCTGCTTTAATAAATCTGTATCTAGCATAATAATTGCTGTATTTTTATGCTGTTTATGATTTTTCTTAAAAAGTGCCTCTCCATTTTTTAAAACTACACTTCTATGAAGTAAGCCTGTTAATAAGTCATGATCTGTTAAGTAAGTCATTTCATTATATAAACTTGTATTTTTTAAGGTAAGACCTAAATAAGAGGCTATAATTTTAGCCATTTCTATATCTTTTACACTGTAAGCTCCTTGCTTATAACTTCCAATACTCATAGCGCCAATCACTTGATTTTCTACCTTAAGCACTCTTACAATCATGGAATTTAATTTAACATCTGTCTCTGAATTTTTAATAGTTTTTAAACTATACTCCTCAAAATTCCCATCATTAATGATAAGGTTGGTTTGATACTGAATACAGTATTCAGCTAAACGTGATGTATATTCTACTAAATCATTCTCCAAGGATAACCATTTCCCCTTTAAATCATACATAGTATATTGTGTTTTTCCATTTTGAATCACAGCAATCCCCATCATATCTATATCTATCACACTGGCAAGTTCTTTCTGTATCACCTCTTGCAAGTTTTCCGCTGTGAGCTGTTTGGTAAAAGCTTTGCCTATTGTTGTAACCTTTTGAAGCTCTTCATAAGCTTTATGATAAACTTCCGATTCTTCTCTCAAATGATTTGTCTCTTTAGGTAGGGCTTGTAGTAATGCCTTATCATATTGTAATGCTTTCTCATATTTATAAGCTTTTTTTAATGTTTCCTGAACTAATTGTTCTTGACTCGTTATCTCATAGAATTTCACTAATACTTTATATGCTTTTTCTAGATAATATACCGACTCCATTTCCTCTGCTTTTTGAACAGCTACAGTAATCTTCTCTTGTATTTCCTCTAACTTTGTTTCACTAAAAAGCATAGGGCTAGTGCGTGGCTCATCCCCTGTTAACTCTGACTGACTAGCTAACTGATTTAGCTCCTGACTCATTTCCTCAAGTAAATACTCCGACCAACTTACTAAATTATCGACATAAACTGTTTTATACTCTATACCAAGTCTCGCTGCTGCTGCAAAATCCTTCTCTGGTTGCATCTTTAACTTTCTCTTGCTATTTAATCTCGCTCTTAATCTTAAAATCTTGACTAATAAATATTTATGACTTTCATCATCAAATAAATTTACTGAATTATAAGCTCTTTGACCATAATCAATGGCTTTTTCAAGCTTATCTTGCTCTATATAAACTTCTAATAAAAGCATATCGACTTGAAGTTGTTCATTAGGTGTGAGCCCTTCTTCCATCGACTTAATATGTATTAATACGACTTCTGCTTTTGCATAAGCTTTTACCATAATATAAAGGTTAGCTGTAATAAGTAAAAATTGAATATGTAAAATTTGTTCTTCTTTATATTTTTCCTCTTTTTTAAGTTCTATCATGTAGGTCAATGCTTTTTCAAATAAGCCCTTTTCCATATAGGCCCTTAATAATTGATTTTCTATTTGAATCATTTCATGAATAGCTTGATGCTCTTTACAAAAAAGAAGCGCTCTCTCCCCTAACTCAACCGCTTCACTGAGCATACCATACAATAAATGATATTCCATTTCTAAAACAAGTAGCTTTCCATACACATTAGGATATTCACTTTCTTTATAGTATGCTTGTGCTACTTGAATAGCCTCCTCTACTTGCTCTCTATTTCCCCCTAATTTTTGTTTCATTACTTTACAAAATAAGTCTATATATTGGGGGACTTTTTTAAGTTCATCTAATTCATTTTCTAACTTTACTACCTGTTGCATAGGCCACCTCTAGACTTTTATTTTATGATTTAAGTAAATTTTACTCTATTTATTGTAAAAAAGATATTATTTTGTTAAAAAATATATCTTTTCCTACCTTCATTATCATATATTGTGATTTATTGCAAAATAATAAAGGCACCGTTTATTACAGTGCCTTTATCTTTGCCAAATATAAAATAGAGTTCCACTCTATGTGCTTATCTTAACCTTTTATCTTTTAGTATCTTGCTATCAAAATTTTGCAGTACGCTAACTTTGGGTAGCCCCAACAGGCATTTTGATTATAACAATAACTAAAAAACTACTCAAGCGGTTCATGAAACTTAAAAGTTTCTATGACTAACTTTTTTACTGTTAGATAAGGTAAGTTTTATTTAAGTTGAAACCTAGTTTTAAATTGGCAACCTTAACATGTTGTCCATGCTAAGCCTATTAGGTTTTGACTACTCTTACATAACTAATTTGCTATTGCATTTCATTCTCCAAGGGTACCATCTCCTAACATTTTATACAAAAGAAATGATTTATCTTCACTAAATAACTCCCTTTGTATAATCTTAGTATAGCCAAAATCCTTTCTTCTATTCTTCCAATTTCTAGAACTCAAACTTTTAAAATATACTTTTCTTGTAAAATTACCTCTTCCTATCTTGTATGCTTCTTTAGAATCATTTAAAATAAAACTTATCTTAATCTGAAAGGAGATATTATGCAAAAATTCAAACAGCCATTTTGGCTGATTACTTATGGTTTAATTTTATATTTCTTTTTGTTGCGCCTAAGTACATTCTCTAATATAGCTGGTCAATTTTTAGAACTTATTAATCCTTTTCTATGGGGCTTTGCATTAGCATACATCTTAAATATACCTTATGTATTTTTCTTAAATAAAATATTTAAGGCTAGAAAAGAGCAAAAAAATTATAAGCTCTTAAAATCGCTTTCTTTAATTTTATCTTATACCTTATTTTTCCTAGGTATTGGATTCATTATAGTAATGCTTATCCCTCAACTTTTAGAAAGTATTAATCTTTTCGTTGCAAACTCGGGAGATTATTATCATGATTTACAAGTTCTTCTTCAATCTATTATTGAAAAAATTCATTTAGATGCAAACTTATGGAAAAAAGTTCAAGATACCATTATGTCTATGGTAAATATGCTAAAAGACCTTTTACCATCTCTTGTAACTTTTGTAAGCAGTACAGCTTCTAGTGTATTCAATCTTATTTGTACACTCTTTATATCCATTTATATTTTAGCAAGCAAAGATAAACTTCTAGAGCTGATTGCACGTTCAACTAAGGTTTTTGCTTCTGTAAAGACACAACAACGTCTTAAACACATAGCTGAACTTACAAATCGTACATTTAGAGGCTTTATTATTGGACAACTTTCTGATGCTGCTATTGTTGGTATTATTACGTTTATAGGTGCTTCATTACTTGATTTCCCTTATCCAATTCTAATTGGATTTATTGCAGGTATTACAAATGTTAT
>JAFOHG010000050.1 GCA_017421915.1 Cellulosilyticum sp. | reverse complement strand
TAGAAACAGATGGACAAGAATATTACATAGCTTATGCAAAAGTACCACTTACACAATGGTCTATAGGTGTTTTAGAAGAAAGAAATATAGTATCTAAAGATATAAAGGCTACCATAAGGGGAAATATTGCAATTGCTTTAGTTTTATTAGGCGTGACATTAGTTATCATGTATTACTACATTACGAAGCAAATTACAAATCATATAGAAAATATTACAAGTCACTTAAATATTTTAGCAGATGGAGATTTTAAAACAGAAATAGATGAAAAGTTACTTAAAGAAACAAGTGAATTAGGTTTAGCAGCTAGGGCAATGAATGAAATGAGAAAAGCAGTTGGAGATATGATTCAGACTTTACAGGTGAACATTGAGAAATTAAAAGACGATGGTGAACAGTTAGGCCATATTGCTAAAAGTACTTATGCTAATTCAAATGAAATTTCTAATGCAACACAAGAGATTGCAATTAGTGTACAAAATGAAGCGATGGAGTTATCAGATGTTTTAGAGAGCATTAATGCTTTTGGAAAGAAAATAGAAGATATTGTTAAAGGTATGGATGTTATTAATACCCAAATTATCAATACAAACGTAGAAACAGAAAAAGGAAATAATAATGCCATTGAGCTTGGCAAATCTGTAGAAGAAGTGAATCAATCATTTAATGAATTTGTGGTAACGATTGAAGCGCTTAATAAAGATATTAATAGAGTTACAGATATTACACAATTAATTGAAGGCATTGCAAGTCAAACTAATTTACTTGCACTAAATGCTTCAATAGAAGCTGCTAGAGCTGGAGAAGCCGGAAAAGGATTTGCGGTAGTAGCAGAAGAGATTAGAAAGCTAGCAGATGAATGTAAACAATTAGCAGATAATATAAGCGTTATTGTTAGAGGGGTGTCTAAAGATGCAGAAAGCATTGTAGATAGTAGCCAGTATTTAGAGAAAGAAATGCAGGGCCAAAAAGAAATTATTGAAAATACTGTAGAAGTTTATAACCTGATTACAGCAGATATTGAAACAGCAGCTAAACAAATAGAAGATATTACTAAGTTTGCATATGAGATTGATGAAGACAAGAAAAAAATCGTAGATAAAGTTGAAAATTCAGCAGCGTTAGGTGAAGAAATTTCAGCAACTACACAAGAAGTAGCAGCTACAACTAAAGAAATGCTTAATTCATCTGAAAGGGTAGGAGAATCTGCAAATGGTCTTAGAAATATGACAGAAGGTATTGCAGAGCAAATAAGCCAATTTAAGGTATAAAGATTTTAAAGTATAAAGTTTAAATTATATATAATAAGAGGGTACTACGATGGCGTGTCGTAGTACCCTCTTGTTTGGTTATAGCTTTATAAGAGTATGACTCTTATTTACCATAGTAAGCTTTTCTATAGATTTCTTGAAGCTCTGTTACTTTTGGAAGTCTTGGGTTAGCTGTTGTACATTGATCTTCGAATGCTTTGTAAGCTAAGCTTTCAGTTGCTGCATTGTATTCTTTTTCATCAATGTTCATTTCTTTAAGTGTAAGTGGAATGTTAAGTTCTTTCATTAAGTTTCTTACTGCATTAGCAAGAGATTTAACACCTTCTTCTGGAGTAGAAGCAGGAAGACCTAACATTTTAGCGATATCTTGGTATCTTTCTGGAGCAATAAATTTACCATATTTTGGCCAAGCCATGAATTTAGATGGGTTAACTTCACCATTGTATTCAATAACGTGTGGTAAAAGAATTGCATTTGCACGACCATGAGCAACGTGGAATTCACCACCAAGTTTATGAGCAAGTGAGTGACATACACCAAGGAATGCGTTAGTAAATGCCATACCTGCGATACAAGATGCATTGTGCATTTTTTGTCTAGCTTCAGGATCGTTAGCACCGTTTTTGTAAGAACGTGGTAAGTATTCAAATACTAATCTAATTGCATGAAGTGCAAGAGCATCTGTGTAATCAGAAGCTAAGATAGATACATAAGCTTCGATAGCATGTGTTAATACATCAAGACCTGTATCTGCTGTAGCACCAGCTGGAACTGACATAACGAAGTCAGGGTCAATGATTGCTACGTCTGGAGTTAATTCGTAGTCAGCAAGTGGGTATTTCATGTTTTTAGATTTATCAGAAATAACCGCAAATGATGTTACCTCAGAACCTGTACCAGATGTTGTTGGAATAGAAACCATTTTAGCTAAGCGACCCATTTTAGGGAATTTGTAAACACGTTTACGGATATCCATGAATTTTTGAGCCATACCAACGAAGTCTGAATCTGGATATTCATAGAATAACCACATAGCTTTAGCAGCATCCATTGCAGAACCACCACCAAGAGCGATGATTACGTCTGGTTTGAATGAGTTCATTACAGCTGTACCTTTACGTACTGTAACTAAATCTGGATCTGGTTCAACTTCGCTGAAGATTTCGATTGTTACTTTGTTTAAGTTTTTATTTAATTGATATGTAAGACGATCAACATAACCTAATTTAACCATCATTGGGTCAGCTACGATCATTGCACGGCTAATATCTGGCATTTTAGCTAAGTATTGAACTGAGCCTGGCTCGAAGTAAATCTTTTCTGGAACTTTAAACCATTGCATATTTATTCTCCTTTTTGCAACTCTCTTCTTATTGATTAAGTTTTGTGATGTAACGTTAGAAGATGTAGAGTTATGACCATAAGAACCACAACCAAGTGTTAATGAAGGCATAAGTGAGTTGTAAACATCACCAATACCACCAAATGCAGATGGAGAGTTTACGATAATACGGCAAGCTTTCATTCTTTCACCATATTTATCAACAAGTTCTGTGTTTGTTGTATGGATAACTGCTGTATGACCAAGACCACCAAGTTCAAGCATTGCTTCAGCTTTGTTGAAACCATCTTCTGGATCTTTAGCTTTGATGATAGCAAGTACTGGAGAAAGTTTTTCTCTTGAAAGTGGATAAGCTTCACCAACACCATCAAGTTCAACACAAAGAACTTTTGTATCAGCAGGAATAGTGATACCAGCTTGAGCTGCGATATCTGCTGGAGATTTACCAACAACGTTTGGACCAGCCATGTTACGTTTTGGATCGATTACAACTGGTTCAAGTTTTTTGATTTCTTCTTTAGTTGCAAAGTAGCAACCTTTAGTTTTCATGAATGCTACTGCTTTATCATAAATAGGAGCTTCGATGATAGCTGCTTGTTCAGATGCACAAATCATACCATTATCAAATGATTTTGAAAGAATGATATCTGTAAGTGATTGTTCAAGGTTAGCTGTTTTTTCTACGAATGCAGGAACGTTACCAGGACCAACACCAAGTGCAGGTTTACCAGTAGAGTATGCTGCGCGAACCATTGCAGAACCACCTGTAGCAAGTACTGTAGCTACATCTGGATGATTCATAAGAGCATTAGTTGCTTCGATAGATGGAACATCAATCCATTGGATACAGTTTTCTGGAGCACCAGCTTTGATAGCTGCATCTCTAACAATCATAGCAGCTTCACGAGAACAGTTTTGAGCAGCTGGGTGGAAACCAAAGATGATTGGGTTACGTGTTTTAGCACAGATAATAGATTTGAACATTGTTGTAGATGTTGGGTTTGTTGTTGGTGTAACACCAGCTACGATACCAACTGGTTCAGCAACTTCCATGTAACCTTCATCTATATTATCTTCAATAACACCAACAGTTTTTTCATGTTTAATACTGTGGTAAATATATTCTGTAGAGAAGATATTTTTTGTTACTTTATCTTCAAAAATACCACGACCTGTTTCTTCAACAGCCATTTTTGCAAGTTTCATTTGATTTGAAAGACCAGCAAGAGCCATTGCTTTAGTGATTTCATCAATTTGAGCTTGATCGAGTTTCATGTACTCTTCAAGAGCTACTTTAGCTTTTTGTACTAATTCGTCAACCATTTTAGCTGCGTCAACTTGAGGTGCTTCTTCTTTTACTTTTTTGTTTTCAGACATCGTAAATAGCCTCCCTTAAAATTTCGTAAGTGTATTAGACTTTATTCTTATTAGTATTGTTATAAATTTAACAAGCTATGATAAAAAATAAAAAACTAACTGAATAGTCTGTTTTTATTACCTAATTGGATGATAGCATGTCTGTTATTTATTTGTCAATTAAAAAATAAAAAATAAAAACACATTATAAAATTTTATTTAAAGAACGAAATATTAAAATATTTGAGTTAAAAAGTAAACAAGAATAATATAGATAGAAGTGAAATAAATATAAAGAATAATAGTTTGTTTTTAATTAAAAGAATTTTAAAAGAGAAGTCTTAAAGAAGAGTCTTAAAGTAATGTATGTTAAAAAAAAGATAGAACAAACTAAAATAACACTTAGTAAAAAATGCTAAGTGTTTTAATTGTGTGGATAAGTATAAAAAATAACCCACAAAATATAGAAAGTTATTCACAAAATGTTGATAGTTTGAAAGAATTTGTGGATTAATCTAAATTTAGTAGTAGGTTTTGAGGAAAAAATATCTATGTATTGTGGATAAAATGTGAATCATATGGATGTGAATAAGTGGATGATATATTATATTTACATTGTAATAGTATATTTAGGGTGAAAGGTATTTTAAAAGAATGGTCAGGTGAAAAAATGAGAAGTAAGAAAGAAGAATTTCCAATAATAATCTTAATGACGACTTATATTATTATTTTACTTATGTATCTTTTTACATATAGTCAAAAATCCTATTTATTTTGGGCGTTTTTTGCGATTGAAAGATTGTTAAGTATAAACTATGAAGTAGAGATGGAAAATTATTTAATGGAGGCTGAAGCAAGTGATTTAAGTGGTATGAAAATCATTATAACGATAGTTTTTACATTATTAAGTGTAGGAATATTTTTATATACACCGTTTAAATATCCGGGTTTATTTTGCATTTTAATTTTAGGAGAGCTTATTGATTTTATAGGGAGAAAGATTAAGGAACATACTAAGCTAAGATAAAGGTTGAGGAGTATATTAAGCTAAGATAAAGGATGAAGGTTAAGGAGTATATTAAGTTAAGATAAAGGATGAAGGTTAAGGAGTATATTAAGTTAAGATAAAGGATGAAGGTTAAAGAATATATTAAGCTAAGATAAAAGATGAAGATTAGGAAACGTAGTAAGCTAAAATAAAGGGTGAAGTATATAAGCGAAAAGGTCAATTTATACTTTAAAAAGAGAATAGAATTGTAAGAAACCTATTATAAGAATTGTAAGATTGATAGAGTACAATATAAAAGTATGGATGATTTTAATGATAATAGGGTAAGGACAGAGCATGAAAGATGGAGGTTAAATAAATGTATACAATTTTAGTATGTGATGATGATAAGCTCATTGTAAATTCTATAGCGCTTCATTTACAAAAAGAAGGTTATAAGGTGGTTAAAGCATATAGTGGATTAGAAGTACTAGATATTATTGAGAAGCAAGAAATTCATCTTATATTATTAGATGTTATGATGCCAGGTTTAGATGGATTATCTACTACATTACGTATTAGACAAGAAAAAAATATTCCTATCATTATATTATCTGCTAAGAGTGAGGATACAGATAAAATAGCTGGTCTTAATTTTGGAGCGGATGATTATATAACAAAACCATTTAATACATTAGAACTGCTTGCAAGAGTAAAATCGCAACTTAGAAGGTATGTTACTTTAGGCTCGTTAGAACAAAAGGCACAGATGTTAGTAACAGGTGGTTTAAGTGTGGATACACAAAGTGGAACGGTATACTTAGATGGGGATATTGTAAGATTAACCCCTACTGAGTATAAAATTTTAGCGTATTTAATGAGGAATATGGGACAAGTTCTTTCTATGCACCAAATTTATGAAAATGTATGGCATGATACGCCTTATGCACCAGAAAATACGGTAGCAGTGCATATTCGTAGATTAAGGGAAAAAATTGAAATCAATCCTAAAGAACCTAAATACATAAAGGTGGTGTGGGGAAGTGGTTATTTGGTTGAAAAAATTAGTATACAGTAAAACTTCTAAGAGTTTAACGTTAATAGGGATTTATATAACAACATTTATTGTTATCTTAAGTAGCATGGGTATGAAGATGATTCCAAGGCAAACCAATTATTTAGATAGCATGGAATTTAAAGAGAAGTTTGTGAAAAAGGCAGGTTATGTAAGAGACTGGATTGTAAGATATAATGAAGACGTTATTTTTTCTGAAGTAACACCGAGTCAGATTGATAAGTATATTGAAAACTCGGGTAGGGATATAAGTAGAGAGGAAGCTAAAAATGAAATTTTAGCAGATAGAAATAATTATTATAGCACGATTCAAAATGAGCTTGTAATGACGAATAAGAATCTAGATTATTTGGCAATAGACATGAGAACAGGTCGCCAGGAAACTAATATGCAAGAAGGTAGCACAGATGAGATTATTAAGGAGCTGACGAATCGTTCAAATTATTTAATAGGAAATGGTTACTACATTTTAAATTTAAAATATGGGACAGGTCAGCGTGTTTCTTATTATAGTGATCAATATACAACAGATATGAACTATTACGCAGGAGAGACTTTTGAAGGGCAGGATAAATATCGTATTTATGTTGCTTTAAAGGAAGAGTTAGTACCTGGTGATGATTTTTATGTAGGGTATGAGTATTCAATGAGCTATCAGCAGCAAAAGGAAAGGTTTTATAATACTTGCGTGATTGCATTAACATTTAATCTTATACTATTAGTATATTGGTTATGTATAGTAGGAAGAAGTGCTACAAGTGAGGAGATTAAACTAAGTGGTTTTGATAGACTTTCAGTAGAAGTACAATTTATAATAGGGCTTTTAGGTTATTTAGTAACATGGATTATGGTACAGATATTTAGATGGGAAATAGGATTAAGCTCTGTTATTAAGATTGGATTTTATGGAGCAGAATATAGGGTATTAGGCGTAATGTTGTTCTTTGTAATTTGTTTATTACCAATAACGATTACAATTCAACTTATTTCAAGCTGGGCGAAGAATATTAAAAATCATACGATATTACAGCAGATTTGGTGTTATAAATTAGGTAAAGAAGTTTATCATACGGCAGAAAGTAAAACAAAAACTTTAATACTCACTATTTTATTAGTTGTTGTTAATATATTAGTAGACAGTGCATTAGTATTTATTGTAGAAGATTATTTTTATAGTTATGGCATTTTAGCGTTTGCGCCTATTATTATATGGAATGTAATTAGTGGACTAGTATGTATTAAATTAATTGTAGATTATAAAAAGATTTTACAAGCAGCACGTGCTATTACAGAGGGTGAGTTAGATAGAAAGGTTGAACTAGACCTTACACTTCCAATGCTTACTGAAATGGCCGAAACAGTAAATTCTATGGGAACGGGGCTAGAAAAGGCAGTAGGTGAATGTATAAAGAGTGAAAGACTGAAAACAGAGCTTATTACCAATGTATCGCATGATTTAAAGACACCGCTTACTTCCATTATTAGCTATATTGACTTATTAAAAGGTGAGAATATTGAAAATGCTACAGCTAGGGAATATATTAATGTGCTAGATGAAAGAAGTCATAGGTTGAAGCAACTTGTTGAGGATTTGGTTGAAGCTTCTAAGGCGGTTACAGGAAACTTAAAAGCAGAGGTTCAAGTTTTACGTTTAGATGAATTAGTAGGGCAGGCTTTGGGAGAATACCAAGATAGAATGGAATCTGGTGGCTTAGTAGTTGTAAGTGATAAGATGCAAGAAGTATGGGCGATGGCAGATGGAAGACATATGTGGCGTATTATTGAGAATCTATTTTCAAATGTTTGTAAATATGCAATGCCACAAACTAGAGTTTATATTGAAGTGTATAGTGATGATAACTATGGTTACTGTACAATAAAAAACATATCTAAAGAACCGTTAAATATAGATCCAAATGAATTAACAGAGCGTTTTGTAAGAGGGGATGCTTCTAGAACAACTGAAGGTTCGGGATTAGGCCTAGCTATTGCACAAAGTTTGATTTTAATTCAAGAAGGGCTATTAGATATTGCAATTGATGGGGATTTATTTAAAGTAACGATTAAAATTCCATTAGCAAAGTTACAAGAGATTAGTTTAGATAATAAATCATAGATCATAAAGAGGATTGTTGCATTTTGGCAGCGGTCCTTTTTATTTGCCTATTTTATGGATAGCGGAGAATGATGATGTATCAGGAGTTCTTGTAAAGACTTTGCTAAGGATGGTAAATAGAACGTTTATCAAAGATTTATTGTGCTAAAATTTTAAATATCAATAGGTCAAATAAATCAAAAAGAGGTTGAGTATATGAATAAAACAAAGATTGTATGTACACTAGGACCTGCTACAGATGATGACAAGATTTTAAAGGCACTTATGATGGAAGGCATGAATGTAACACGATTTAATTTTTCTCATGGGGATTATAAACAGCATGAAAGAAATATGGAAAGAGTTAAGCGTTTTCGAGAAGAGCTTAAATTACCTATTGCTACTTTACTAGATACTAAAGGCCCTGAGATTCGCATAGGCAGATTTAAAGAAAGTCCAATTGTATTAGAAGAGGGCCAGGAATTTATCTTAACGACCCGGGAAATAGAAGGGGATAAAAATAAAGTTTCTATTTCATACAAGGATTTGATTAAAGATGTTGCAGTAGGAGATACTATTTTAATAGATGACGGATTAATTGAACTTAAAGTGAGCAGATTAACAGATACAGATATTATATGTATTGTAAAAAATGGAGGAACAGTTTCTAACTTAAAGGGTGTTAATGTGCCTAATGTAGAACTTTCAATGCCTTTTATAAGTGAAAAGGATAAACAAGATATTATCTTTGGAATTAAACATGGTTTTGATTTTATTGCAGCTTCTTTTACAAGATGTGCAGAAGATATTTTGCAGATTAGAAGGATTTTAAGGGAATATAACTGTAATACCATTAATATCATCGCTAAGATTGAGAATATGCAAGGCGTTAGTAATATTGATGAAATTATTAGGGTATCAGATGGAATTATGGTAGCACGTGGGGATATGGGTGTTGAAATTCCTATTCAGCAGGTGCCTGTCATTCAGAAGATGATTATTAAAAAAGTTTATAATGCAGGCAAACAAGTTATTACGGCAACTCAAATGCTAGATTCTATGATGAAGAATCCTAGACCAACTAGAGCAGAGGCTACAGATGTTGCAAATGCTATTTATGATGGGACTAGCGCTATTATGCTTTCAGGAGAAACAGCGGCTGGTAAGTATCCAGTAGAAGCCTTGAAGACTATGGTAAAGATTGCAGAAAGTGCAGAGGCGGATATTGATTATAAAGCAAAATTTAGAAAGAGAGAATCTAGTAATAATAAAGATGTAACCAATGCTATTTCTCATGCGACTTGTACAACGGCATTAGATTTAAATGCAGCGGCTATTGTAACTGTTACAAAGTCGGGAAAAACAGCACGAATGATTTCAAAATACAGACCAGATTGTCCGATTATAGGTTGTAGCACATATGAACATATATGTCGTCAAATGAATTTATCTTGGGGAGTGATTCCGCTTATTATTAAAGAAGAAAATAATACAGATGAATTATTTGAGGATGCAGTAACTGTGGCTGAAGATGCTGGGTATGTGAAACCTGGAGAATTAGTTGTCATTACAGCAGGTGTACCACTGGGGATTTCTGGAACGACCAATATTATTAAGGTTCATGTAGTAGGTCATATCCTAGTAAAAGGGCAAGGCGTTACAACAAAACGTATTTGTGCAAGTTTATGTGTTTGTAAATCAGAGGAAGAAGTAAAGGAAAACTTTAAAGCTGGAGATATATTAGTTATACCTGAAACCACTAATGGTATTATGGAACAGCTCAGACAGGCATCGGGTATTATTGTAGAGAAAGAAGGTCTTGATACGCATGCTGCAATTGTTGCGCAAAGCCTTGATATACCTGCTATTTTAGGGGCAGAGTATGCAACTACCATTCTAAAATCAGGTGCTATTGTCATGCTGGATGGGAAAAAGGGAATGGTTTCTTGTAATCAGTAAAATATATAATTGATGTTAGTAAATAGAGATAAAAGGGAGTGCAGCAAAATTATAAATAATTTTGTGGCGCTCCCTTTTTATGTAGTTAAGACTTTGAGTATCTATTATATGATAGCTTTTTAGATATTAAAGAGAAGAATCTTCTTCTATCATGCGATAACCTACACCGACTTCCGTAAAGATGTATTTAGGATCGCCTGGATTTTGCTCAATTTTACGTCTGATATTAGCCATATTAACACGTAAAATTTGATTATTTTTATCTGCATAAGGCCCCCATATAGAAGTAATCATAAAGTCATAGGTTAACACTTTACCAGCATTTTGAGCTAAAAGTGAAATGAGTTTAAATTCGATTTGTGTAAGATGGACTTCTTTATCCATAACATGTATAAGGCGTCCATCAAAATCTATTACAAGACCTTTAGCGGTAAAAATATGATTTGGGCTTCTTTTTGTACTATGTCTTAGTGCAGTTCGAATACGGGCTAAGAGTTCGGAAGTACCAAAAGGTTTTGTGATATAATCATCTGCTCCTAAATCTAAAGCCTCAACTTTCTCGTGTTCTTGGGTTCTGGCTGAAATGATAATAATAGGAACAGAAGACCAATTTCTAATAGATTTTAAAACAGTAAGTCCATCAAGATCAGGAAGGCCTAAATCTAATAGGATAACATCTGGGCAGTGAGAACTCGTAATAGATAATGCTTCACTACCCGTTTGGCATTCAATAACTTTATAATGATTATTTTTTAAGGTAGTAGAAATAAAGTTACCGATATTTTTTTCATCTTCAACAACTAGTACATTAATTTTGGTAGACATGATAACCAGCTCCTTCTAAATTTCATCTTCTAAAGGAAGAGTAAAGGTAAACATTGCACCTTTCGTTAAATTTTGTACAGTAATTGTACCACTATGAGCAGAAATAATGGTTTTACATATAGATAAACCAATGCCCATTCCTTTAGTGGTATCACTACTCATATTCTCATTAGGACAATAACCATCAAATAAGCTATTTAATTTATTTGGTGGTATGCCAATACCATCATCTATAACATCAACGCGAACAGAAGACTTTTCTTTATAGGCATTAATCTCAATAGGTTTAGTAGGATGAGCATGGTGTATGGCATTTTCCACTAAGTTAATAAGTACCTGCTCAATGAGCGTTGCATCCATAGGGACAATCAATACTTCAGTTGGAATTTTTACATCAACATTTACTTCAGGATGACGCTTTTTAACACGTAAAATAGATTCAGATATCACTTCTTCTAATAATTCTGGTCGTTTAACAACTTTAGCTGTTTCTTGAACAATACGCGTAACAGAAAGTAGATTTTCTACCATATGTAAAAGCCAATTAGAATCTTCTTGAATACGCATGACAAGATTGAGCTTTTCAGTTTCAGTAAGCCCTTTATTATTTTCAATATAGATAGAACTTGAACCAATCATAGTGGTTAAAGGTGTCCTTAAGTCATGAGATACAGCACGTAGTAAATTACCACGCATTTTTTCTTTAGCAGTTTCAACAGCTAATTTTTGATGCTCATCTAATAAGGATTGACGTTCAAATGCCAGTGCCACTTGTGGAATCATTAAGGTAAATAAACTAAGATTTTCTTTAATGAAAACAGGATTATCACTAGCAAGAAGACCAAGAACTCCCCAAATATGATTATGTGAAGCGACTGGCAAATAAAAACACTGTGAGTCTGGAGCATTTTTATCTATGCCTATAGGATTTTCAGAAACATAAGCTAGATGTGCAACAGCACGTTCGTATTCTGAAGAAAAAATAGCTTCATCTTCTGGTTTAATAAGAATACTAAAAGGTTTACTGGAATGAATAGGGTCTTTGGTATAAAAAATACAAGAAATATTAGCACCGCTGACAATATAATTTAAAGTAAGCTCAATGATTTGAGAAAAACTATCTGCAATAATAAGTTGTTTATTAATTTCATTCAGTTCTTTAAGACATGCTTCATGTACGGCTTTAACCTTAGCTTGCTCTTTGGTATGAGCAGTTAAAGTACTTGTGATAATAGCAATAATCAACATACCAAAGAAAGTAACTGGATAACCTGTTAAGGAAAAATTAAACTCAAAATAAGGATAAGTAAACAAATAATTTACACCAAGCATTCCAAAGATAGAAGCAACTACGCACCATATATAACCAGAAGTTAATCTTGCTACTAAGAAAACATACAAGATGTAGACTGTTGCAATATTAGTTGTGTGAGAAGATAGACGAAAGTAAATATAAGCAATCATGGTAGAAACAATAAGAAGTGAAAAAGTTTTGATGCCATCTTTAAAGTATTGCATTTTAAAACACCTGCCAATAAACATAATTTTTCTTACAAATGTATATTTTAATCTAGGTCAAATTTTAAAAACTGATGTGAATTAATCTTTTGTAAAAATATATTCAATATAATAAATTATACAATAGTTATCGTGCAAGTTGACAAAATGAGAGGTTAAAATCTTGTTAAGAAAGACTGGATGATATTGGATGTTTGGGAAACTAGGTGTAATATGCCTTTGGATACCTTTAACTAATAGATAAAGGTAGATAGAATACTTTTTTAGGGGGAATCAAATGAAGGGTAGTAAGTATAGATTTTTTGGCGTAAGTATGATAGTAGCAGTTATATGTTTTATTGCCTTGTTTGGAATTGGAGATCAAGTAAAAGGTGTAGCTAAAATCCGATTTGGTATTGATATACGAGGAGGCATTGAAGCTGTGTTTGAACCTGAAGATTTAGATAGACAGCCTACACAGGAAGAATTAAATGCTGCTCGTAATGTAATTGAAACAAGATTAGATTCTAAGAATATATTAGAACGTGAAGTAACAGTGGACAAGCAAAAGGGTTATATTATTGTAAGATTTCCTTGGAAATCAGATGAAACAAATTTTAATCCTGAAGCAGCTATTGCTGAATTAGGAGAAACAGCTCAGCTTACTTTTAGGGATGAAAAGGGAAACGTCTTAATTGAAGGAAGCCATGTAAAAAGTAGTAGTCCAGCTTTTGACCAACAACAAGGAGAGTATATTGTTCAGCTTAGTTTTGATGAAGAAGGCAGTAAACTTTTTGAAGCAGCTACTGAAAAGATGATAGGTAAGCAGATGGCTATTTATATGGATGATGTAGTGATTTCTGCACCACTAGTACAAGAAAAGATTGCTGGTGGACAATGTGTTATTAATGGTATGAGTAATGCAGATGAAGCTAAAGAACTTTCTGAGAAAATTAATGCGGGGGCATTGCCTTTCTCAATGAATACATCTAATCATAGTTCTATTAGTCCAACGCTAGGAAGTGATGCGCTTAAAATTATGGTGGTGGCAGGCGTTGTAGCATTTGTAATTGTTTGCTTATTTATGATTATTTATTATAGATTATCAGGAGCAATGAGCTGTATTGCTTTATGCTTACAAATGGCATTACAACTTTTAGCAATTTCTGCGCCACAATTTACTTTAACATTACCAGGTATTGCGGGAATTATTTTATCGCTAGGAATGGCAGTGGATGCCAATGTAATTATTTCCGAGAGAATTAGTGAAGAAATAGCCAAAGGTATGACAATAAGACAAGCTATTAAAAAAGGTTATGAAAAAGCTTTTAGCTCGGTGTTTGATGGGAACTTCACAAGTTGTATTGTAGCGATTTTATTAATGATTTTTGGGTCAGGTTCTATGTTAAGTTTTGGATATACTCTATTAACAGGACTTGTTATTAACTTTGTAGCAGGTGTTCTTACAAGTAAAGTTTTACTTTCATCTATTATTATGTTTAAACCAATGAATCATACGAAGTGGTTTAGAAAGAAAAAAGAAAGCCCAGTTATTCCGTTTTAT
>JAFOHG010000049.1 GCA_017421915.1 Cellulosilyticum sp. | reverse complement strand
GATGAAATAGAAAATATTTTAAAAGTCCATATAGATAATTATGTTGTTATTAACCTTGAAGCATTTAGAGCGATTGTAGATGCAATTGGTGGTGTAGATATGTATGTACCACAAGATATGTACTATAAGGATGATTACCAAGGACTATATATTAACTTAAAAGAAGGGATGCAACACTTAGATGGTGATGATGCAGAAGGATTAGTACGTTTTAGACGTTATCCACGTGGTGATGAAGCGCGTGTAGAGGTACAACAAACTTTCTTAAAAGCAGTAGCAGAAAAAGTGTTGAGTCAAGATGTTTCTGGTTTAGCTACAACGGTAACCAAGCTATTTCCATATGTTAAAACAGATGTTAAGCTAAATGAAGTATTAGGTTATTTAGATTTAATGAATCAATTTAGTTTAGAAAACTTAACTTTCCATATTGTACCGGGTGAAGGAGCTAGCTATGAAGGGCCTTCTTACTATTATATTGATGAACTAGAATTAGAGAAGATGATTGCAGAAGTATTTTTAGATACAAAAATAGCAGGAGAAGAGTCAGAAGAAACAGATTCAGCTAATGTGGAAGAAGAAAACGTTGTGGATACTAATGTAACACTTGCCTTATATAATGCAACAGGTACTAAGGGGATAGCTGGGCGCTATAAAGATAAGCTTGAAAGCCTAGGATACAATGTAGATAAATTAGATAACTATCATCAAGATGGATTACAAGATACAATCATCTATGCAAAGGATAAGAGTAAAGCAGGACAATTTATTGAGCATGTACCTGGAGCGGAAGTTATGGAAGATGCTTCAATAGAGTACGATATTGAAATCGTAGTTGGAATTGAATCACAATCAGCAGTGCAATAGATAAAATAAGAACTTAGAAGATTTAATAGATATAAAAAGAAAGGCTTGTTGGCATTTGGTCAACAAGCCTTTCTTTTTTTTATGAATAAGTTTCATCATATAAATAAAGTTTTACCATAGATAAAATTTTATCGTACATAAAACAGTATTTGTTTTTTACTTAACATTGATTAATCATTTAAGCATAAATACCTAATTTGAATTATAATAAACCGCCATCTACAGTGAGAATTTGCCCAGTAACATAAGAAGCATTTTCAGAAGCAAGATAAAGACAAGTATTTGCAATATCTTCTGTTTTACCAGTACGACATAAAGGAATTTCTTCTACAAAAGCATCTTTTTCTTCTTCTGTATAACAACTTGTCATATCTGTATCAATCCACCCACAAGCAATAGCATTAACACGAATATGAGATGGCCCAAGTTCTTTGGCTAAGCTTTTGGTAAGTCCATTGATAGCAGCTTTACTAGTAGAGTAGGCTACCTCACAAGAGGCCCCTACATTGCCCCAAATCGAAGTAATATTAATAATAGTGCCTTGATGGTTACTAATCATAGAAGGTGTACCAAGATAACAACAATTATAGACAGAATTTAAGTTAATTGTTAATATTTTATTCCACAATTCTGGTGTGGTATCTGTGAATAAACCAACATGACTAATGCCTGCATTGTTGATAATAATAGAAGGTGGATTACCAAACTCAGTTTGAATATGGGCAAATAAAGCCTTTGCTGTGGAAAAATCTGAAATATCTCCAAAGAAATAAGTAGCTATATAGCCTAAATCCACTAATTCTTCATAAGTAGCAATAAGGCGTTCCTTAGAAGTCGCTCCATTTAATACAACTTTTGCACCTTTTTTGGCAAAAGCAAAGGCAATAGCTTTTCCTATTCCTCTTGAAGAACCAGTTATCAATACGATTTCATTTTTAAACATTATACATTCCTCCCCATATAGAGAAGCTAATCTCTTATTCATCACCACGAAGGTAAGCGATTTCTTCTTTATATAAATTTGTTTTTTTATCTAGCCAAGGTGTTTCTAAAATAACAGGTTTACCTTGAGCGGCAGGATGGTGAACGAGTCTATAAAGTGCTTCTTTACCAATGTAATCTTTCCCTTTTGGATTATCCTCAGTTGCGCCTAAGTTAGCATGTCTATCTTTTTTTGCGCCTCTAGGATTAAGAGAACCATTAATATGGAACACTTTAAGTCTATCTAAACCAATAATTCTATCAAATTCTGCAAAAACCTCATCAAGATTTTCAACGATATCATAACCACTGTCATGAACATGGCAAGTGTCAAAGCAAACACCAATTTTATCTTTTAATTCAATTCGGTCAATAATATCACGAAGTTCTTCAAAGCTACGACCAATTTCTTTTCCTTTACCAGCCATTGTTTCTAAACAAATGATTGGTTTAGTTTCAGGCGTAAGCACTTCATTGAGGGCGGCAGCAATTCTTTCAACACCATATTCATAAGTTTTATCTGTAAATGAACCAGGGTGAAGTACAAGATAATTTGAACCAATAGCGGTTGTTCTTTCTAACTCTAAAGCAAGGAATTCTTTCGCTAAATTGTAGGTTTCTTCCTTATAAGAAGCAAGGTTAATGATGTAAGGCGCATGAATGACAATATCTGAAATACCATGAGCTGCCATAAAGGCTTTTCCCTCTTTAATTTTTAAATTCTCTAGTGGAGAACGTTTTGTATTTTGAGGTGCACCAGTATAAATCATAAAAGTAGTAGCACCATAAGAATAAGCTTCTTTAGCAGCACCTAAGAGACCTTTGCTAATAGAAACATGAGAACCAATTTTTAACATATATAATTCCTTTCTAACTTTTAACTTAAACTATATTATAAAAACTTGCCTTATAATATATTATAAAAACTTGTCTTGTAATATATTACAATATCTTAAGAGAAATGTGGTAGAAATTATTTTTTAAATACGTATCCTGTATTATAATAGACATGTTAAACATATTTTACTACAATAAAAAATGTGTTTGCAAAAGAGTGTAGATATAAGAGGGGCTTTAGCAAAAAAAGCAGATTGTCTACACACAAAGATATGATGAATGGGACATGCAGATAAGAGCAGCTAGAAAAAAGTATCTTTATAGGAGAAGGCAAGATGAGTCGACAGAAACAATTAAAAAAGAGACAAAGGAGAAGGCTAAGAAGGATTTTTTTTAGAGCAGTAGCCATCACTTTTACAATTCTAACTGTATCAATTGGAGCTTTTGCATTTGTATATCACAATTATCTATATGATGGTAAGGCTGGGGTGCTATTTGAACCAAAGAAAAATGATCCAATCAATAAAACACTTGCTGTGTTTGGGGTAGATAAAGAGGGTCTAAGAACTGATGTTATTTTTGTATTAAATTACAATAGTGAAGCAGATAGACTAAGAGTTATTTCTGTGCCACGTGATACAAAAGTAGATTGGACTACAGAGCAACAATCAATTGCAGAAAGAGAAAAAGGCTATAGTGTAAGTACCTCTAAAATCAATGAAATGACTAGTTATGGAGGCATAGAACATATTAGAGATTTAACAGTTACTCAAATTGAAGATATGTTAGGCATACAAATAGATAACTATGTCATTATTACGATTGATGCCTTTAGAAAAATTGTAGATGCAATTGGTGGTGTAGAAGTAGATGTGCCAGTACTTAATGGAAATGGACTCCATTATGATGATAATTATCAGGACTTACACATTCATCTAGATCCAGGGGTACAGTTATTAAATGGTGAACAGGCAGAAGGGCTAGTTCGTTATAGAAAAGGTTATGCAGAGGGAGACGTGGGCCGTATTAAAACTCAGCAACTTTTCTTAGAAGCTTTTGCAAAGAAAGTAACAAGTCCAAGTATTATTACAAAAGTACCTAATATTATTAACACAGTACTTGAAACCGTATCTACTGATATTAAATTATCAGAAGTAAGTAGCTACTTACCTTATTTAAGTTCTATGAATGCAGAGGATTTAACATTTAATATTGTGCCAGGAGAGGCAGAATATATTGGTGGGAAGTCTTACTATTTAGTAGATGAGGTAGCTATTCCTTCATTTATTGAAGAAGTGTTTAGCGATAAAGTAGAGGAAGAAATACAAGAAGAAATGATTGTAGATAAAGAGGTTTCTATTGAAGTACTGAATTCAACAGGTATAAGTGGTCTAGCAGGAAAATCTAAAGATATGTTAGAAGCAGAAGGGTATAGTGTAAATGAGACAGGTAACTATACACTAGAGACATTAAATAAGACAATTATATATGCTAAGGATGAAAGCTTAGGGAAACAGTTTTTAAGTTATTATCCTGGAGCAATAGTGAGACAAGATGTAAATATTGCTTATGATATTTGTATTGTGTTAGGAAATGATGCTGCAAAATAGATAACAGCTTAGGAAATCTTACAGGGGGAAATAAAAAATGAATAAGATGAGTAAAAAGTTAGTCACAGTACTACTTTTGATGGGAGTGGGGTATTCTAGCTCAATTTATGCTTCTGTATTACATTCAGTAAAAACAGAACAAGTAGTTACTAAAGGAGCGACCCATATTAATGAGAAGCTCCTTATGACTAAGGGGTGGAGAAATGTTAATGTTTTAAAGATTGATTTAAGTGATGATAACATTTCAGTTAAACCAATGGAGTCTGCTACAGGGCTTCAAAAACAAACTATTTTGCAAATGGTTCAAGATAGCAATGCCATAGCAGGAGTTAACGCGGATTATTTTGACATGGGGTCTAGTAATTCACCTAGTTTAGGAATGCTTATTAATGAAGGAAACTTAAGTCATGGTTATAATAGCAATTTTTCCACACTAGGAATCAATAAAAACATGGCAACTTTTATGATTGATACACAAAATACGCCTTCAATGGAGTATTATGGTGTAGCAGTTAGAATCAATGCTAATGGAACATTTGTAGGTAGTGCAGGTGCAAAAAATATTGTGCCTAACAAAGTGACAAGGCCATTAGTATTTGATACAACTTACTATAAAACAACCAATAATATAGTAGCAAGTCATCCTAAGTTATATACCATCGTTGTAGAAGATGGGATAGTAACTTATAGGACAAAATCAGGTGAAGGTGTAACCATTCCAGAAAATGGATATGTCATTATGCTTCCAGAAGCCTTGGCAAATGAATATTATAGCAAGATTCAATTAGGAGACACTGTTGACATACAGGAAACACTTTATTTAAAAAGTGGCTTAACTAAAGCTGTATCTGAGATGAAATTAGGTATAGGTGGTAGTGGCATCATTATGAGAAATGGAGAAGCCTATACAGGTTCAGCACATGCTGTTACACCTTCGTCTAATGTAGCTAGAACAGTAGTGGCTACAATAAAAGATAGTAATGAAATTTTATTAGTGACAGTAGATAAAGGTAGTGGTTATGTAGGCATTAATCAATCTGAGCTAGTAGAGGTATTAAAACGTTATAATGTACAAGATGCCATGTATCTAGATGGTGGGGGTTCAACAACCTTTGTTGCTAGAAATGAAGGTTCTTATTCAGCGACATTACAAAATAAACCATCAGATGGTTCGCAAAGAAAAGTCATTAATGGTATTGGGGTATATACTACCTCCCTACCAGGTAATTTAACAAAACTTATTGCAACGCCAAGTTCAGATAGAACTTTTGTAGGAGAGAGTATAAGCTTTGCATTTAAAGGAACAGATGAAAATGGCAATCCAGTAACAGTAGAACCATCTAGTGTGACTTATAGTATGGCAAGTGGCAGTGGTGATTTCTCGGGAAATATTTTCACACCAACTTCAGCAGGGAAGGTGCTAGTTGTTGCACAATGTGGTAGTGCAGAAACAGCTATAGAAATTAATGTATCAGAAAAACCAACAGGCTTAGTGATTGAACCCAATTTAGTACAGCTTGGTGCTAATAGTACAAAAGTAGTACAAGTGTATGGATTAGATAGCGAAGGGTATAAAATACCGGTGCAAGCAGCAAATGTAACATGGACAAGTGATAATAATCAAATTGGTGTAACAAACAATACCGTTGTTTCTAAAGGGACAACAGTTGGAAAAGTCACAGCATCCTATAAAGGTGCAACGGGTGTAGCTGGTGTTATTGTAGGGAGTACCACAGTAGCAAAAGAATCCTTTGAAACCAATAGTGGAACATGGTCAGGCGATACAAGCACAGTGACAGGAAGTGTATTTTCAACAACAACTCCTGTTTATCATGGTAAGAAATCTTTAAAAATGACGTATACCTTTAAGCCATCAAGTAATCAGCAAATAGCTTATACAGCGTTTAATGTGCCAATTGATATTCCAGCTGATGCAAGCAGTGTTAATATGTGGTTACATGGTAAGAAGCAAGGTCATGCAGCTAAATTAGAAGTAGTAGATCGTAATGGAAAAACACATTATTTAAAACTAACAGACAATATTAATTTTACAGGATGGAAATATTTAAGTGCCCAATTACCAGCAGAAGTTGCTCTGCCAGCTAAAGTAACTAAATTTTATATTTGTGCTAATTCAGTAAGTGAAACACTTACTTCGGCAGTTTATTTAGATCATTTCTCAATAACTAGAGGATTTAGAGAAGAAGCAGGACTTTCTGCTAGAGCAGATTACTTAGCAGATCCGCTTTATAAAGAAAGCTTACAAGGGCCAACGAGCGGGCAATATATTATCAATGTAGTAGGGCCTACAAGAACCGATAGTATGCTACTTAATAATGAGAGCATTAGTCAAATAAGTAAAAAGTTATCAGATGGTGCAAGTCTTGTACTAAAAGCATCATCTAAAAATAGTCAGCTTGCTTTAAATTGCAGTCAATATACCTATACAAATTCATATCAAGCAGGAACACAAAACCAGACTCAATTTATTATGTTAGGAACAGGTTCAGGTGGCATTAGAACAACAGATGCTAATGGGTGGATTCAATTTAAACAGTCAATCGTTAAGAGTAATCAAGCTAAAAATATTATTGTTGTAACAAGTTTAAATCCATTAACACAGTTTAAAGATGCACTAGAAGGACAAGCTTTCCATGACTACTTAGTTGAGACGAGAGAAAAGACAGGACAAAATATCTTTGTTATTTATGCAGGTGGCACACAGCCTGAAGTACGTATTGAAGATGGCATTAGATACATAAGGACAAATGGTGTAAATGTAACAACAGATCAGTATCAAGATGGTTCTTTTATTAAATTTAAAATGGATGGCGATGCAGTGTACTATACAATAGAAAACTTTAGATAAATATTAAAGACACAAGGAGATATACTATGAATAAAAAGCTTAAAATAGTGCTGGCAGTAGCAATTTTATCAGGAACTTCTCTCTATGCAGCAGATAGCCTTATTGGAACAAAAGCAGATCCAGTTGTGACTAAAAGCTATGTAGATTCAAAAATTGCACAAATCACTTACAATGGCAATAATAGTAATACAAGCGATTTAGAAGCTAGAATTAAAGCACATGAAGCGTTAATTAGTGCTTTATCTCAGCAAATTGTAGCACTAGAAGAAGCTAAAAGTACATTTGAGGTTGTCAATGTGCCAATGGGAAGTACCATTTATGGGAAACAAAGCTCAGAAATCATTGTTCGTTCTGGAGAAGGCACAGTTGTAGCTACATCAGCAGGTGGGATTCAAGATGTAACAGATGGTGTTGATTTATTAGGCGGGACAAAAGCACCTAATAATAATTTATTAATTATACCTAGAGAAGATGGAAGAGGTATATTAGCAGATAAGCCAATGGTAGTAATGGTAAGAGGCGGGTATACTATTTCATAATAGGTATAACTTACGGAGGAAAAGATGAAAAAGCAAATCAAGACTTTGATTTATGTGATTATGGCTATTTCTTTAGTAACATGTGGTTTTATAGGTTTTCAAAGAATTCAAACAGAACAGCAGTATAAAGATGTAGAGGTAGCAGTTAAATATAGCGATATGCTTAGAATTGCAATAGAAGAAGATCGCACCTTAAAGGATGTTTTAACCGAATATAAAAATTTAGGTGCGACCACCTTATTAGTTAGGGAAATGACAGTAGCATCTCCAGTTGAAAGAGACTATAGTTCATTTAAAGGTCTAGGAGAAATTACATTAGTAGATGGTTATATACTAAGATTTAACTATCCAAGTGCAACGCAGTTAAAACCAGATTCACGTTATATCGTATCAGAAAATAAACAAGTAGTAGATCAAATTCTTCGTAATTACGAAGCAAAAGATATTGAAATGGAATCTTATGAAATAGATGGAACTTACTTTATTGAAATAGGTGAACATAGTTCAGCTGTTACTGGAGTGGGAGTAGGATTTGAAATCGAAAGCTTAAATATGGCAGCAGACCTTGGTTACAATATTTCGCTACAAGTTAAATATTGGGATGAACCAACAGAAGAATCGATTGAACTTTTAAAAGAAGAAATTACTTCAATCAAAAATGTAGAAACTATTTATTTTGCAGATTCTAAAGTGCCAGCAGTGGACAAACCAAGTTTCCAAGAGTTTATGCAAAATTATCAATTAGGTTTTATTGAATTTACTTCTACAAAACAAGAAGGATTTGCAACTTTAGCTAAAAAGACAAGTGACCTTGGCACTCATTATAAAGTAGTAAGATTACACACAATTGAAGATCCAAAATTAGAAAAAATGTCGGTATCTGATTTAATGGACCGTTATGAACTTGCGTTAGAAGAAAGAAACAATAGAGTCTTTTTATTTAAAGCACCAAATAGTGGTGAAATAGAAAAAGATAAAGCGTATTTAGATGAATCCATTACTAAATTTGTGACAGATGCTACAGAGGAAGGCTATACTATTACAAACCATGTAGAAGATTATAACCTCCCACAAATTCCAGCTTACTTAGCTATTCTTGCAGGACTAGCATCAGTAATGGTATTTATATTATTTATGGAAGCGCTTGGATTTGTAAAAACAGGTTATGCCTTAGGTATATTTGGAATTTTAGCTTACATTGGTTTATTAAAAATAAGAACAACATTAGGATGTCAACTCATGGCATTGTTTGGAAGCATTATGTTCCCATCTTATGCACTGATTAAAGGAATGAGCTATGATCCAAAAGATATTAAAGAAAGTATTTTAGCATTCCTTAAAATTTGTCTTATCTCATTTGGAGGCGTCCTTACAATCATAGGATGCTTATCAAGAACAAACTTTGCTTTAGGACTGGATTTATTCTTAGGTGTAAAAATAGCTACAGTAGTACCTATTCTTCTTGTATTAGGCTATTTAATATTTAATGCACATAGATTTGACTTTAAATATTATAAAGGCTTATTAGATAAGAAAATTAGCTATGGTTCACTTATTTTAATTGGGTTATTAGCTATTGTACTTTATGTATATGTAAGCCGTACAGGCAATACAGGAACAGCTACAGGTCTTGAAAGAAGCTTTAGACAATTCCTAGATAATGTATTAGGTGTAAGACCAAGAACAAAAGAGTTCTTAATTAGTTACCCAATTCTATTAGCACTACTTTATTATGGATATAAAGAAAAATATATCGTAATAGTTATTTTAGCTGTTATTGGACCTGTGTCATTAGTCAATACTTATGCACATATCCATACACCAGTACTCATTTCACTTATTAGAAGTGGATATGGTATTATTTTTGGTATCCTCATTGGACTCGTTCTTATTGGAGGCATTAAATTAATAGGCAAGGTGATTAAAAAATGTCAAGCACAACTAAAATAGTTTTATCAGGTTATTATGGCTTTGATAATATTGGAGATGAAGCAGTACTTTATTCAATTCTTTCTGCTTTAAGAAAAGAAATAAAAGATGTAGAAGTAACTGTACTTTCCAATAATCCAGACAAGACAAAAGCATTATATAGTGTAAAAAGTGTGAACCGTTGGAAACTTAAAGAAGTAGCAAAGGTTATTAAAGAAAGCGATATGCTTATTAGTGGTGGTGGAAGTTTACTTCAAGATGTAACAAGTGGAAAAACTATTCCATATTACTTAGCTATTGTTAAGATTGCACAGTTTTATAAGAAGAAAGTTGTTTTCTACTCACAAGGGATTGGTCCTGTAGATAAAAACTTTAGCAGATGGCTTATAAAATCAGTTGTTAATAAAGTAGATGGTATTTATGTAAGAGATGCAGCATCTAAAAAGCTTTTAGAAGAAATAGGGATTAAAAGACCTATTGGTGCAGCACTTGACCCAGTACTAGGAATAGAAATGCCAGAAGAAGCAAAACGATTAGAATCAACTAAAACAGTAGGAATCTATATTAGACCATGGATGGATGAAGCCCATGACAAGAATTTAGTAGAAAATATGTTACCAGGTTTAATGTTCTTACTTGAACAAGGTTACGGATTATGCTTTATTCCAATGCACTATGAGCAAGATAGAGAAATAGCCCATACTTTAGCAAAAGCAGTGAAACAAGCAGCAAGTCAAAATGAAAAGATTGATAAAGAGCTGTTAGATAGAAAGATAGAAATTATAGATAAGATGCTATCTATTCAAGAAGTACTTGTTTATACTTCAAGTTTTGAAATGGTTATTGGTATGAGACTGCATAGTTTAATTATGGCAGCAGCAAGCAAAGTACCCGTTCTTGCACTTTCGTATGACCCTAAAGTAACCCAGTTTATGAGAGAAATGGAACTAGAAAATTGCTTAAATACTACTGAGCTTACAAAACAAAACTTCTTAGAAGCATTGCAAAAAGTAGAAAAAACAAAAGAAGAGCAAAAAGAACACTTACAGAAGATACTAGAAGCTAAAAAAGAAAGAATCTATTTACCAATTAAACGTATTAAAGAATTAGTGTAACAATAAATAAAAATAGCAAATAAATAATGATTTATTGAAACGAAGGATGATGTTACTAAAAAACCAGTACTAAAAGAAACTTTTGAAATAAAAGAAATAGTATGGTTAGGTTGAAAGTAACATCATCTTTTTATAGAATAATAAAGCTAGATTCAAGAGGAATATTAGAAAAAGTTTATTTTATAATTTTATAGTAGACAGTGATAGACATAGGAGGAAACCATGAAGAATAAAGTAGACATATTAGGCGTATCTATTTCAAATATTACAATGAGAGAAGCAACACAGAAGGTAAAAGAATTTGTAAAAACAGATTCATTCCATAGTGTATATACACCAAATCCAGAGTTTGTTATGTTAGCACAAGATGATGAAGCATTTCGCAAGATTCTTAATGAAGCAGATTTAGTTGTACCAGATGGGATTGGTGTAGTTATTGGCTCTAAAATTAAAAAAACACCATTACCAGAACGTGTACCAGGTTATGACCTTGCGCAAAATACAATGAAAGAAGCTGTAAAAGAGGGCTATAAATATTATTTCTTTGGTGGAAAACCAGGAGTAGCAGAAGAAGCAGCCGTAAAAATGAGAGAAACTTACCCAGGCATTCAAATTGTAGGAACACGTAATGGATATTTTAAACCAGAAGATGAAGCAGAAATTATTGCGGATATTAATGCTTCAGGTGCTAATATTCTATTTGTTTGTTTAGGTGCACCAAAACAAGAAAAATGGATTGAAGCCAATAAACACCTTATGCCTCATATAAGAGTGGCTATGGGACTTGGCGGAAGCTTAGATGGAATGGCAGGAAGAGTTAAAAGAGCACCAATGATTTATCAAAAACTAGGCCTTGAATGGTTTTACAGATTATTAAAAGAACCAACACGTTTTAAACGTATGTTAGTTCTACCAAAGTTCCTAGTTAAGGTTATTTTTTCATAAAGATTTAATGAAATAGTTAAATTTGTTATAAAAAGATAATTAAAGTGTCATAAAAAATGACTGAAAACTTAAGAGAATAGTAGAGGTTATGTTAATTTATATGAAGTTGTCCCCTGCTAAATTGGGCACATTACTACTAGAAATATAGGAATCGGACAGGAAAATGTTAGAAAATTTAATCACTTATAACTAATTGCTAAATTGATTGAAATGATTTTATAAAAATAGTCAATAGCCACAAGTCTGAAAAATATAGTATAGTAAAGTAAGTCCAATGACATGTGAATTTATCCAAATCTAAGGGGGAAATCATAATGGCAAGTTTAAAATTAAAAAATATAGAAAAACGTTATCCAAACGGATTCGTAGCAGTTAAAGACTTTAACTTAGACATAGCAGATAAAGAATTTATTATTTTCGTAGGACCATCTGGTTGTGGTAAATCTACAACTCTTCGTATGATTGCTGGTCTTGAAGAAATTAGTGGTGGGGAACTTTGGATTGGAGACAAGCTTTGTAATGATGTTGCTCCAAAAGATCGTGATATCGCAATGGTATTCCAAAACTATGCATTATATCCACATATGACAGTATATGATAACATGGCTTTCGGTTTAAAACTTCGTAAAACTCCAAAAGAAGAAATCGACCGTCGTGTACGTGAAGCAGCTAAAATCCTTGACATCGATCAATGCTTAGATCGTAAACCAAAAGCTTTATCAGGTGGTCAAAGACAACGTGTTGCTATGGGACGTGCTATCGTTCGTGAACCAAAAGTATTCCTTATGGACGAACCTTTATCAAACCTTGATGCAAAACTTCGTGTACAAATGAGAACAGAAATCTCTAAAATGCACCACAGATTACAAACAACATTCATCTACGTAACTCATGACCAAATCGAGGCTATGACACTTGGTACAAGAATCGTTGTTCTTAAAGATGGTGTAATTCAACAAGTAGATACTCCAGCTAATCTTTACTCTAAACCACAAAACTTATTCGTAGCTGGATTCATCGGTTCACCACAAATGAACATGATTGAAGCTAAAATTGTTAAAAAAGGTAATGATGTATACGCTACATTTGGTAACGTAGAAATCAAATTAACAAAAGAAAAAGCAGATAAAGTTGTATCTGGTGGTTATGTTGGTAAAGATGTAATCATGGGTATTCGTCCAGAACATATTTGTGAACCATCTGCATTATTCGAAGAACAAAAACCAGATTTCGTAGTAGCTAAAGCTACTGTAGAAGTAGTGGAAATGCTTGGTGCAGAAAAGAACTTCTTCATGGTATGTGAAGGAAACAACATTACAGGACGTTTCGATACATCTTGTACAGCAGGTCCAGATGATAAAGTTGAAATCGCTATCGATTTAACAAAAATTCATTTATTCGATCCAGAAAGCCAACAAACAATTACAAACTAGGCTTTATATAAAAAGTACCTTTAAGTTCAGAGTATGAGCTTAAAGGTATTTTTTTATGGGGCTTTCTAGTAAGCAGATACGCCCAAAGTTACATACTTTCTAAAGTACAAGGATTGGATTATTTGAAAAAATAAAAATATAAATGAATAATGTTGATTTTCGTTATTTTTTCAGTACAAATAGTGAAATAGAACTTTTTTTTTATCCATAAATAGGATAAAATAGTTATAAAGATATTGGCATTGATAGGAAAGAGAAATTACTAAAGAAACAGGGAGCTGATATATATATGATATCTAATCAAATTTTACAAAATACAATTGACGGACTAAAAAATATTACACGAAGAGAATATTGCATATTAGATGCCGAATCAAAAATAGTAGTAACAACAGAAGGCAATAATACAGGAAAATATTTACCTCAAGTTGAGGCTTTTATTAATTCACAAGCAGATAGTCAAGAAATGCAAGGTTCACATTACTTTAAAATTTTTGATGAATATTTAGTTGAATATGTACTTTCAGTAAGTGGTACTGATGATGAAGCATATAAACTTGGAAAATTAGCAGCCTTTCAAATAAAAGGACTTCTTGTTGCATATAAAGAGCGTTTTGATAAAGACAATTTTATTAAAAATTTATTGTTAGATAACTTATTATTAGTAGATATTTATACACGAGCTAAAAAACTACATATTAAAAATAATGTACAGCGTATTGTATATTTAATTGAATGCGAAGAGAAGAAAGATAGTAGTTTACCAGATATTCTTAGAAATATCTTTCCAGATAAAACAAAAGATTTTGTAACTGCAGTGGATGAGAAAAATATTATCTTAGTAAAGGAAATTTCTGGAGAAGGGCAGGCAGAAATTGAAAGTTATGCTAAAATGATATATGATACACTAAGTGCAGAGGCAATGAGTAAGGTGTATGTGGCTGTAGGGGCACCGGTTAATGATTTAAAAGATGTATCTAACTCTTATAAAGAAGCGAATATGGCACTTGAAGTAGGAAAAATCTTTAACTGTGAAGGACATATTTCTCATTATGCCAAACTTGGTATTGGTAGAATTATTTATCAATTACCACTTTCCTTATGTAAATTGTTCATAAAAGAAGTATTGAAAGACAAACGTGTAGATAGTTTTGATGAAGAAACATTAATGACTGTTAATAAATTCTTTGAAAACAGCTTAAATGTATCTGAAACTTCAAGACAATTATATATACACAGAAATACTTTAGTTTATCGATTAGATAAACTCTTAAAAACTACAGGCTTAGACCTTCGTAAATTTGATGATGCAATCATCTTTAAAATTACAATTATGGTCAGTCAATATATGGACTACATGGAAAAGCAAAGTCAAAATCGTATGTAGAAATAGGGGATAGCAATGATTGAGTTACATGGTGTTACAAAAGTATACTCTAACGGAGCAGTTGGCTTAAATAATGTAAGTCTAAGGATTGAGAAAGGTGAATTTGTCTTTATCACTGGAAACAGTGGTTCAGGCAAATCTACTTTTTTAAAGATGCTTTACAAAGAGGTAGAACCAGATCATGGTAAAATCATTATTAATAATAAAGATATTACCAAAATGAAGAAGAGACAGATACCGTATTTAAGACGTGAGCTAGGAATGGTATTTCAAGACTTTAGGTTATTGCCTAATAAAACAGTTTATGAAAATGTAGCATTTGCTATGGAGATTGTAGGAGCAAGTTCTAAAGAAATCAGAAGAAATGTTCCGGTCGTATTAGGATTAGTAGGCTTATCTAGAAAAGCACGCTGTTATCCAAATGAACTTTCAGGTGGAGAACAACAAAGAACAGCGTTAGCTAGGGCAATTGTTAATAATAACCCTATACTAATAGCAGATGAACCTACAGGAAACCTAGATCCAGCAACTTCTTGGGAAATTATGAATTGTTTGCAAGATATCAATAAACGCGGTGTAACAGTTATTATGGCTACTCATGAGAGAGAAATTGTAAATGCATTAAAGAAACGTGTTATAGAGATTTCGAGTGGACAGATCAGTAAAGATGTATACGAAGGAGGATATGATGATGAAGTGGAATACTCTCATGTATTTATTTAAAGAGGGTATTGTAGGCCTCTGGAGAAATAGAACAATGGCAGTTGCCTCCATAGGGACAATTGTTCTATGTTTACTTATTTTAGGAATGTCATATAGCCTAGGAACAAATTTAGATTACTTAATTGAACAGATGGAAACGAAATTTGGTGTTACAGCTTATCTTAAAGAAGATTTATCTGAACAAGAAATTAGCAAGCTAGAAACCCAAATTAGAACCATGACAAATGTATCAGGTGTAGTATACATATCAAAAGAAGAAGCACTCAAAAGTTTTAGTGAAGATAATGGGGATGAAAGTTTATTTGAAATGTTTAAACAAGATAACCCATTACCGGCATCTTTTGAAATTACAACAACGGATCTTGAAAAGCAGTCCCAATTAGTAGAACGAATTGCTGCTTTAGAAGGAATAGATGATACAGTTTATTTCCAAAATGAAACAGCATCCTTTATGCATATTAGAAATACAGTAAGTTATGTTTGTTTAGGGATTTTAATTGTTTTAGTAGTAGTAGGTTTAATGCTTATGTCTAATACAATTAAATTAACGGTATATGTTAGAAGACGTGAGATAAACATTATGAAGTATGTAGGTGCGACGGATTGTTTCATTCGAATTCCCTTTTTAATAGAAGGAACATTAATTGGTCTTATAGGTGCAGGTATTTCTGCTGTACTTATTACACTATCTTATGATTGGATTTTACAAAAAGCCACTCATGTGATAGGGACTTTCGGTGGATTTACCTTACTTCCTGTAACACATATTATGCAGGAATTAGTGGTCATGTTTATGGCTTTAGGTGTTGGAATTGGATTAATAGGTAGTATTGTTGCTATTCATAAGCATTTAAATGTATAGGGGGCATAACATGAAGAAAAAGATTACTTTATTATTAATGATGCTCCTTGCTTTAGCCCCTATCCATGCTTCTACTTTAAGTGATAAGAAAGATAAGCTAAGTAGTAATGAACAAAGCATTAAGGATAAACAGGCTGAAGTAAATAAAAAGCAAGAACAGCAAGAAAAAATTCAAGAAGAAATCAAACAAGTAGACTTAAAGCTTGTAGAAATTCAGGATAATATAAAAGAAATCACAAGCCAGCTAGGAGAAAAGAAATTACAGATTGCGGCTAGTGAGGTAAAATTAGCAGCAGCCAATAATAAGAGAGATGAGCAATATGAAGCCACTAAGGCTAGAATGGTTCAAATGTATAAGAATCAAAAAGTAGGTTATATGCAACTTATTTTTTCGTCTAATAATTTTTGGGATGCGATTAATAGAGTGGAATATATAAGACGTATTTCCAACAAAGATAATAACTTATTGGATGAATATCAATTACAAATTGAAGAGATCGAGACACAAAAACAAATCATTGAAAAAGAAAAAAGTGAATTAGATTCTTTACAAAAGAAAGAAATTGAAAAAAATAAAGAGCTAGAAACAGCGAAAAGTAAAAAAGAAGAAGCTATGAAAATGTTAGCTAAAGAAGAAGGGAAACTTCAATCTGAGATTGAAAGCCTTGAATCTGTTTCTAAGGAGCTTAAAGCAGAAATTAAAGAGCTTACTAGAAAGTTAGAAGAAGAAGCGAAGAAGCAACAAGCAGCATCATCTTCATCTTCATCGTCTTCGTCATCCTCATCTTCTTCAGGGGGAAGCAAGATTCCTACAGAGTATGTAGGTGGTACTTTTATGTGGCCAGTACCTGGATATTATCGTATTAGTTCAGATTATGTAGATAGGACAAGCCCTATCTTTGGCACAGCAGAATTCCATACAGGAATTGATATTCCTGCTAGTTATGGAGAAAATGTAGTAGCAGCAGCAGATGGTGTAGTTATTACATCAGGCTGGGTAAGAGGATATGGTAATACCATTATGATTAGTCATGGTAGTGGGTTAGTTACTTTATATGGACATAATTCTTCCCTAGTAGTATCTAATGGACAATCTGTTACTAAAGGACAAACGATTGCTAAGATTGGTAGTACAGGTTATTCTACAGGAAATCATTGTCACTTTGAGGTACGTGTAAATGGTGACCATACAAGTCCATGGCCTTATTTAAATGATTAATGAATTAAATATTAGAACAATGAATCTCCCTATTTGAATGAAACAAAGCAAATAGGGAGATATTTAATGGAAAATAATATTTATAAAATATATTTATCATAAAGGAGATAGAATGAAGCGTAAAAAAATATTTATAGGAGTAATGCTTGTATGCTTAATAGGGACGATTATCTTCTTTAAAGAAAAGGACTTATTCAATGGTTATTTCTCAACTGTAAAGCTTCAATTTTTATTAAACTATATAAGTGATAATTATCTCTATGATGTAGATGAAAAGTTAGGCGAAGAGGGAATCTATACTGGTTATTTAGAAGCATTACAAAGCAAGGGCACTTATTATCTTAATAAGAATCAACTTAAAACGGCTAAAATTAGAGCTGAAGGAAATGAATTTGGTGTAGGATTAAAGCTGATGTGGGGTATAGATGAACAATTTCTTATTGTTGTTGAAGTAGCAAACAATTCACCAGCATCAAAAGTGGGGATGCGAGTAGGAGATTGTATTATCAAAATAAATGATGTTCAAGCAATCTCAGCAAATGGTGAAAAGATTATTGAGCTTATTAATAATGAAGCAGGCGAGTCTATTCAATATGAAATAAAACGAGATCAGGCACTTTTAAATATACAACTTACACCAGAGGAAATTGTATTAGAAGATTTTAAAGAAGAAGTCATAGAGGATATTTTGTATATTAAATTTAATACAGTAAAAGAAGGGACAAGTAGTAAGTTAGATACAGTTATCAAACAAGTGGGACCTGAAAATTGTAAAGGAATTATATTAGATCTAAGAGATGTTACAACAGATAATATTAAAGAGATTAATAAGATAAGCGATTTATTTTTAGATGAAGGCACTGCGTTTAAAGTACAAACAAAGCAAGAGGGAGTGGTACTTTATACGACGAAAGAAGGTGCCTATACTATGAATATGATTCTGTTAACTAACCAGCAAACAAAAGGTGGAATGGAAGCCCTTGTATTAGCTTTAAAAGAACGTGGACAAATTTTAGGTGGTAATACGGGGGGAGATGCTTATCTTTCTCAAATTATAACATTTGAGGATGGAACAGGTATGAGTGTTGCAAGTGGAAAGATTAGTGACCGTTATGGCGAAGTGCTTTCAGAAAAAGGAATAGAGCCAGATGTCAGATTGTACATTAGTGAACAGGAAAGAATCGCTATATTTGAAAAAGGTTATATTTCTAAAGAAGAAGATAGTTATTTAAGAGAAGCAATTAAAAGATTGAAATCCCTTTAAATTATAGGATAATAGATATGAATTAAACATAAAATAACAATAAGATATTTAATATATTACTAAGGAGGTAGCATTAATGAAAAGGAAATCTATTTTTCGTAGTGCTGCTATAAGTTTAATTCTCATCAGTACTATTTTATTTACAACAGCTTTTGCAGATAAATACCAAGGAATTGTAAGAAAGTTATCTATGTTAGAAACCGTACTTAATGAATATTATGTAGGTGATGTAGATACTTATAAATTACAAGAAGGTATTTATAAAGGCTTTGTTTCAGGAATAGGAGATGCTTATTCTACTTATTACACACAACAGGAGTATGACGCATTTAAAGAAGAGACAAGTGGTATTTATACAGGAATAGGCATTAGAATGTACCTAGAATCAGAAGATAACAGTATTGTCATCAAGGAAGTTTTTGATGGGTCGCCTGCTCAAAAAGTAGGAATACTCCCAAATGATAAAATTATTAAGGTAGCAGGTAAAAATGTATCAGGAAATGACTATACGCTTGTGACACAACTTGTGACAGGTACAAAAGAAGAAGATGTGAGCATTATAGTTTATAGACCTTCTGCTAATAGTACTTATGAGTTTAATGTGACCAAAGAAAGTATTGCTTACCCAACTGTTTATTTTAAAATGCTAGATGATGAGGTGGCTTATATTCAAATTACAAAATTTGAGGAATTAACGCATGACCAATTTAAGGAAGCATTAGATAAAAGCAAGAAACAAAAAGCAAAAGGAATGGTATTAGACCTTAGAAATAATCCAGGTGGACTTTTACGCATTGCTAAGGAAATTGTTGATGAATTAATACCAGAAGGTATTATTGTTTCAACGAAAGATAAAAATGGTAAAAGTGTTGAGTATTATGCAGATAATAAATATAATGATATACCATTAGTTGTTTTAATTAATGGAAGTAGTGCCAGTGCATCAGAAGTTGTAGCAGGGGCACTTAAAGACTATAATAGAGCAAAATTTGTAGGTGAAACAAGTTTTGGAAAAGGGATTGTACAAACGATTATCCCACTTTCAGATGGCTCAGCGATTAAATTAACCACATCTCAATATTTCACACCAAGCGGAGTATGCATACAGGGAATAGGTATTGAACCGGATGTAAAAGTAAGCTTGTCAACAGATAAATTACTCAGGATGCATCAGTTGAAAGAGACGGAAGATGACCAATTACAAACAGCCATAAAGGTTTTAAAAGAAGACCTAGCTGAGTGAAAGTAGGGAGGGCTTCCAAATTAAATATGATATCAAACAAATTTTAATTGGTATTGGTATTGGTTTGTTGTTCAGCTTTATTATGATTGAAAAAGGCATGACGATACAAGTAGAATGGTCATTTTTATGGATAGTCATTATATCACTTATGATGAACCAAATAGATACAAGGTTTACTTGTTTAGCTTATGTTATAGCAGTTATTTATATTGGTGATTTTTTATTAGTACAAGTAGGAATTAAAGAGGACTTACTAAAGTTAAGTTATGTACAACTAATGGGATTAGTTGGCATATTGCATTTTATTGAAGGCATATTGACCTTACTTTTAGGTGCAAAGTCAACCTATCCAGTTATGGCATACCGAGGAAAAGAAGTAGCAGGAGGATATAAAGCTTATGGAAAGTGGCTGATTCCCCTGCTTTTCTTTTCGATTGATGGAATTTATATTCCTATTATTGCTGCAGTAGTTTATTGTAATGAAAGTTATGTATTAGAACCAAAAGAAAAAGCACAGAAAATGGGAGCCTTAATTAGCGGTTTTGGATTAGTTATTATGTTAGTAGCTAGACTAGTTATAAGGGGAAATATATCTTTAGGTGTAGGCATTTTAAGTATGCCATTATTACACGAATTGATCTTTATGATTGATTCGCGAATAGAAGAAGGAAAACTAAAGTATAGTTTACCTAAAGAAGGTATTCGGATTATGGAAATAGTAGGACCAAGCTCTTTAAATATGAGTAGAGGCGATATTATTAAGAAGATGAATCAAGAAAAAATTTTAACCGAAGAAGACTATTATAGACAACTAAAAGCTTCAAAGCTTATTAAATTAGAAATAGAAAAATTAAATGGTGAGCAAATTCAAGAGCTATGTACAGCACAGCAATTAAAGACTGCTGACTTAGTTTTCTTACCTCCTTTTTAGATTGAGATATAGATTAGTAAAGCATAGTGAGGAATAAAAACCTACATAAGAAAAGCAGATATTTTTATGAAAAGAATAGAAATAGAATCAATAAGATTCAATATAACAATGAGTACATCATATAAAAGTGAGTATATGATATAAAAAAACTGAGGCATAAACTTGTTAGACGAAGTTTATGCCTCGGTTTTTTAATGATAAAAAGGACTTTATTGAATATGTTCGTGATTATGAAGATGATCCATACAATACTCATAGTTTCCATTACACTTAGAACAATATCTAAACTCCATATCTGGGTCAGTTAATTCTGTTTTACCACATACTGTACACTTATGGAAAGCTACTTTAATAGGAGGCCCTTGTTTAAGTTCTCTATTTTGGGCTTTAAATTGACGCTGTGTAGCAGTCGGTCTACTACGTAATAATTGACTTCCAAAGAAAATAAAGAAGTTAAGCAAAGAAACAACAATGAGTACACGACTTGCAATATCACCAGTAATAAATTCATAAGCTAAAAGCAGAACATCAATAAAAGCTAAGTATTTTACTTTAACAGGAATAATCATATAAAGTAAAAACTCTACATCTGGATAAAGTGCTGCATAAGCTAAAAATAATGACAAGTTTAAATAAATAGTAATACTAGAGAAGGTAGAAAGATAAAATTGACTTGCTAAAAATTCAGGTCTATAGAAAATAAGTTGAACAATAAGTAAGCCAATCATATTAAAAAGCATACCTAATAAATAATACATATTAAATTTAAACTCGCCCCAAGTTCTTTCTAGTGCAGAGCCGATTGAATAATACAAAAAGGCTGCAAATAAGAAGAAAATAGGTGAGAAGGTGTTTGGTATAAAGATAAAACTAAATAAACGCCAAATTTGTCCTTTGATAATCAGTAAAGGATTAAAGTAAAGAAATTCTACTAACATAGTAGAGTTAGTAAGCAATGTAAAGAATAAAACAATTGTTTGCCCCATCATAATGTAGAGCATAAGATTTTGTATAGCAAATTTACCAAATTTACGCTCAAGCTTATTTAAAAAATTCATAATTCCTCCTTATATTCATATAAATATTATATTTTTGAGTTATAATTTATCATAGCGTATAATATATGAAAGTTTGTTGTATAAGTTAAGTATTATATAACACTATACGCATTAAGTATAAATAAACTATGTTGATTAAGCTAGAGAGGACTGTCATAGCGACATAGTTTAAGTATAACATACTCTACATATTGGGCAAAGGGAGCAAAAACAGGAGGTTACATACATATGGAACAATATGGAATGAAATTTGAAGAAATGAATAAAAAACAAAAAATTGCACATATTTGGGATTATTATAGGTATCATATTTTAGCAGTTATTATAGCTATTGCTGTATTAGGTGCATTAGGTAAAACGATTTTATTCCCAGAGCCACCAGATGCTGTAGACATTATGTTTGCAGGTCAAATGTATGTGGATGAAACTTCTACACAGTTAGTAGACCAGTTTAAAGAAGTATATCAAACAGGATTAGATTTAACTAATGTAAACTGGGAGAGTGACCCACAAATTTCATCTATTATGTTTCAAAAAATCCCATTATTACTTACAACAAATGAATTAGATGTTATGGGCATTGCCACCAAAACAGGAGAAAGATTTGCACAGATTTATGGAGAAGATATGTTCATGCCATTAGAAGATATTCCAGAGCTTAGTGACTTATTAGAAAAGTATAAAGATAGCTTATATGTGTGTGATAAAAAAGCAGATGAAGAAGGAAATTTAATAGATACAACACCGCATGTTTATGGGATTAAAACAGATCAGTTTAAAAATATTCCATGCATTGTGGCAAGCGAAGAAATGATTATTGGTCTTAATCCGCAAGCAAAGGATTTTGAGAAGTCAGTAAATATGTTAAAATATATTTTAGAGTAAACAAACTTAGTTAAATTAAAGAGGAGAATTAAAATGAACTTAAGTGAGATTAAGCAAATAGGGATAGTAGGTGGTGGTGCATCAGCATTAATGTTATGCTTTGAAGCAGCTAAACTAGGAATTGATACTTGCTTATTAGATCCACAAGTAAACTGCATTGGAGCTCAAGTTGCAACAGAGCATATTGTAGCATCTATTAACAAAGAGAACATAAAAAAACTCAGTTTAAGATGTGATAAAGTTATTTTTAACATAAAGCCAGAATTTGAAATGGATGTCAAATTACACGCACCCATTTATCCTAATAAAGAATCTTTAGATGAGATATGTAATTTAAAGAATATGCTAGAGATCATAGAGTTATTAGAAATACCAGCTACAAAATCTTATTATCAAGACACTAAAGAAGCTACTTTTCCGATAATAGATGGATTAACCATGCCATTTAGATTTGTAAAGCAGTTTAAAGGCTATTCAAAACAAATAGATATCTTTACAAAAGAGGATTTAGCTGATTTTATTTTAGAAGTAGATGAAGAAGCAGAAAGCTTTATTTTACAACCAATTGAAGATTATAAACAAACTATATCTTGCATTTGTCTTATAGATGAAACTGGAAAAGCACATCTTTATAATCCAATAGAAGTAAATTATGAAGAAGATGGAACGTGCTATCTTAAGATATCAGACAATCTAACAAAAACAATGATTAACCGACTAAACAGATATAATCGTAAAATCATGAAAGAAATTAAAGCAATGGGCGTATATACTGTAAGATATGGTATTAAGGCAAACAAAGCAGTAGAATTTATTGATATAACACCAGAGCTTGGGGTAGGCAGTTTATTAACATTAGAAGCATATGACCATTCTATATTTGAACAATACATTAAATTAGTTTTAGAAATGAAGATAAATGCCCCTATTTTAGAAGCTTATGCACATGGTACAATTAAAGAAACGAATGAAGTAGATAAAAATCAAGAAGGACATATATACCGCATTGATACACATAATATGTACATTAGTAAAGAAAGAAGAATGGATGAATAATCTAACAAGAGGGTTAGCGATATGCTAACCCTCTTGTTGTGTTTTCAAAATATGATATTTAGAAAGAAAAGCTGCAATTTTGTCCGTATCACCATCATAAACTAAAGGAGATACATCATTAATATAGCCTTGTCTTCCAAATAAGT
>JAFOHG010000048.1 GCA_017421915.1 Cellulosilyticum sp. | reverse complement strand
ATATAGTCAGAAAGAAGAACACCTACTTGATTTCCTGTTAATACTTTATATTCTCCACTATCTTCTTTAACAATAACACCAATTCTATCACAGTCTGGGTCTGTACCAAAAATAAGATCTGGTTGTACTTCCTTTGCCATTTCTACAGCAATTTCAAATACTTGTGGTACTTCTGGATTTGGATATGGTGCTGTTGGGAAGTTACCATCTGGTTTTTCTTGTTCTTTTACAACACTTACATTAGTGTATCCTAATCTCTTAAGCATTGCTCTAACTGGAATATTTCCACTACCATGAATTGGTGTATAGATAATTTTAAGTTCAGATGCATGGTCTTTCACTAATTGTTTATTAACAACAAGTGTTTCTACTTGTTCATAGTATGCATTATCTACATCTTCACCAATGTAAACAAGAAGACCTTTTTCCATAGCTTCTTCTTTACTAATGATTTTTACATCATTAAATAGGTCAATATTGTTTATATAGCCAAGGATTTCATTAGCTGCATTATCTGTAACTTGTCCACCATCGCTACCATATACTTTATACCCATTGTACTCTTTTGGATTATGAGATGCTGTTAATACAATACCTGCATCTGTTTTTAAGTGTCTTACTGTAAAAGATAACATTGGTGTAGGACGTAAGCTTTCAAATAAATATACTTTTACACCATTTGCTGCTAAAACTCTAGCTGCTACTTCTGCAAATGTATCTGAATAGTTTCTTGAATCATATGCAATAGCTGCACTTGGATTTTCAAAATTCTTAACTAGGTAAGTTGCAAGACCTTGTGTAGCTTTTCCTACAGTGTAACGATTCATTCTATTAGTTCCTGCAGCAATTTTACCTCTAAGTCCACCTGTACCAAATTCTAAGTTTTTATAAAATCTATCTTCTATCTCTTTTTGATCTGTAATAGCTCTAAGTTCTTCTTTAGTTACTTCATCAATTACTGTACTATCTAACCATGATTTGTAGCTTTCTTGGAAATTCATTTGTTCTCCTCCTAAATTTTGTTCTATGTAATATTAGACGTTTTTATTTTAACATTACCTTAATTATATTGCCACTAAAGTTGTACCAAAATATTCTGCATATTTTTTTACTTTTTAGTACTTTTTTTATGAATTTTATACTTTTTTTACCTATTACCCTTCTTCTCTATTAAGCCTATATTCTCACAATCTAAGCTAACTATAGAAATTTTAAGCCATCTAAAAGAAACTTTGCATTTTCAAAAAAAAATGAATACGGTCATCTACTGACACAATATGATTGCCCTTCTAAATAGTAAAAGAGGCTATCAACATATAGCCTCTTTTACTATTCTCTTTATTATTGACATTTACTTTTTACAAAATCTGTAATGCCATCACATTGTGTATGAATATGTTTTGACGCAAGTAAACTTGCTACGTCTTCGTCCTTATTCCTTAAAGCCTCTAAAATTTCTATATGCTCTGCTTCTACTGTAGCACTATCTTCTACATTTTTAAGATAAGTAATACGGTAACGATTTACTTGTTCTTTTAGATTATTAAACATTTGAATAAGCTTATCATTTTGTGTAGCATTGCAGATGATATCATGAAATTCTACGTCTTTTTCAATCATTGTTTCTAAATCTTTATTTTTAGCTGCATAAGTGTATTCT
>JAFOHG010000008.1 GCA_017421915.1 Cellulosilyticum sp. | reverse complement strand
TTTGTGATAAAAAGATTAAAGAAAAATTAATCACCTGTATTCAAGCAGAAATTAAAAAGCAATTTGGAGAAAAACCACTAGAGAATAAAAATTATGGCAAGATTATTAATGAAAAACATTTTGAGCGTCTTAGAAATTTACTAAGCACAGGGAAAATAGTCTTTGGTGGAAGATATGATGAAAAAGCACTACGTATTGAGCCTACAGTATTTAATAATGTGAAACCTTCTGATGCCATCATGCAGGAGGAAATCTTTGGGCCTATTTTACCGATTATGACTTATGAAAGTTTAGATGAAGTTATAGAATTTGTGAACAATGGAGAAAAACCATTAGCACTGTATATTTTTTCAGAGGATAAAAAGAATATACATCAAGTCACAACCCATTGCTATTATGGTGGAGGATGTATTAATGATGTAGTCATTCACCTTGCTACAAGCCAAATGGGATTTGGTGGTGTAGGTGAAAGTGGTATGGGTTCATATCATGGAAAAGTTGGATTTGATACTTTTTCACATAAGAAAAGTATTGTAGATAAAAAGACATTTCTAGATTTACCAATGCGCTATCAACCTTATAAGGTATTAAATGAAAAGCTTATACGCCTGTTCTTAAAGTAATAGAAATTCCTGTAATACGTTGAGTGATTACGGGAATTTTTTATGAATAAAAAGTATATAAAAGGCAGCTTCCCCCTTATAAAGTTTACCAGATTATAAAGCTACCAATAAAATATCCATAAAAAACATCCTTTATATAATGACATAGATTAAAGCGATAAGATTTTGTCAAATAGCGCATCCATTATATCTGCACGATAACCCAGCACACGAATCACAATACCCATATGGTCAATTTGTGTGATACCACCTTCAATGTCTGGTGTATCATCTAATAAACCACGAACTTCTTGGAACCAATTAGGTTCTTTAGGAATATGACATAAAAGTAATGTTCCTAAATGGGTATATTTTTCATAGAGGCCTAAACTATTGAGCTTCATACAATCAGGATGAAGCTTAGTATTATCTACATAAATAAGCTCATTACCTTCCTCTATTTCAATATGATTATGATAATATTTGTATTCAAATAACTCCCCGCAAGCACATCTTCCAGCTGAAAGGACTTCTTTTAAAATAAATTTAGAAGTGGCATCAGCTAGATGCACTTTTAGTTTACTTGTAAAAGCAGAATCTTTAAAAGGAATAGTAGGAAGGGGATTATAGTAAAGATAAGCATCTTTTTCTATATAAAGGTCAGCGGTTCTTTGAGCAAATCCACTATCCATCTTATGAATTTTTTCATAAGCTTGAGAAACAAATTCTAGCTTTGCACCGTCTTTGACAACAATGGTAAACTCCTGTTCATCCCCAGCCATAATACCAGCAGATGCTGTTAGACACATAACAGTCATAAAATCTTGATTTTCGTAAAAGGGTTTCATAATCTTAAAAGGAGCTGTAAAAGACGCATCCTCTAAAACGGTTTGATGATTTTTGAACCCTGCTTGAATCATGAGCTTTGAAGTTTTTCCAAATTTATTACTCATTTAACACCCCTCTAATAATACGTTTTGTTTAATCCAACTAATAACGTCATTTACCCCTTCATCTTCACGAATATTAGTAAAAATAAATGGTTTAGTGCCACGCATTTTAATAGAATCTCTTTCCATAACTTTTAAATCAGCACCAACATAAGGGGCTAAATCAATTTTATTAATGACTAATAAGTCAGAGCGAGTAATACCAGGGCCACCTTTTCTAGGAATTTTATCTCCTTCAGCTACGTCAATAACAAAAATCGTTGCATCGACTAATTCTGGGCTAAAAGTAGCAGAAAGATTATCGCCACCACTTTCAATAAAGAGTAATTGAATATCTGGGAAGCGTTTAATGAGTTCATCTACTGCTTCAAGATTCATAGAAGCATCTTCACGAATAGCAGTATGTGGGCAGCCGCCAGTCTCAACACCCATAATTCTTTCAATAGGTAGAACACTATTTTTACTTAGAAATTCAGCATCTTCTTTTGTATAAATATCATTGGTAATAACACCAATACTATAATCATTGGCCATTTTACGTGTTAATTTTTCAATAAGTGCTGTTTTACCTGAGCCTACAGGGCCAGCAACTCCAATTTTAATATAAGACATGATAAACCACCTTTCTTTTATATAAAATATTTTATAAATACTTATGACATATAAATTCTTGAATAAAGTGCCTCATGTTGCATACAACGAATATCAAATCCAGGTGTGCTACATCCATACCAGTCTTCTTCAAGGATCATCACATGAGCAAGTAACTCTATAAGTAGAGGAAAACTGGAAGATAGAATTTTTTGGCCGTCTGTTTGACTAAGGGGAATACTTTTTACACAAGTAGTCACAACAGCAGAGGTTTGATTATAAAGATAATGCTGTAAGGCATCTGCTTCATCTATACCAAGAGCAGCACAGAAAACACCATATAAACAACAATGATGAGCAGGACGCGCTTCAATTTCCTTTGTAAACTGATTAAAAATCTCAGATTCATAGGGGAGCTTAAGAGAATGAATCGTTTTAAGAAATCTAGAGCCTAGCTTAATACTAGCATCTCGGATTTCAGAAGGTGTTTTGAGAACATGGGTTAAGTGATTAAGTTTAATCAGTGTTTCAAGGTCTCCTTTTTGAGCATACTCATAAGCAAGTCGAGCGCCTAATAAATCTGAGTACAAGATAGAATATTTAAGTTTATTGTGTAAATATAAGGTTGCATCTTCAGCATTTTGTAAAAGTCCCTTTTGGATATAAGTTTCTAGTCCATAAGAATGTGAATAGCCACCAATAGGAAAAAGGGCATCATTAATTTGTAATAGATAAAAATTATTTTTTTTGTTCATAGCATGTTCCTAACCGTGAGTATGAGCATTAATAGAAGAAGAAATAGCCTTACTAAAATCAAGTGAAATCGTCTCTACAGTAGTCGTTACACCATGTAGCTTATTAAGCATGGTTAAAGTAGGCTCATTATAAGGTGTAATAAAGGTATGAGCATCTTCTCCCCAGAATAAAGTAGCGTGTCGATTCCCAATTTCATAGCAAACTTTAGCAATCATTTCTGGGTGGTGATCACTAACTGTTACAATAATAGATTCACAAGGCAAGATATGAACGGCAATGACTTGATTAGAATCAGCATAGAGCACATCCCCTTCTTTTAACCCATGAATTAAAACATCATTATCTAGATGAATACCTACCTCTGTCCCTTCTTTAGTGACCTTTTTATGAATTTTATGAAAGGCATCATGCCAGTCGATATCCACATATTCAATATGAGCATTTGGATATGGAGTATCTTTAAGATTGCCCAGTATTTTATTGCATATCATTTTTTAGCTCCTTTTCATTCATTAAAGATTTTAATTAAACGAAGATTTTAATTAAATAAAGATTTTAATTAAATAAAGATTTTAATTAAACAAAAATGGAAATTCAGCAAGGTGTTGAATTTCCATTTTGAGTATTACCACCTACCAATTAACATGAGAATACCTGGAACCCAAGCTGTTACAATACCTTCAAAAATTTGAAGAATAGGTGTAAACTTTCCAAGCTTTTTGCCAAGGATATCTTCTACAAAGGCAGTACCCCATAGTATAGCCCATAAATACCAAATACCAGCCCAGCGAATATCAGGTGTGACACCAAGATATAGGTCTCCAAGAAAACCTTCCATTGTACCAAAAACAACTGCATTAATGGCAACG
>JAFOHG010000047.1 GCA_017421915.1 Cellulosilyticum sp. | reverse complement strand
TTAGGTACAAACACAGAGGAATATGAAATTTTAAATAAAGCAGGTATTCCAGCAGTTGGATTTTTAGCAAATGCTTCAGGAGACTGGAATGCAATTGAATCAGTTTCTTCTTGGATGGAACTTTTAGGAACAATATTCCAAAAAGAAGATAGAGCAGCAGAAATCAAAGAGATGGGTTACCAAATGCTTGAGGAGGTTCAAGCAAGAGTAAGTGATATTCCAGAAGAAGAGAAAGAACGTGTACTGATTCTTTACCGTTATAGTGATGAACAAATGACAGTTGCAGGAAATGGACACTTTGGAGACTTCTGGATTGAAGCAACAGGTGGGATTAATGCAGCAGATGAAGTAGAAGGTTCACCAGCAGTTAATATGGAACAAATTTATGCATGGAATCCAGATAAAATCTTCATTACAAACTTCTCAAGTAGAATGCCAGAAGATTTATTAAATAATGCAGTTGATGGTGATGACTGGACAAGCGTAAAAGCAGTACAAGATGGTGAAGTTTACAAAATTCCGTTAGGTATGTATAGATGGTATCCACCTTCATCAGATACACCACTTATGTTAGAATGGTTTGCACAAAAATTATATCCAGAGAAATTTGAAGATGTAGATATGAATGAAGAAGTTAAAGCGTACTATAATCAATTCTATGGTATTGAATTAACAGATGAAGATGTAACTTCTATCTTTAATCCAAGCCGTGAAGCAGCTAACGGTGTATAAGTATGTTAGGGAAACTTAAGTTATCTTCTCAATTTAAGTTAGCAGTACTCATCATTGCGCCTATTTTAATTGGATTTTTTGCTTTATGTTTAGGACGTTATATGGTTACGCCTAAAGAAGTAGGGGATGTTTTATTACAACAAGTTTTTGGAATGGCTAAAGAAGTACCAGACGTTCATTTATCTGTTGTATGGAATATACGTTTACCTAGAATTTTACTCGCTCTTTTAGTAGGTATGGGACTAGCTGTATCTGGTGCAGCTTTCCAAGGTTTATTTAGTAATCCACTCGCTACACCAGATACATTAGGTGTAGCAGCTGGAGCTTCTTTTGGAGCAGCATTAGGGATTTTACTATTTGAAAATATTTTTGTAGTGCAACTTTTATCTGTTATCTTTGGGATTGTGGCTGTGGCACTGACTTATTCCATTAGTAAAATCAAAGGGAAATCTACTATTTTAATGGTGGTTCTTGGTGGAATGGTGACTTCAGCCTTTTTCCAAGCTTTAATCTCACTTATTAAATATGTAGCAGACCCAGAAACAAAGTTACCAACCATTACGTATTGGTTAATGGGAAGTATGGCAAGCGTTTCATATAATACTTTATTATATGGTGCGCCACTAATTATAGTAGGAACAATTGTACTGTATTTATTACGCTGGAGACTTAATATTCTAGCACTAAGTGAAGACGAAGCACGTACAATGGGATATAACCTGCAACATATGAGATGGCTTGTTATTTTAGCGTCTACAGCCATTACAGCATCTGCTGTATCTATGTGTGGTCAAATTGGTTGGATTGGACTACTCATTCCTCATATTTCAAGAATGTTAGTAGGGACTAATAATCAAAAAGTCATTCCTGTAACAATTAGTATGGGAGCATGCTATATGGTAATTATTGATACAGTAGCCAGAAGTGCAAGTTCAGCAGAAATTCCACTCTCTATTTTAACTGCTCTAATTGGCGCACCATTCTTTGGATATCTACTTAGAAAAACAGGAGGTGGTTGGGCATGATTTTTGAAGTAAAAGATGGCGCATATGGATTTGGAAATGAAATCTTTTTTGAAAATCTTAACTTTACCATCGGAGAAGGCGAGACATTAGCTGTCTTAGGGCCCAATGGTATTGGAAAAACCACCTTACTGAAATGTATGATGGGCCTTAAACCATGGCTACATGGAGAAAGTAGAATAGATGGCACACCTTTACAAAAACTTTCTCAAAAAGAGATTTGGACAAACATTGGTTATGTAGCACAAGCCAAAAATGTTAATTTTACTTATACAGCAAAAGAAATGGTTTTATTAGGGCGTTCGGCACACCTTGGCGTTTTTGCACAACCTAGAAAAGAAGATGTTGAAATTGCAGAAAGAGCAATGGAAATGGTAGGCATTACCCATTTAGCCCATAAAAACTGTCATCAAATGAGTGGAGGACAGCTGCAAATGGTTTTAATTGCAAGGTCATTAGCATCTAATCCTAAAATGCTCATTATGGATGAGCCAGAATCTAATCTGGATTTTAAAAATCAGCTGATTATTTTAGATACAATTGAAAAGCTAGCACATGAACATCAAATTTCCTGTATCATTAATACCCACTACCCAGCACATGCTCTGCGTGTAGCACACAAATCTTTAATCTTATCTAAGAATAAAGAATGGTTCTGGGGTGAGAGTAAAAAGGTGATTAATGAAGTCAATATGGAAAAAGCATTTGATGTAAAAGTAGCAATCGAATCGTTAAATATACAAGGTGAGCAACATACTTATGTTGTTCCAGTTAGTTTCACAAAATAATATAAATATATATGATTAAGTATCCCTATCTAAAGAATAATGAGGTAGGGATATTTTTAATGTGTCATAATGCATGAAATTAATAAAAATCCCTGTGGAAATACACCTTAAAGATAAAACAGTTGAGATATTAAATAATTAATGATAAAATTTTATAAAAATTCAATCACAAAAGAAGAAATAGGGGGATTATAATGAATATCGTATGTTTAGATTTAGAAGGAGTATTAGTACCAGAGATTTGGATTGCTTTTGCAGAGGCGAGTGGTATTCCAGAGTTAAAGAGAACAACAAGAGATGAGCCAGATTATGATAAATTAATGAAATGGCGTCTTGGCATTTTAAAGGAACATGGATTAGGCCTTAAAGAAATTCAAGAGACGATAGCAACAATTGATCCAATGCCAGGAGCAAAAGAGTTTCTTGATGAGCTTCGCTCACTTACACAAGTGATTATCATTAGTGATACATTTACTCAATTTGCAACACCACTAATGAAGAAGTTAGGTTGGCCTACAATTTTCTGTAACTCACTTGAAGTAGCAGAAAGTGGAGAAATTACTGGATTTAAGATGCGTATTGAAAATTCTAAGCTTACTACAGTTAAAGCATTACAATCCATTGGTTATGAGACTATTGCAAGTGGAGATAGCTACAATGACCTTGGCATGATTAAAGCAAGTAAGGCTGGCTTTTTATTTAAGAGTACAGAACAAATTAAAGCAGATCATCCTGAACTTCCAGCATATGAAACATATGATGAGCTTATGGCAGCTATTAAAAAAGCTATCGTATAATCTACATAAAAAAGAGGTATACGAGTATTTTTAGTAATCAATATATAGCACGAGAAGGACTTGAGTTAAAGTAAGCTCAAGTCCTCTTTAGATTGAAAAATTTTTCTAAACAATAAAAAAAGTTAGCTTGACAGGTTTGCATAAAACCAATATAGTATAATTAAACAACAAATGTATAAACATGCACAAGTAATCGTATAACAAATGACTAGCTATTAAACTAATAAAAGAATGCTAAGAATATTTATAATATAAGAATAGCAATATAAAAAATTTAATTAGTAAAACGAGCGGTGTTGCATAAATAACTTATGTAACACCTTTTTATTTCATTATTTTATGAAAACATATCGAATAGGAGGAAGAAATGGAAAACCAAAATTTAAATACAACCAACAAAAAATCGATTTGGTCAAAAGTAAAAGTACCGCATACGCTTGCACTTATATTTATGATTATGGTTTTTGTTGCAATTGCAACTTATTTTATACCTAGTGGAGCTTATGAAAGAATTGTAGATGCCAGTGGTAGAAATGTTGTAGTTCCTGGCTCATTTCATTATGTAGGAAGTAATCCTCAAGGGATTATGCAAGTATTACAAGCACCTATTAAGGGACTTGTTGCAGGGGCAGAAATTATTAGCTTTTTATTTATAGTAGGTGGAGCTTTTAGTTTGATTACAAGAACAAAAGCTATTGATTTTGGAATTATAAGGATTGTAAGAGCTTTTAAAGGAAGAGAGATTTTAATTATACCTATTTTGGTATTTACTTTTTCTTTTGGTGGTGCATCTATTGGAATGTCAGAAGAGGCAATAGCCTTTATCACTATTTTATTACCATTAGTACTTGCACTTGGATATGATAGTATCACAGCAGTGGCTATTACATATTTAGCATGTGTATTAGGTTTTTCATCAGCTATGATTAATCCATTTACGGTAGGCGTTGCACAGTCTCTTGCAGAGATTCCGGTATTATCAGGGTTAGGTTATCGTACTTTAATATGGTTTATCACAACATCAATAGGAACCGTTTTCATTATGCTTTATGCAAATAGGGTTAGAAAAAACCCAAAACTAAGTCCGGTATATAAAAGTGATGAACTCAAGCGTCAAAAGTTAGGTACATTAGATTTAGACACAGAAGAATTTAAACTGTCTCATAAAATTATTTTATTCATTTTATTTGCGGCTATTGGAATCATTGTATGGGGCGCTTTAACACAAGGCTTCTGGATTACAGAAATAGCAAGTGTCTTTTTAGCGGCTGGTTTATTAAGTGCAATAGTTGGTAGATTAAGTATAGATGAAATGGCTGAAGCATTTATTAGTGGTGCTAAAGATATGATGGGTGCAGCAATTATGTTGGGTTTTGCAAGAGGGATTGTGATTCTTGCAGAAGATGCAACAATCATTGATACCATTTTAAATGGGTTAAGTATGGTACTTAGTGGATTACCAACATTAATTGCGGCTTATATTATGTATCCAATCCAGATGTTTATTAATTTCTTTGTAAATTCAGGTTCTGGACAAGCTGCATTAACTATTCCAATCCTAGCACCATTAGGGGATTTACTAGGTATTTCTAGACAGTTAACCGTACTTATTTTCCAATTAGGAGATGGATTCTCAAATGCTTTATTCCCAACTTCAGGTGTTTTACTTGCTTGTTTAGGATTAGCAGGTGTGCCTTATTCAAAATGGTTAAAATGGGTTTTACCATTACAAGGTATTTTATTTACCATTGCTTTATTAGCGATTACAGGCGCTTATGTTATAGGTTGGAACTAGAAAATAGACGAGGAATATATGAAAGATAAATTATTTGAAATAGGACATGAAATCAAAACAAAGTTATGGGAAATGAGTGATTTTATCTATGAAAATCCTGAACTAGGTAATGAAGAGTATAAAGCAGTTGAAGTACTTACTTCATTCTTAGAAGAACATGGCTTTAAGGTTGAAAGAGAATTTTTAGATATTAAAACTGCCTTTAGAGCAACTTTTGAAAGTAGCAAGCCAGGTTTAACAGTTGGGTATTTATGTGAGTATGATGCCTTACCTGAAATTGGACATGGTTGTGCACATAATATGATTGGGACAATGTCTGCTGGGGCAGGGGTTGTATTAAGTAAAGTAATAGAAGAAATTGGTGGAAAGATTATTGTTTATGGTACACCAGCAGAAGAAACAAATGGTGCAAAGGTATTCTTTGCTGAAGCAGGTGTTTTTGATGAATTAGATGCAGCAATGATTTTACATCCAGATGCTGAAACAAGTAGAAGTGGAACATCTGTAGCCCTATATCCATTACAGTTTACTTATAAAGGAAAGACAGCACATGCAGCCTCTTGTCCTCATGAAGGAATTAACGCTTTAAATAGTGTTATTCAGCTTTTCAATGGAATTGATGCACTACGCCAGCACGTTACACCAGATGTTAGAATGCATGGAATTATTACCAAGGGTGGTGTAGCGGCTAATATTGTACCAGATGAAGCAGTTGCTCAATTTTACTTTAGAGCAGCTAAGAAAGAGACAGTGGATGAATTACTCGTGAAAGTAAAGAAAATTGCAGAAGGAGCAGCTTTGATGACTGGAGCAGAGCTTACTATGGAAAGATATGAGCTACCATATGATGACCTTGTGACAAATGAGAATTTATCTGAAGCTTTCTGCGAAAACTTAAGAGCACTTGGTATAACAGATATCAAAGATGGAATCTGTTTTGGGTCTAGTGAT
>JAFOHG010000046.1 GCA_017421915.1 Cellulosilyticum sp. | reverse complement strand
ACAGCAACTAGGATGACTGTTGATAGTAAGATACTGCTAGTTAATGAAGTAATAAGTAAAATTTTCTTATTTAAACTCATATCAAGGAATTTATTTTTTATAAAAGATACCATGGAATCACTCCCATAATGATAGTATTCAGTTTTGTTTATACTCTAATTATAATTAAAAAAGGAGTAAAAAATGTCGAAACAGGTACAGTGGGTGAATAAAAATTAGAAAAGTCGCTTTTTTATAAAAATAAGTCGGTTTATTGTATAGTTAGAAGAAAATAAAGTGAATATAATATATTTAGTTAAAAGAAAGGAGACAACTGATTTAAATACCAATAAATAATATGAAGCATAAGGATGCTCAATACAATATTAAGGAATAAATAGATAAAGAGAATATAAAAATAGAAATTATAATTTTGGGATTGATTTAAGGATAAATAAAGAATGAATAGATAAATAAATATTGGGGTTTACAGGTGAAGTATATTAAATAAAATGGTCAGTATAGTATGTGAGAGCTATACTGACCATTTTATCTTTATAAGGCTATATATAGATTATTTTTCTTTGAACGGTGGATCTTGAACATAGATACTACCGAGTTTTTGCATGGCACGAGGAATAGCATCTTTAGAAGTTTTCCAATCTGCATCTTTATTTCGGTAATCATATTTATCAATAAACCAAGATAAATCTTCTTCAATACGTTTAAAATTCTCTTGCATTAATTCAAATAAAGTAGCATAGAATTCAGGTTTGTATTTATCATTAAGCTGCGTGTCAGCAAGAGCCATGATTTCACCAAAGTGAGGTAAACAAAAACCCTTAGACTCTTTAAAGAGTGCCCTAAATTCCTCATTAGATTCTATTAAATAGAAGAAAGTTCCTATGTAACGTGTAAAATTTTTATTATAAGAATCACAGATGTAGCAAGAGTGAGTTTTTTCTTTAGCCCAATTGCTTACGACATTACCAGTAGTATCATCTACTGTTTTAGGACGTTTAAGTTTGGCAAACATACTAGCTTTTGTAGGGTTAAAGGCTTCAACCTTTTCTTTAAGCTCTTTTTGCAATTTAATAAAGTGAGTATGTAATATAAGAGCATTACCTAAGCGATTTCCGTAGTCGTACATTTTTTTGAAATGGTCACTACAAAAACCTACTTCATCAGTAGTCATACGGATATCATCTTCCATATAGGCACTGCCTAAAATAAAAGAAATAGCATCTTGTTCAAGTTTTCTTTTTATATAACAAAAAGGACATTCATCAGCTGATTTAAAAGCATCAGTTACAGGAATGGTATAGATTGTATCTTTCATAAGTTGCTCCCTTCTCTTAGAATGAATCAAGATATCTAATTATAGGATAGCATAAATATGAAAAATCAGATATATAGAATTGGGTATTGAATTTTATCTAATAGTATATAAAGAAGATAATTTGAATAAGCAGTTCATAAATGGAGATAATGAATAAGAATGAAAAAAGCAAAGGGTGTGGAGGTATGAGCAATATAGTCATGCTAGATCAATTAAACCACTTTAATATTACACAGATTTTAGAAAGTGGACAGGTTTTTAGATTTGAGAAGATAACAGAGCATAGTTATCTTTTAAATGCTAAGCAGAAATTAATAAAGATTACACAACAACCAGATTCAAGTAGTGCTATCATTTATAACACTAATATTAGTGAACTGGATGAGATGTGGATACCTTATTTTGATATTGATACAGATTATGCTAACATTGCTCAAAAACTTTCAAATAAGGATGAGCATATAGCTAAAGCAATAGAGTTTGGGAAGGGAATCCGTATTTTACACCAAGATCCTTGGGAAATGCTGATTTCTTTTATTATTTCTCAAAATAAGTCCATTCCACATATTAAGCAGTGCATTAAAAATATTTCGCAACAGTTTGGATTTCCTTTAGAACAAATAAATGGAGTGGATCAACATTATTATGCATTTCCAAGGCCTAAAGAATTATCAAAAGCTACTGAAGAGCAGTTAAGGGCGTGTAAAGTAGGATTTAGGGCACCGTATATTATGGATGCTTGCCGAAAGGTTTTAAATGGAGATATTATTTTAAATGAATTATTTATCTTATCTACTGAAGAAGCAAGAGCCAAACTCATGACGATTAAAGGTGTAGGACCTAAAATTGCAGATTGTATTTTATTATTTGCTTATGGTAAACAAGATGTTTTCCCAACAGATGTATGGGTTAAACGAGTAGTAGAAGGCTTATATTTTAATGGACGAGAGGTTTCACTCAAGCAAATCCAAGAGTTTGCAAATAGTTATTTTGAAGATTTAGCTGGTTATGCGCAGCAATACTTATTTTACTACGCTAGAGAAAATTCATTATTTAAATAGAAGAGATAAATTGTTTATGAAAATATTTATAAGAATACAGAAATATCATAAAGGAAAAACAAAGAAATAGAAATTAAAATAAAGAAAATCAATAAAAATAAAAGTAAATAAGAGAAAATGACATATAGGTGATTAAAAATGGATAAATAAGTTAAAAATTAAATTTGCATTAAACTTATGAATGCCATAATATTATAAATATCAATTAGCACTCGTAAAGAGTGAGTGCTAATAAGACGAAAAAATAAATAATATAAATGGATTAGGGAGGTCTTTTATTATGAACTTAAAACCATTAGGTGACAGAGTCGTACTTAAACATCTTGAAGCTGAAGAAAAAACTCAATCAGGGATTATTTTAACTGGTGCAGCTAAAGAAAAACCACAAGAAGCTGAAGTTATTGCTGTAGGTCCAGGAGCAGTAGTTGATGGTAAAGAAATTAAAATGGAAGTAAAAGTTGGTGACAAAGTTATCTGTTCTAAATATGCAGGTACAGAAGTAACTTTAGATAAAGAAGAGTACGTTATTGTTAAACAAAGCGATATCTTAGCAATTGTTGAATAAGAAGTAAAGATGAGTGTTTCACATAAATAAAAGATAATTAGTTTAGGGAGGCTATAAACATGGCAAAACAAATCCGTTTTGGTTTAGAAGCAAGACAATCACTTCAATCAGGTGTAGATCAATTAGCAAATGCAGTAAAAGTAACATTAGGACCAAAAGGTCGTAACGTTGTTTTAGATAAATCTTTTGGAACACCACTTATTACAAATGATGGTGTATCTATTGCAAAAGAAATCGAGCTTGAAGACCCATTTGAAAACATTGGTGCACAACTTGTAAAAGAAGTTGCAACAAAAACAAATGATGTTGCTGGTGATGGTACTACAACAGCTACAGTACTTGCTCAAGCAATGATTACAGAAGGTCTTAAAAATATTGCAGCTGGTGCAAACCCAATTATCGTTCGTCGTGGTATGAAAGCTGCTACAGATGCTGCTGTAGAATCTATTAAAGGTATGAGCCAAACAGTAAATAGCAAAAATCACATTGCTAGAGTTGCAGCTATTTCAGCTGGTGATGATGAAGTTGGTAACTTAATTGCAGATGCTATGGAAAAAGTATCTAACGATGGTGTGATCACAGTAGAAGAATCAAAAACTATGTCTACAGAACTTGATGTTGTAGAAGGTATGCAATTTGACCGTGGTTACTTATCAGCATATATGGTAACAGATACAGAAAAAATGGAATGTGTATATGACAACCCATATATCTTAATTACAGATAAGAAAATCACAAATATCCAAGAAATCTTACCAGTGCTTGAACAAATCGTTCAAACAGGTGCTAAACTTCTTATCATTGCAGAAGATGTAGAAGGTGAAGCTCTTGCTACATTAGTAGTAAATAAAATTCGTGGAACATTCAACTGTGTAGCTGTTAAAGCTCCAGGTTTTGGTGATAGAAGAAAAGATATGCTTCAAGATATTGCTATCCTTACAGGTGGTACAGTAATCTCTGAAGAAGTTGGTCTTGACCTTAAAGATGCTACTTTAGAAATGCTTGGTCGTGCATCTAGCATTAAAGTAACAAAAGAAAATACAGTAATCGTTGATGGTGCTGGAGATAAAGCAGCAATCAAAGAAAGAGTTGCATTAATCCGTAACCAAATCGAACAATCTACATCAGATTTTGATAAAGAAAAAATGCAAGAAAGAGTTGCTAAACTCGCTGGTGGTGTAGCAGTTATCAAAGTTGGTGCAGCTACAGAAACAGAAATGAAAGAAAAGAAACTCCGCATTGAAGATGCTCTTGCAGCTACACGTGCAGCTGTAGAAGAAGGTATCATCGGTGGTGGTGGTAGCACATATATCCATGTTGCAAAAGATGTAGCTAAATTATTAGATACAACAACAGGAGATGAAAAAACAGGTGTAAGAATTATTCTTGCAGCTCTTGAAGCACCACTTCGTCAAATCGTTACAAATGCAGGTTTAGAACCAGCAGTTGTCATCAATAAAGTAAGAGAAATGGAAAGTGGTGTTGGTTTCAATGCACTTACAGAAGAATATGTAAACATGGTTGAAGGTGGTATCATTGACCCAACTAAAGTTACAAGAAGTGCACTTCAAAACGCAACATCAGTTGCATCTACATTCTTAACAACAGAATGTATTGTAGCAGATATTAAGAAAGATGAACCAGCTATGCCAGCAGGTGGTATGGGTGGAATGGGCGGAATGGGAATGATGTAATTCCCCCCATTAAACAATATCTTTGGTATAGATGAAAAAAACTTCTTTTTGGATTAATCCAAGAAGAAGTTTTTTTGCATTAAAATGGAACTATTTCATTTTGTAAGATTAAAATAGGCCAACAACACCACAGCCTAGAACAACAAAGGCAAAAATAATACGATAGATTGCAAATACCTTCATAGGTTTCTTTTGTAAGTAAGCAATAAAAGAACCAATAACAGCTAAAGCAACCATAAAGGAAACTAAAAAGCCAATACCTAATGCTATCCACTCAGTAGAAGAAAGACAACCTTGTGCATCTAAAATGTTAAGGAGTGCTTGCCCAAACATAACGGGAATAGCTAAGAAAAAAGAATATTCTGCGCCAGCTACAGTAGAAAAGCCAGCAAACCATCCACCAATAATAGTAGAAGCAGAGCGGGACATACCTGGCACAATGGAGAGTACTTGAAAGAGGCCAACAATTAAAGCCATTTTAGGCGTAATATATGTATCATCTAGAGTGGTGGTATGATTGCATCTTACTTTACTTTCAGCATAAAGTATCCAAAAACCGCCTATAAATAAAGCACATGCGACAACAAGAGGATTAAAAAGTTTAGCTTCAATTAAATCATCAAAGGGAATACCAATAGCAGCAGCAGGAACACAGGAAATTAAAATCATAAGCCAAAAGTAAAGACCAGTTTTTTCAAGGGGCCTTGATTTAGTAGGTAGTAAATGAACAATACTTTCCCAAATCTTTTGCCAGTAAACCACTACAACAGCTAAAATAGCGCCAAGTTGAATAACCATAGCAAACATATTAGCAAAGTCAGAGTGAGTAGAGAAGTCTATAAGGTTTTGGAAAATGATTAAATGACCTGTAGAGGAAACGGGTAAAAATTCAGTAAGACCTTCTACAATGCCTAAAATAATAGCTTTAATATAAAGTGCAATATCCAATGAGTTCACTTCCTATTCTATAAAATTTATATTTTTTATATATTTATTCTATATACTAACTAATAAGAACAAGCTTTTAAAACTAGAATATAAAAAAAATAAAAATAATAAAAGTTACTATAAACATTGAAAAATATAGTGATTTATAGTATTTTTAATATATATTAAAGTGAAGGACGAAGGAAGGGTTGTTGAATATGTCAGAAGTATTTAAAGAATATCTTATTAAACAAAAGAAATCACCAAAAGATGTAATGGCTCAAACAGGTTTAGTAGCAGGTGCATTAATACTTTCTGTTGTTTTATTTACAATAGGTGGTAGTTTTATTGGACCATTACTTATAGTGGGTATTATTTTTGGGACAGGCTTCTTATTTAATAAGTTTAATCGTGAATATGAGTATATTCTCACTAATAATGAAATGGATATTGATGTTATTTACAATAGAAATTCACGTAAGAGAGTCATTACACTAGATATGAAAAAAATTGATGTGATGGCGAGTATTAAAGATGAAAGACATACAAGTGCATTTAATAGACCAGGTTTAAAGGTTATTAATGCAAGTGATAATACAGAAAAAGAGAATACATATGCAATTATAGCAGATACTGAAAAATATGGCGCTTGTAAGATTCTTATTACACCAAATGATGCTCTTTTGAATGAACTTTATAAACAAGCGCCTAATAAAGTTTACAAAAAGAACCCTTATGATAAAATGGTTAAACAAGCACAATAAAAAGCAATATAAAATGAAATGACATATTAAATAAAGTAAGCATAGGAGAGCAGGCATTATAATTTAATTATAATACCTGCTTATTTTTGTAATCAATTAGAAGGTTGGGAAAGTATATTTATTAAATGTAAAAATATTTATACAGGATAACAAAAATAGACTTTGGATTGAAAGCTTGACAATATATTTATGAATATGATAAAGTGTACAAAATGTCAAAAAAACATTTTAATGTTCGATAATTATGTCAAAAAATCAGAAAAGGTTGAAAAGTTATAGGAGGCCCATTATGTCGAAGATTATTAAAGACGGAATCACATTTGATGATATTCTTTTAATCCCAAATTATTCTAATGTATTACCAAAAGAGGTTGATTTAAGTACTCAACTTACAAAGAAAATTAAGCTTAATGTTCCATTAATGAGTGCAGGAATGGATACAGTTACGGAAGCGAGAATGGCAGTAGCAATTGCTCGTCAAGGTGGAATCGGTATTATCCATAAAAATATGTCTATTGAAGAACAAGCAGAAGAAGTAGATAAAGTAAAACGTTCGGAAAATGGTGTTATTACAGATCCATTTTCACTTTCACCAGAACATTATGTATATGAAGCTAATGAATTAATGGCAAAATATCGTATTTCAGGTGTTCCGATTACAGAAGGAACTAAATTAGTTGGGATTTTAACAAACCGCGATCTTCGCTTTGAAACAGATTACAACCGTAAAATTAAAGAAGTGATGACAAGTAAAGATCTTATTACAGCACCAGAGGGAACTTCTTTAGCAGAAGCTAAAAAACTTTTAGCAGAGCACCGTATTGAAAAATTACCACTTGTAGATAATGAAGGTAATTTAAAAGGGTTAATTACAATTAAGGACATTGAAAAAGCAATTATGTACCCACAAGCTGCTAAAGATTCACAAGGACGTCTTTTAGCAGGAGCAGCAGTAGGGGTTACAACAGACATATTAGATCGTGTAGACGCTTTAGTAAAAGCTAAAGTAGATGTTATTACAATTGATACAGCACATGGACATTCACAAGGTGTTCTTGACACTGTTAAAAAAGTAAAAGAAAAATATCCAGACCTTCAAATTATCGCAGGTAACGTGGCAACAGCCCAGGCGACAGTAGCTTTAATTGAAGCAGGAGCTGACTGTGTTAAAGTAGGTATTGGACCAGGTTCTATCTGTACAACTCGCGTTGTAGCAGGTGTAGGTGTACCACAAGTAACAGCTATTGAAGAATGTGCAGAAGCTGCTAAACCTTATGGTGTACCAGTTATCGCTGATGGTGGTATTAAATACTCTGGAGATATCGTAAAAGCAATCGGAATGGGAGCAAGCGTTTGTATGATGGGCTCAATGCTTGCAGGTTGTGAAGAAAGTCCAGGAGAAGTGGAACTTTATCAAGGAAGAAAATACAAAGTATATAGAGGAATGGGCTCTATTGCAGCAATGGAAAAAGGAAGTAAAGACCGTTATTTCCAACAAGATGCTAAAAAATTAGTACCAGAAGGTATCGAAGGGCGTGTAGCTTATAAAGGACTTCTTGCTGATACGATTTATCAAATGGTAGGTGGTCTTCGTGCTGGTATGGGTTATGCAGGTGCAAGCACGATTGATGAACTTAAAGAAAAAGCTACATTTGTAAAAATTACAAGCGCTGGCCTTAAAGAAAGTCATCCACATGATATTCAAATTACTAAAGAAGCACCAAACTATAGCGTAGATTTTTAATTTGGAAATAAAGAATATATTAATATATAATTAATATATAAATTAATTATTTATCATGCTAAAGAATGTAAGACTATCATGCGAGGACTAGAAAGCATATAGTCTTATATTTACTTTTATAGAGCAGATAAGATATAAAGTATAACGGAGGAAAAAGGTATGAATCACGAATTAGTTATTGTACTTGATTTCGGTGGACAATACAATCAATTAATCGCAAGACGTGTTAGAGAAAATAACGTATATTGCGAGGTACATCCATATAATATAAGTTTAGAAAAAATTAAAGAAATGAACCCAAAAGGTATTATCTTTACAGGTGGGCCTAATAGCGTATATGCAGAGGATTCTCCACTTTGTAGTAAAGAAATCTTTGAAATGGGTATTCCTATTTTAGGGATTTGCTATGGTTCACAACTTACAGCTCACCTTTTAGGCGGAAAAGTAGCAACAGCTCCTGTAAGTGAATACGGAAAAACAGAGGTATCTGTCAATACTGCATCAAAATTATTTGAAGGCGTATCTCCATCAACTATTTGTTGGATGAGTCACACAGATTATATTGAAAAAGCACCAGCAGGCTTTAAAATTACAGCTAATACACCAGTATGTCCAGTAGCTGCAATGGAAAACGTAGAAAAAAGCATTTATGCTGTACAATTCCATCCAGAAGTTATGCATACACAAGAAGGTATGAAAATGCTTGGTAACTTCGTAAACAATATTTGTAAATGTCAAGGTGACTGGAAAATGGATTCTTTTGTAGAAGCAAGTATTGAGTCACTTAGAGAAAAAATTGGTGATGGTAAAGTATTATGTGCACTTTCAGGTGGGGTAGACTCATCAGTAGCAGCCGTTATGCTTTCTAAAGCAATTGGTAAACAATTAACTTGTGTATTTGTAGACCATGGTTTACTTAGAAAAAATGAAGGGGATGAAGTAGAAGCTGTATTTGGACCAGAAGGCCCATATGACCTTAACTTTATCCGCGTGAATGCACAAGAGAGATTCTATGAAAAGCTTAAAGGCGTAGAAGAACCAGAAGCAAAAAGAAAAATCATTGGTGAAGAATTCATCCGTGTATTTGAAGAAGAAGCAAAGAAAATTGGAGCAGTAGATTACCTTGTACAAGGAACAATCTACCCAGACGTTATTGAAAGTGGTCTTGGAAAATCAGCAGTAATTAAGTCACACCACAACGTAGGTGGACTTCCAGACTGTGTAGATTTCAAAGAAATCGTTGAACCACTTAGATTGTTATTCAAAGATGAAGTACGTAAAGTAGGTCAAGAATTAGGAATTCCAGACTACTTAGTATTCCGTCAACCATTCCCAGGTCCAGGACTTGGAATCCGTATTATCGGTGAAGTAACAGCAGAAAAAGTACGCATTGTACAAGATGCAGACTGGATTTACCGTGAAGAAATCGCAAAAGCAGGCGTAGACAAAAACTTAGGTCAATACTTCGCAGCCCTTACAAACATGCGCTCAGTAGGCGTAATGGGTGACGAAAGAACATACGACTATGCAGTAGCACTACGTGCTGTAACAACAAGTGACTTCATGACAGCAGAATCAGCTGACCTTCCATGGGAAGTACTTGGAAAAGTTACAACAAGAATTGTAAATGAAGTTAAAGGGGTTAACCGTGTAATGTACGACTGCACCGGCAAACCACCAGCAACAATTGAATTTGAGTAATCCTAACAGCTGTGCGCGGACGAAATAAAAAGGTATTGATGAGAGCTCGCTCTCAATCAATACCTTTTTATTTTGGACGCATAGGGCGCAGGACAAATCAGTGAGATGTAGCAAAGCGGAGTCGAGCTGGTTTGCCCGAAGCCCCTTAGATAGATGGACGAACGTGTAATCTATCTGAAATTAGAGGAGCAGAATAGGGCAATCTATAAAAGGGAACAAAACCTAAGGATTTAAATTTAAAACAGAATATTTAGAATAAATAAAAATATATATGCTTGACAAATATGATATCAAGAGTTATCATCTATTAAAATTTCATCACATCTTTGTTTATATTGTGATAATACGGAACTTATTAGAAACAAAAAAGAAACGGAATAAAGACAGGTATTATAGAAAACAGGTAAAATACTGATCTATCTATATGACGAACAGGGATCTAAATTAATAGAAGAAGTTAAAGTTGAAAAGCAGTCATGAGAAGTATAAGTATCAAAAACCTTACTGATTTACGTCTGTTGTTCCAACCCATTATGGTTCTAGGGAAGTAGTTGATGATATTATAAGGTGCTTGAGCATTATAAGAAGTACTTAGTAAAAGATGAAAGGGAAATTCGTATGAAAGTTACGATGATACATCAGCCAGAGTTAATAGAAACTGAAATAGATGTAAGATATCCCAAGTGGTCTGCTCGGGTCAAACATATTGAAAAGATGCTGCTATCGGTTGAAATAACTATAGGTGGTAAGTGCGACAATGTGACATATCGACTTACTCCAGGAGATATATATTATATTGAGAGTGTGGATAAGAGGACTTACTTATACGGAGAGCAGATGGTATATGAGGCAACTGAGCGCTTATATCAGTTAGAGGAAATGTTAAAAAATATTGGTTTTGTGAGAGTCAGTAAAAAATGCCTTATCAATCAAATTTATTTGCAGTCTATAAAAATGCTTCCTAATAGTCATGTGGAAGCAAAGCTATTAAATGGAGAGAAAGTAATTGTCACACGAAATTATATAACTAATATTAGAGAAGCATTGGAAAGTGCATTATAGTAGAACGATTGTATTTTGGATGTGTATATTTGTATTTGGGTAGATACATAGTTGTATAGTTGTTTATTGTTTTCTATACTGTAAAAAAATATAGGAGGCAATAAATGAAAAAGAGAGTATGGGGTTATGTAATTTCAATCTATTTGGCATGTTATGGATTTAGATTATGGGAATATTTTGGTATTAGAACTGACCAGACTATAATTGGTGAAGCATTTATACACAAAATAATCGACATCATGATTATGCTGATTGCTATGAAGCGATTACAGTATAGCCTTGAGGATATTGGCATTAAAAAAGAGGGGATTGTTAGATATATAGTATATGGATTATTGACAGGTATTGGTGCTTTTATAATTGGGTATGCTACAGAAATTATTTTTTGTATAGCACAGGGGGATTTTCCTAATATAAGTTTTTATGTTAGCTCTTATGCTATTGATAAGAATATTGCAATGAATCAGGGTATTGTTTTTCTGTTAATCTGTATTTTTGGTAATATATTAAACGTTATGATGGAGGAAAGTGTATTTAGAGGCCTTTTTCAGAAACTATTCATGAATCGTTATTCTTTTGTTATTTCTGCTATTATTTGTTCTGTATTATTTGGTTTATGGCATATTATTGGACCGGTTCGTAACTATATAGATGGTATAAGCAGTTTAAATGGAGCAATTGCAAATGTCATCATGTTATTTGTCTCATCAGGATTAATTGGATTTAAGTTTGCCATGCTTTCAAAATTAGAAGGTGCTTTATATATGGGAATGGCAGATCATTTTGTTAATAATGCAATCGTCAATCTGTTACACGTTACTAGCACTAACGGTACGGATGAGTTAATGTTTATGCGCATAACAGTTGCGCAGACAGTATCTTTTATTGTGGTATTGATTGTTTTTCTAAAAAGAATAAAACATGAAAATCAGAGGGAGTTGAAATGAGAGAAATTAAACAGGGAATATCTGCGTGCTTGGTGACAACAGCACTAGCGCTATTGTGTTTATCTATCATTGCATTATTTTATCAGGGTACAATGATATGTATTTCTACGGTGTTCCAGACTTTAGGGGTAAGCATGGTCATTCATTTTTTATTATGGCTGCTGAAAAAATGGGAAAGTGAATATATTATTGTAGAAATTATATGTCAGAATGCCATTGTGATAGGTGTCGTGCTATTAGCAGGCTTTATTTTCGGATGGTTTCAGAATTTGCCTACATCAGTATTAACAATAATGGCAGTTATTGTTTATCTCTTGAGCTGTGTATTAGAGACAACACATCTATCTAATGAGATTAAGAAAATTAATAAAATGGTAGGAGAGATAAAAAGAGGATAAGCTACCATCGAAATATGCTTTTAACTATATTGAGACATAGTCTGTATTTATGAAAGTAAATATAGTCTGTGTCTTTTTGTGTTTTATAGGAAGAGAAAGGAAGAAGAGGTAAAAAGAAATGGGGAGCGATACAGTATCACTTATTATTATTATAGCGTGTATTATCATGTCAGCATATTTTTCAGCAACTGAAACAGCATTTTCTTCATTAAATAGAATTCGCTTGGTCAGTGGAAAAAACTATTATCTTTTCAAAGGATGCGCAAGAAAAGAATAGGAAAAACGGTTTATTAAGAAATAACAAATGAGTTTGAATAACTTATTCATTAGAGTTTTGATCAAAAGTACATTCCATAGGCAAGAGGCAGCATAGGCGCGTGACACGGCTATACTTTATACATTTAGGCAGATGATATCATGAAATAAATGGGGGAGTGTGGTAGAATGGAAGCGATGGAGAATTTCAATTTTGTGTTATATATATGGATTGGGAGTGATTAGATGAACCAACAATTTATACAACGTCTGTCTATAGACTGGGATAAAATAGAGAGAACTAGCTATCTGCGAAAAATTGAAGCTATAAAAGAATT
>JAFOHG010000045.1 GCA_017421915.1 Cellulosilyticum sp. | reverse complement strand
GTAACTATCTACTGTTCCTATTCTTGTTTGTACAAAGTGCATCCCATCTACAGCAAATAATACCATTGCTAGTGTTGCATGCCTTGTAGATTTAAACATACGTTTAGCAAATATATAGATCACTACTAACATTAATAAACCTGCTAAATTTCCCATTACTCTATAATTAAATGGTGTCATACCAAACAGTCTAATTGGAATACTCATAATCAGCTTTCCAAGTGGTGGATGTGTCCATTCGTAAATTTTCATTCCATGAGCATACTCATAAGCCGTACGTGCATGATAAATCTCATCAAAATAAGTTGTATTCATATAGCTAATTTCATCAGGCACTACATTTTGTTCATCTACAAGAAGCTCACTTATAGCATCCATTCCTTTAGCTTTTATTTTCTGTCCATTAGAATTAAAAAATGCTATCTCTCCAATTGAACCGATTTTCTCCCCACTTGTTAACTTAATATATCTTCCTACTGCATTAAGCTCCATGTCCTGCCAAGCAAATACTTTATCCTGCTCCAGAATACCTATCTCACTATAATTAATATTATCATCTGAGGCTGTTATATAAAATGTCCCAAACCTTGCTCCTGTTATTTGACGCAAATAAGAAATCTCCTGTATCTCTTCTAAGTCAAATACTACGCTGTTAATGCCTTCTTCTGGATACCAAAAGGTCTGAGGTCCTTCCATGCTTCCTAAATGAAAAAAGGATAAGATTCCATATAATATTAATATAACAATAATACGCCATCCATCTACTGCTGTTAAACGATACTCTCCTTTAGATGAATTAATAGTCATTGTCGAGAGAACCTCCTCTTCTATATCATCTAAATTTTCTCTATAATTTTACTACACTTAGAATCATTTCGCTTATTTTTCTGACTTTTATATTGTATAGTTACTTTATAGTATGACCACTCTATTACTTTTTATAAAACATCTCGAAATTAAAAAAGTGTAAATAGAAGTTCTTCCTTACTCCATTTACACTCTTTATGTACTATAGTACTTTTTTTATATTACTGTTCATCATCTTTTTCTGGTTGTATCGCAACCACTCTACATTTAATTCCTGTTGCCTCTGGATCTTCAAACCACATAGTCATTACTTTGCAAGGCTCATTAGGTTCAATATGATTTAAATTAATAAGATTTTCTAAAACAAACGTCCCATATTTTAAACAAATTTTATCTGCTTCAATATGTTCATGACCTCTTCTTAAATCAGGTGCATCAATCCCTATAAATCTTATGCGTTCCATTGATAACCCTTCAATAAGCTCCCAAGAAAATTGTACATTATCTTTAAAGTATAGGTTACTGCCATACGGATGTCTTTCAATTGCACCTGTACGAAACATAACAAAATCTCCTGGTCTTACATAATCTAAATCAATATCATCTAAAGTGACTTCTCTATCCGTAATATGGCTTACATCAAATAAAATACCTCTTGATAACATATAGTCAAGTGGTACTTGTATATCACCATAAATATCAAAATGCGTCCCAACATGACCCATTACAATATTTTTCTTAGTTTGTACTTCCGCTTGTTTATAAACTCTGTTTGTCTTTTTTACTTGAAGTGTTAAATCAACATACTTCACTTTTATCCCTCACTATCCATTTACCAGCTTTTAAGCTTCTATTTTCTTATTAAATATTATATTTCACTTTCCATTTTCTGTCTATTATAATTCATAAGCCTTTATAATAATTAACTACTTTATGTTATCATCTTTTTATATTAAAGGACAAATATTTTATTTATAGATAACCTCTACTAACTTCTTTAGTTCTACTTCATTGATAATGATATAGCCTTCTTTCTGTCTAGTTAAAATTTGTCCCTGACACAGCCCATTTAATGTACGTAACAAATGTCGATAGCTAATCCCTAATAGTTCTGCTAATTGGGTTAAATTTTCATTAAAACATCTTCCCCTATCGGATTTTTCCAACCGTACTGCTGTCATATCAATATAGTTAGCTAAGCGATTTTCTAATGGATACAATAAATTAATAGAGCTATTATGACTAATATGGTCAAGCTTTTCCGCTAAGGCATTACATACAAAATTAAGTAGTTTAATATCTTTTTGCAAACTCATCCTAAATTTCTCTATTGGTAAAGCAAGTAAATAGCAGGTCTCTAAAGCTTGTACAGTACATACTGCTGACATCTCCCTAATAAGTTCTACGTCTCCAATGACTTCAAAAGGCTCATAAAAACTTATCAGTAATGTCTTCCCATTAGCTAAAGATTTAAATACTTTCGCTCTTCCTTCTACTAAAAAATATAAATACTCCATGAGCTCTTCTTGAAAGCAAATATACTCTAGTCGATTTACTTTAATGAGTTCAAATTCATTTAAATAATTTAAAGTGAAAAGTCGCTCCATTTTATATCTATGATAATATTGTTCTATTTGCTCTAAGTCCTGTAGTTTTTTCATTCTAGCTTTCTCCTATTTAGCATTCTTCAGCCCATATTCATCTATTCTATAGCATTTTTCTTCTTACTATGACATATGTCATATCTTAATGCAAGTAAACTATGCTAACTTATACTGTATTATTTTTGTAAGGGGGTTTATTATGAATTATTTACTTTCACTCATTGCAGGTTTATTACTTGCTTTTATGGTTTCTTCTAATGGTATTGTAGGAGAAGCTGCTGGAAACTATGCTTCTAGTGTGATTATTCATTTTATTGGTCTTGTAGCCGTTATTGCTGTTCTTTTAATTAGAAAAGCAAAATTTAAAAATTTACGCCAGTTACCTTTATGGATGTATAGCGCGGGATTAATTGGTATTATTACCGTTCTTTTTAACAACTTAACTTTCACTGCATTAGGTGTTTCACTTACTGTAGCTTTAGGTTTGCTAGGACAATCTATAACTTCTATTATTATAGATCACTTTGGACTCTTCGGTTTACCTGTGTCTCGTTTTAACACTAAGAAGATTGTTGGATTTATGATTATTTTATTTGGAATTATTATTATGGCATTGCCAGTTTAGGAGGATAATATGTATATTACATTAGCTATTTTAGCAGGTGTTTCTATTGTACTGTCTCGTATTGTTAACTATGTATTAGCTGATAAAATTGGACTATTTCAAGGAACATTCTTTAACTATTTAACTGGTTTTATTGGTTCATTTATTTTACTTCTTGTAAGTGGTGAAACAATGAAACTCTTTTCTATCAACTCTTATCAAGGTTCTTGGTGGGCTTATCTTGGTGGGATAGTAGGGGTAGGCGTTATTGCTTTATCTTCTTTTCTTTCTTCTAAGATTTCAGCTTTCTATTTAACACTTTTACTTTTTGTTGGACAACTCTTCGGAGGTATGGTTCTAGACTATATGGTAAGCAATGATTTTTCTATACAAAAAATTATTGGTGGTGTACTTGTTGTTATTGGGTTAGGCTATAATCTTTGGATTGATGCTAAAAACAATAAAGCTTCTACTGAAATTGAAAAAAATAACCAGGTTTCTTCTATATAAATGTCTATATGTATGTACTTAAAGTACTTGCATATAGGCATTTACTTTTTATCTCACAATATATTCTTATCAAAAAAAGACTTATGCAAAACTTGAATCTTGCATAAGCCCTTCTAATATCTACTTTATTACTTTAGTTTACTACACTCTTCATCCATTTACCTGATTTAAGTCTCCAAAACTCAAATGGTATCTTTATAATTTCTTCTGTACATACCAATAAGAATACAAGATATACAGGCCATTTTAAAGCCACTGCTCCTATAAATGCTAATGGCACAGAATAGCATAGAATTGTTCCCGCTTGAACAATCATAGAATACATTGTGTCTGCTCCACCTCTAAAAACACCGATAATCATAATCGCGTTAAAAGAACGTAATGGCATAAATAACGCCATAATACGAAGTACTGTTACTGTATCCTGATAGGTTTCTGGCTGAATCTTAAACCAAGTTGGTACGATTGGAGCTAAAAGCCATAAACCTATTCCTAAAGAAATACCAATAAATGGTGTCATTTTTGCTACATGACTTGCATATTCTTTAGCTCTGTCCTCCTCTTTAGCACCAATTTTATTTCCAATCATAATAGCTGATGCTGTCCCTACTCCTGTAAGGAAGATAAAGAACATATCTATGATTGTTCCTGAAATTTGCATAGTAGCTGAAGCATTTGTACTAATTTTAGCATATGCTACTGAAGAAGCTGCTGACCCAACAGAGAAAATAAGTTCATTGACAATAACTGACCATGAAGTTTTAAAATAAGCACAAAGTGTATCCATTTTATAATTAAACATCTCTTTAATATGTGCTGCTACCCTGTTCTTTGTGATGTAAACCATACCTACTACAAAGATCATTTCTATTAAACGTGCAAGCATTGTTGCCAAAGCTGCCCCTACTACACCTAAAGCAGGCATACCTAATTCTCCAAAAATCAACGCCCAGTTTAAAACAATATTAAGTCCCACACCAAGCAAACTTCCATACATAGGTAATTTAGTTTGCTCTGTACTTCTTAACGCTGTTGAATAGGCTTGCGTAATGCTCATAAAAATACAGCTAACTGCTACAATACGAAGATAATTTTCGCCTATTGTAATAACCTCTGGATCTCCAGACATAATATTCATAATAATATGAGGGCCAAAGAAAGCTAGTAAGCCAAATAACATAGCTGCAATTAATCCTACTGTAATATCTACCCCTAGAAAGGTTTTAATTCCTTTAATATCTCTTTTGCCCCATAATTGCGACATAAAAACATTAGCGCCCGCATTAATTCCCATAATGCAAAGCGTAAAAATAAACATATATTTATTAGCTAGTCCTACAGCTGAGATGGCTGTTTCCTGTAAACTTCCAACCATCATTGTATCTACTAAGTTCAATGATGAGGTAATGAAACTTTGCACAGTAATAGGAAGTGCTAATATAAACATGGTCTTTAAAAATGCCTTATCTTTAAGAACGCTTCTCATACTTTCCTCCTCAAAATCAACAGTCTTTAATATGCCAGCACGCAAAAAGAAGCAAATGGGTTGTCTAGCCGCCCATCTGCTTCTTTTTATTTATATGCCATATGCTATTTGTATTTTTTATTTTAACTTCATATATTCTCTTATAGTTTAATAAAATTGTCAATACTAATTATTAATGCTTTTATTTGCGCAAAATTCAATACTTAATGCATACACTTATAAAGCATTAAACTATTTTTTTGCTCTTTTACTATATGAATCTAAATAAACGCTTTGATATGCCGAATATAAAACTCTGGTTTTTCTATAGGTGCCATATGACGATAGTCTGGTAAGACAAAAACTTGTACATTTTGGATGAGCTTTTGTATATAATAACACGACTCAATTTTAGCCGTTTGATCCTCCTCTGCCCAAAGTAATAAAACCTTCATCTTTAAGTTACTGAGTTTTTCTTCTATATTCTCAATAGGCTTTGCAATGGTTGTCAAAATCTCAACAAAATTCTTTCTAACCACTACTTTCTTCATCATATTACTCACCCATTGCTTTCCTATTTCATATGCCTTACTTTTACTATCTCTAAAATCACCTTTACCTAGTATTTCTTGAATACACCCCCATCTTAAAGCTGGTGTTAAGAGCTTCTTTAAAACGGGTTTTCCCCACTTATATTTTACAGGTGGAATCATATAATCTATACCAACAGAGTCCACTAAAATAAGCTTTTCTACTCGCTGTGGATATTTAAAAGTATAATTCATAGCTGTCCTGCCCCCCATAGAATAGCCTAAGACAATCCATGTTTCTATCCCTAACTTCTGTCTAAGTTTTTCTATAAACTCTACATATTTTTCATCTGTATATTCAATAATGCCATCTTCACTTCTAAAACCTGGCATAACGGGTTTAATAATTTGGTATTGCCCACTTTCTTTTAAACCATCCTCAATCTTATTCAGCGGATTAGGTCCGCCCATTCCGTGTAACAAAAGTATTGTTTTCATTGGTTGCTTCCCCTTTATCTCAACATAACTATTTAAAGCTAATTTCCAAATGGTCTTGATTATATTTAGCGCCTGTAATTTCTTTATTAACTAGCTTATTGGGTAAGGTAAAACTCCTTTTCTCATTCTTAATAGAAAGGGTAAGTTCATCTCCATTATGAGCTAGTTCCATTTCACTTTTATCTACAAATGGCATATGAATACTCAGCTTATATCCCGTCTCTTCCTTAGTCACTTCAAAGATTTTCTCTTTAAATAAAACATCTTCTGCTGCTTTTTCTCCATACAAACTTTCTCCTACTTCTGTTAGCATTTCGATTGTACGAAGTTCTTTACTTTTTAGTTCCATTTTAAAAACTGGTATCCCCTTAAAGCTATCTTCTACCTGCTGAATCCCCTGTTGTTGCAACTTGCCCCATTGGCTAAAGTACCCTCCTATCGAAGAGTCTGGGAAAATCTTATTAATAATAATTGCATCTACATTGTAATCAAACAAATGCAAGAAAGAAAAGCTTCTTTGTGCCTCTTTAATCACAATTTTCTCTGGTGTCGTAACAATACGCAGGCTCACTACCTCTTTATTTTGCATAAGTTCTTGAAGTTTTTCTAACTTTCTATAAACCTCATCTAGTTCTACAAAGAAATCATCTGAAGGCATAGGAATTTTCAATGTTTTTTCTACTGCTGGCCCTGCTATTTTAGCTGCTTTACGTTTCATAGGGAAAAATTTTTCCATCCACCATTTAAATAATTCTGGACATTTTAAAAGTGACATTGTTTCTCCAGTTGGTGCACAATCTACAATTAAAATATCAAACACATTTTCTTGATAAATCTCTTGAATTTTTAAGAGGGCTAAAATTTCTTCAACCCCAGGAAATACTAGAAGTTCTTCTGCTTCAATACTATCTCCTTGCCCCAATAACATAAGTTTCCTAATATATTGCATAATAGTTGCACAAGATTTTTCATTTTCTTTTACTGTATCTAACTCCATGCCATATAATCCACTAGTTATCTTTGTGGGGACACTTCCTAATTTCATATTAAAGGAATCACTTAAACTATGTGCTTGATCTGTACTCATTACTAGTACTTTCTTTCCCTTAGTTGCAAGTGCTACGGCTGTAGCTGCTGCAATACTTGTTTTGCCTACGCCACCTTTTCCTGTATATAAAATAATTCTCATTTTTTTCACACCCCTTATTTAATTAAAACTCAACTTCTATCTTTTGTACCTTACTCTTCTTAGTAACATCCGATTCCATCTGCACAGTTTTTTTATTGGAGCCATGATTTTTTTCAGTATGTGTAGATTGATTATTTTGTCCGTTATCCTCAGTATGCATTTTACTTTTAGCATCGCCTGTCATCATATATTCCCAAACAACTTCCTTAGCTAAATCCTTTATCTCTGTTTCAAATTGTCCTACTCTCTCTTTCATCTTATCTGGCATATTCTCTAAAATCACTTCTCTTAAAACTTCGCCTTCTAAAATCTTTGCCTTAATAAGCTTTTTAGCCATTTCTTTATCCATATTGCTCACCCATTTCTATCTTATTTTTCTCTTTATTTGTCAAACTCCTTAAAAACAACTTGTAATTCCCCTTCATTTAACTTAGCTCCTGCTATTTGGTATTTTCTAAGAACCAATGGCAAAGGTAGATTTCGTTTAAAGTTACCAATTTTTATAATTAAATCTGTAGGAGATTGATACAAATCTAAATCCTCTTTAGTTACAAAAGGAACTTTCATTTTTAAAAGATAGCCCTCTTCTACTTTTTCAAACACCTCATTGTTTTCTCTCTTGAGGACTTCCAATAAATCTGCTTGTTGAAAGCTATCTGCTATAACCCGTTCTAATGCGCCTATGCCATTAATATCTTCACCATACCATTTAACCTTTAAAATAGGTGTTCCTACAAAAGTTCTCTCTAATTCTTCTACATAAGTCTTCTGAAGTTTTCTCCACTCCTCAAAGAACGCTTCAGATACACTTTCTGGAATGACTCTATTTATAATGAGCCCATCTACATTAAAATCATATAAATTTAAATACATATAATTTCGTTTGGTTTCTTCTACTACCATTTTCTCTGGAATGGTTACTAATCTTAAGCTACAAACATTTCTACCCTTTAATAACTCTTGCAAACGATTTAAAATCACATAGAGCTTTTCTATATCATTAAGTGCCTCGTTATTAGGAAGCTCCATCTTAAAAGCATACTTAGAAACAGGTCTTAGCACTTTAAGTGCTACTTTACCAATCGGGAACAATTTCTCCATATACCAAGAAAAGAGTTCAGGAAATTTTAGTAAAGATAATGTTTCTCCTGTTGGCGCACAGTCTACAATAATCACATCATAAATACCACTCTCATAAATTTCTTGAATCCTAACAAGTGAAAATAGTTCTTCAAACCCTGGTAAAATCACTAGATTTTCAAAATCCTCTTCATTAATCTGCATTTCCTTTTTACTAAAAATCATCTGATCTAAAGCTGCCTTAATGGTTCCATAATGTCTCTCCATCTCTTGATTCGGGTCAATTTCTAGTGCATCTAATTGAGGGGCTACTTGTGTTATTTCTTTCCCCAACTTGACTTCAAATAAATCGCTTAAATTATGTGCCATATCTGTGCTTACAATAAGTGTGTGCTTTCCTTCCCTCGCTGCCTTTAAAGCATGACTTGCAGCAATACTTGTTTTACCTACGCCACCTTTTCCTGTAAATATAATGATTCTTCCCATATGATTTTCCTCCCTTTCATAACTTCTTTAATAATCCTGTTTATACATTCCCTACCCTAAATACTTCTGCTTCCGATTAGTTCTTTGGTCGAAGTATTTCTTTTAAAAGAAGTGGACTTAATAGTCCACTACTCCTTACTGCTTATATCTACTCAATATGAATACGCCTAATCTTACTTGGCTTCTTTTCTGTGCTTTCTTCTGGAATGCCTTCTTTAAATAATTTGATGACCTTATCCATTACACTAGCAAGTGCCTGCTTTTCTTCTCCTGATAATTGTCCCATTAGTGCTATAAAATACTTCATTAAAAGTTTCTTTTCTTGATTAAAATAAATTCTGCCTTCGTTAGTTAAGCTAATCTTTACAACTCTCTTATCTTGACAATCTCTTGTTCTCTCTACTAACTTTCGCTTCTCCAACCTAGAAATGACACCTGTTGCTGTATTTAAGGGGGCATTAATATATTCTGCCACTTCTGACATATTCACCATCTGCTCTTTATAAATCAGTAGAAGTGCCAAAATCTCATTCTTACTACACTCTAAAAATATATTGAACCACTGCTCTGGAAATAAAACCATTTTAAATTCATCAATATATTTAAATAGCATTTCTTCCATAAAATCCATATTTAATTCTTTCATTGCAATACCCTCTTTTGGTTAGTTCTTCTCTCGAAGTATATTTTAATTCTACTTTCGAAGTTTTATATTGTCAATATTTTTATGCATCATTTTATAATTTAATATAAATTATATATTTTCCGATTATTAAATTATTGGTTGTATTCATTAATATTTTATCTTAATTATTTCCTTTCTCTTTTTTGTACCTTAGAATATTTTTATATCAAAGCACAAAGGAGTAATCGTATGATTTATTTTTGGAGAATTTTATTAGTCTTTTCTATGTTAAATCTGCTTGATCTAATAATCGTTGGCATAAAGGGTCCAATGCCACTTGTATGGTTTGCCATCATAGTAATCAGTTTCATCTTATCTTTTAAAAAGCCCCTACGCTATGTATTTTCTCATAAGTCTATTAAAGGTTTATTTTTTCTTGGAATGACTTTTTTCATTATCATAGAAAGTATTATTATTTTTTATAGTATCAACTTAAATATTCCTTCGAATGCAGACTACCTCATTGTATTAGGTGCAGGTGTACACGGAGAAACACCATCTCTCACTTTACAAGACCGTTTAAACACAGCTTATGATTATCTAAAAGAAAATCCTCATACTAAGGCCATTTTAACTGGTGGACAAGGTCCTGGAGAGACCATTACAGAAGCAGAAGCTATGTTTAGATATTTAACTAACAAAGGAATTCCAGCGGATAGACTTTTATTAGAGGAGCAAGCTACAGATACAGTAGAAAATCTCACTTATTCATTTAAGCTGATTGATTCTTCCCTTCAAAATCCAGAGGTTATCGTCGTTACGAATAAATTTCATATCTTAAGAAGTCAAATGATTGCACAAGAATTAGAATGGAAAGTCCATGGATTAGGTTCAAGAACACTTTATTTTCTTATTCCAACCTATTACCTTAGAGAATTTTTTGCAGTTATTGCTGAATTTATCTTTTAATCCATCTATTGTTTCTAGCCCGATTACCTATTTTAGAACATATAAAACCGGCTAATGAAATCTCAATTTTCATTAGCCGGTTTCTGTTTATGATAATATTTCTATCTTACTTCTGCTCCGCTTACCATTTCACCAAGTGGTCCAACTGCCACAAGGTTGCCATTGTCATCAGATGCACAAAGTACCATACCTTGAGATAAAATGCCACGAAGTTTAACTGGTTTAAGATTTGTTACAACAACTACTTTTTTACCAACGAATTCTTCTGGTTTGTAATATGCAGCAATACCAGATACAATTTGTCTTACTTCATCACCAATTTTAATTTTAGAAACTAAAAGTTTGTCTGCTTTAGGTACTTTTTCACATTCGATTACTTCACCAACTTTAAGTTCAACTTTAGAGAAGTCATCAATTGTGATTTCAGATACTTCTTTTACTTCTTCAGTTTTTGCATCTTTAGAAGCTTTATCAGCTTTTTTCTCTGCTTTTTCTGCTGGGTCAGCAATTGTTTTTGCATGAGATTCTAAAATAGCAAGTTCTTTTTCTTTATCGATACGTGGGAACATGTTCTCACCTTTTTTAGCT
>JAFOHG010000044.1 GCA_017421915.1 Cellulosilyticum sp. | reverse complement strand
TATAGTAGCATAGGAGGGCATGGTAATGTCATTAAAATATTGAAATATGAATTACTAGAAGGCAATAACTATATAGTAACTTTGCATGGAAAGAATGTATTAAATGAAAGACATTTACTCAAAAAGAATCTTATGATAGAGAATCCAGAGAAAAAGGCTATCTTAGCTGAATTTGGGATGGATGAAGAAATTTAAAATAAAAAGGCTCTTAATTCACTCTAGGTAGAATGAATTGAGAGCTTTTTATTGGATATGAAGATAAAATATTACTTTCTTAAAGAGCTTACATATAGGAGCTAAGGATTTCGGTCTTTAATGCCTCATCTATAATTTCTTCTCCAATGAGTGCACGGTCATTTGGATGAGGTTTCCAAATATCTTTAATTTGCGTACGCTTAAGTTCAATCGAGAGCGAAAAGGCAACATTAGAATCGTGTGCATGATTAATGTACCAAGGATCAGGAAGAAGTTCATGTTTAAGGCGAATAGCACTCATGGAACCAATTAAAGGATATCGTACACCTTTTAGATAATCAGCAGCTAAGTAGATAAAGCAATTAAATGAGCTAGAAAAATTAAAGTAGGGAAGCAAGCGATTAGAAGGTGAGTGATACATATATCCATTTTGACAAAGGAGTACTTCGGTTTCAGGTAAGGGGTTATAGTGATAGAGATATTCAACAAAATCTTTACGATATAAATCATCACTATGGAGAGAAACTTCGTATAAATATTGGGTATCTTTTAAAAAGTTACTTAAAATTTGTTGGGATTCATCGGGTCTAATAAACAGGATATTTTGGGGCAGAGGTGGATAATTTTTAAGCGTAATATGGATAAAATCAAAAGTTTCAGGATTACAATAAATCAAAGCAATAAAATTTTGATTAGTTTGATTAAGAAGAGAAGGTAGGGTGTAGTGCATAAATATATTGAGCCTATAGGTAATCCATTCAGGTGTAGAGGCAGTTTGGTATTGGTTAAAGATATTTACATTGTTAAAAGGAATAGAAAAAACTACTTTACGATGAACCGTCATAAAATTACCACCTTTATAAATTTAGGATTTGCGAATAAGAGGTGCATAGCTTTGAACAAGTTGAGCTACTTTGATAGAAACATTAGTATCTACATAGTCAGTTGGCATAGAATAGACATTTTTAGCAGAAAGACTACAAGCTAAATGAATAGAATTAACAATAGATTTTTCTGTAATACCACCAAGAAGCATTACACCTTTATCTAGACCTTCTGGGCGTTCTGTAGAGGTGCGGATAGAAACAGCAGGGAAATGGAGTAAGCTAGATTCTTCAGATAAAGTACCACTATCAGATAAGACGCAGAAAGATTCCATTTGGAGCTTATTATAATCCATATAACCTAAAGGCTTAATATTTTGAATCAATGGGTGGAATTTGAAGTTATGTGCTTTAATAATAGCCTGAGTTCTAGGATGTGTGGAGAAAATAATAGGGAGATTATAGAGAGTAGCTACTTGATTAAGTGCATTCATAAGAGACATAAAGTGCTCACTTATATCAATATTTTCCTCACGATGTGCAGAAACAAGGATAAACTTCTTAGGTTCTAGTTTAAGCTGACTGAGAATAGGACTTGTTTTGATGGTTTCAGTATGCTTTTGAAAGACTTCAGGTAGTGGAGAGCCTGTTACAAAAATGGTTTGAGGCTTAATACCTTCTGCAATAAGATTACGACGTGCATGTTCAGTATAAGGGAGGTTAATATCAGCAATATGGTCTATAATACGACGATTTGTTTCTTCTGGCACATTTTCATCGAAGCATCGATTACCTGCTTCCATATGGAAAATAGGAATCTTGAGTCGTTTAGCAGCAATAGCTGAAAGGCAAGAGTTCGTATCACCTAAGACAAGTAAAGCCTCGGGTTTTTCTTTTAAAAGCAGATTATAGGATTCATGAATAATGTTGCCAATAGTTGCACCTAAGTTTTCACCTACACATTGTAAGATATGATTAGGTGGCGCTAGTGCCAAGTCTTTAAAGAAGATTTCATTAAGTGTATAGTCCCAATTTTGGCCGGTATGGACTAGAAGATGGTCAAATTCGTTATTAAAAACTTTAATGACTTCACTTAAACGGATGATTTCGGGTCTAGTACCTACTATAGTCATTACTTTCATTTTACTCATTTTTATAAACCTCCTCATAATAGGTATCTGGATGATTAGGGTCAAAGATTTCACTAGCCCAGAATAGAGTAATGAGCTCTTTGGACCCTGTATTTGTAATGCAATGTGTATAACCAGGTGGAATATCTACAACAGATAAACTATCACCTGATACATCATAGGTCATAACTTTATCATCTAAAATAGAACGTAAAGCAATGGTCGCCTGACCCTGCAAGACTACAAATTTCTCAGTTTTAGTATGGTGCCAATGATTACCTCTCGTGATATTAGGTTTGGTTGTAGAAATAAAAATTTGCCCAAAAGCTTGTGATTTAATGAGTTCACTAAGTGTACCACGAGCATCTGTATGACCTTTTAGGGCATAATGACAATGGGGTAAATCTAAATAAGATAAATAAGTTGTATAAAGTGCTTTATCAAAATGGTCTTTTAAATCAGGCATAAGTAAACTCTCTTGATTTTGACTAAAGGCAGTGAGTTTTTCAACTAATTCCTCTAAAGTTAGAGAAAGAATAGGAGAAACATCATAAAAGCCAGTAGATAGAGTAGAAACATTTTGGACAATATCTAAAAAGCACCTAGCAATGTCATCAATATAACAAAGATGAAGCACTTTTTTAGGATCAGTAATGATAAGTGGAAGATTATGAGCAAGATTATAGCAAAAGGTAGCAACTGCAGAATTATAATTAGGTCGACACCATTTACCAAATACATTAGTTAATCTAAAAATAAAAGCTTTACTATGAGTACGCTTTGCCCAATCTAGAACAACATCCTCCATATTCTTTTTGCTATGTCCATAAGGATTATCTAATAAAGCTTGAGTAGAAGAAGAAACAATCATAGGTGTGGACTTGTGCAAGGATTCTAATAGCTGAGTTAAGTGTACTGTAAAGTCTACATTACCTAATTTAAAGTCTTCATTAGAAGTACTACGATTGACACCTGCCAAGTGAATAATAAAATCTGCTTTAGATAAACTTGATAGTAGCTCTTCTTTGGTATGGTCTACATCAATATTAATGACTTCATAGTTGGCTTGTTTAAAGAATAAAGAGATATTTTTACCAATAAAGCCTTTAGCGCCAGTAATTAAAATAGTAGGCATAAAATGAACCTCCTTTATAAGGATAAGCGATGGGGTAACTGAAAACTTGAGAGAATATTTTTTTGCTCAGTAGGGCTAGAGATTAAGTATTTTCCTGCTTGATAGTTAAATCTACGCTTTAGTAAGTTCATCATAATTTTAGTATGAATGATCGTTATGAATAATGGTTCAGAAAAAGTTACATATTCTGTTTTAGCAAGAGCAGAATGAAGATGGTTAGAGTTAATAGGGATGCGATAGCCAGATAGATATTCAGTAGTCGTATAAATAAGTACATAAAAATGCTCTGGCAAACTGTGGTTATATAAAGCAATCTTATGAGAGATTAGGTCTAAGATATAGTTAGACTGACAGCAAGCATATCGCATGGTTGAAGTATCTAGACTAAAGAGTTTAGCAATCGTAGAAGGATGAAGCATAGAATCGCTATTTAGATGAATTAAGAAAAAGTAATTATAGCCTTGGATAGAGTTTTTAATCGCCTGTTCGGTATTAGACACAAATTTAATATGATTTGGGAGGCTAGGATAGCGACTTAGAGAAGTTTTAAGTTTAGGTTCAATAGTAGGGTTATAATGAATGAGTGCAATAAAGTTTGAATTGGTTTGATAAGTAAGGCTAGTGTAGGTATATTTCATAAACATATCAATGCGATAGTCAATCCATGATTGGCTCAAGTATGCTTCTGGAGAATTGTTTTCCAAAGGTTTATAAGGCGTATCAAAGTTAATGCTAATAATAGCAATTTTATCTTGAACTGTTATACCTAGAAAATCATCAAGAATAGCTTGTTTTTGAACTGAGTCAGTGAAAGTAGTGCCAACATGAGCTAGATTTTCCCCCCAAGGAGTAGATATTTCTTCGGTATAAGAGAAAGCAATATTTGTGCTATGACTATGATTGATATAAGCACGCCATGGAATAGTTTCATGAGGGAGTTTAATAGCACCTGTATAACCTTCATAAGAATAACGCACGTTGTTCATATAATCTTTAGATTTATAAATCCAACAGTTAAAGAAACTAGAGAAATTAAAGTATTCAGCTAGAATATTTTCTGTAGATGAGAAGATATAGCCATCCTGACAAATAAGGATACGAGTTGTAGGTTTAGGAACATAATCATATAGATATTGAACAAAATTTTTATGATAGAGGTCATCGCTACCTAATTCAACTTCATAATAAAATTCACTATTTTTAATGTAAGGATTAATACGTGAAGAATAATCTTCAGCTCTAATAAATTGGATATGATTAGGAAGTTTTGGATAGTGTTTTAATTCATTTAAAATCATAGCTTCTGAAGGTGGATGATATAAGATATAGGCAACAAAGTCTTGATTAGTTTGATTTTTTAAGCTTTTAAGGGTATAGGACATAAAGATATTGAGTCGATTTTTAATCCAATTAATATCTGTAATCCATTCATTAGAACGTTTAATGATGGATGTACCAATAGTCATGGGAAGATTAAAAGGTATTTTAAAGGCAATTTTTTTAGAAAAATAATTTGGATGCATGATAAAACCTCCTAAAAAAATATCCTAGCTAAGTCTATAAAAACTAAGAATTTATAAAAAATACAGTGAAAAATGGAAATTATGCATTAATTAATCGAATCATTGTGCCAATAATGAAAATATTGGAATAAACTATAGTAGAAAAAATCAAAACTAAAATAGGAGGATCTAATGTTTAAAGATAAGAGAATTTTAGTTACAGGGGGAACTGGTTCATGGGGACATGAACTTATTAAACAACTCCTTGAGCAAGATCCTAAAGAGATTTCTATCTATAGTCGTAATGAATTAGCACAAGTTAAGATGGAAAGAGAATTCAATGATAAACGCCTTAAGTTTATTATTGGAGATGTAAGAGATTATGAAAGAATGAATGAGGCAACTAGAGGAATAGATTATATCTTTCATCTAGCAGCACTTAAACATGTACCTATTTGTGAATTACAACCATATGAAGCTATTAAGACTAATATTATAGGAACAGAGAATCTTATAAAGGCAGCTATTAATAATAAAGTAAAAAAGGTTATTGATGTATCAACAGATAAAGCTGTAGATGCACTGAATCTATATGGAATGACTAAAGCAGTAGGAGAAAGATTAATTATTCAAGCTAATTTATTATCTGAGGATACTAAATTTGTGTGTATAAGAGCAGGTAATGTATTAGGATCTAATGGTAGTGTTGTACCTTTTTTTATGGATCAAATTAAGAATCAAAAACAAATTACCATTACACATCCTGAGATGACAAGATATTTTATTACACTACCAGAAGCTATAGGTTTACTATTTAAAGCAAGCCAATTTAGCTATGGTGGTGAAATTTTTGTTATGCGTATGCCATCTTATCGTATTACAGATGTAGCAGAGGTGTTAATAGAAGATAGTAAAGTACCAGATGTTGAAATTAAAGAAATAGGAATGAGGCCTGGAGAAAAGTTAGATGAAGTATTAGTTTCTGAATATGAGGCACAAAGTACATTTAAATATGATGATACGTATTATGTTATTATGCCTACAATGGATATTCCAGGTCTTAAAACATTTTATGAAACAAAGAACTTGGCACATGTTACTTTTAAGAGATATACATCAGGAGATGTGATTTTACCAAAAGAAAGAGTAAAAGAGTTATTAAGAAAAGGAAACTATGTAACTGAATAAGGACTATTGAAGAGATTTTTATTGACTAGTATGAAGGACCTAATTAAAGCGTATATAAATAAAAGTGCCACAAGTATGAACGAATCCTAGATATTTTAGGAGGGATTATTTTGTGGCACTGTTTATTTTAATGTAGTAAATGATAAAAATCTTTTGGACAAAATCAGATGGTAAAGGTAAGGAAGTAGTTATTCAAGTGACTTCTAGAAGAATTGTAAAAATATAGTTGACATGTATCAACTTATAGTGTAAGATAATGCATGTAGTCAAGAGAACTACAGAATATTTTTGGTGACAATGCGCTTAGGGGAAACACCCGTTTCCATCCCGAACACGCAGGTTAAGACCTAAGCGGCCGATGGTACTTGTTGGGAGACCGACTGGGAGAGTAGGTGGTTGCCAAATTCATGCGCGAATGGCTCAGTTGGTAGAGCATCTCCTTGCCAAGGAGAGGGTCGCGGGTTCGAGTCCCGTTTCGCGCTCTAAGAATAAAAAGTCCAAGTATTGAAAAATACTTGGACTTTTTATTTAATGAAATACGTATACGAAGCGTAGCTTAGTTATTTTGATTTTTAATCAATAATGAAGGTGTTATTATAGGGAACTAGTACTATAATAACACCTTTAAACAATAATTAAATCATAAGATAAAGTGATTATGTACTAGATTTATTTAGTTTCTTTCTGTATTTTCATCTAAAAATGTAACTTTACCATCTAAAGTATAGTAAGCGCCAACCACTTTTACTTTACCTTCTTTAATAAGAGAAGCAATAATTTTATCTTCTTTAATTTGCTCCATAACATGATGAACATTTTCGTGAGAAGCATCTTCAATAGAAGAAGCTTTAGTAGCCTCAATACTTGGAGTGATTTCTTTAACAATAGAAGCAATATGACCTTCTACTTTTTGTTTTTTAGTAACAGCATCATAAGTAGCAGTTACTGCACCACAGCATTCATGCCCCATTACGACAATTACAGGACAGCCAAGATGTTCGACGCCATATTCAACTGAGCCTAAAGCCATATCATCTAAAATATTACCAGCTACTCTAATTTCAAAAAGTTCACCTAGACCAGCATTAAATACATGTGAAGGAGTTACACGTGAATCAGAACAAGAGATTACAACAGCGTAAGGTTCTTGACCATTTTTTAGCTCTGTTCTTTTTTCAGAAGAAATATTAATTTGTTCTGATTGGTCTTTTACAAATCGCTCATTGCCTTGTTTTAATAATGCGATAGCTTCATCAGCAGTTTTAACTTTGGTATTTACAATCTTAGACTTGTTTTCTTGTTTTTTTGTTGTAGTTTCTTTAGAAGCTTCAGTTGTTTTGTCTGATTTGGCAGTAGAAACTTCTTGAGTTTTTTCAGTAGTAGGTGGTAGAGTAGCCATAGTTACTACGCTAGTTCCCATCATGGCTGTTAGTAGAATAAATGTGTAAGCTAATTTTTTCATAATATAAGTCCTTTCTGTATTATAAGTGATAAATCACTTAAAAATAGATATAACAAAATAAAATTATAATAATATTTTTTGAATTATCAATAGATTAATGAAAATTAATATTTTTTGTGAAAATAAATATTTAAAACTGAAGCAAGGCTATTAGGTAAGTGTTTTATAACAGAAAAAATAAAAAAGCGGTTGACATATATCAATTTATCATGTAAACTAACATTGTGGTTAAGAAAACTACACAAAAATTTTTGGTGACGATGCGCTCAGGGGAAACACCCGTTTCCATCCCGAACACGTAGGTTAAGACCTGAGCGGCCGATGGTACTTGTTGGGAGACCGACTGGGAGAGTAGGTGGTTGCCAAAGCTATGCGCGAATGGCTCAGTTGGTAGAGCATCTCCTTGCCAAGGAGAGGGTCGCGGGTTCGAGTCCCGTTTCGCGCTCTATATAAGGAAAAAAACGGTGTCACAAAGTGTGACACCGTTTTTGCATGTTATAATCTAACTTAGAGAGGCAAAAAGTGTTTCTTGTGGATTGTGGGTAAGGAATTTGTAAATGTACTAGACTCATAAAGATGAAAATAGACTCTCGGAATTAGATGAATCTAATTCTAGGTAATTTGAAAATTGAATAATCCGTGATTTAGATAAAAAAGAATATTTTTTTGCATGAGAAATAGACATAGCGATTGCTATGCTTTAAAATAGGTATTGTTATTATTACTAAGCGGCGAGCTTAATAATTAACTCTTGAAATGTCTCTACAGAGGGCATTTCCCACGCATCAAGATGCTGTAACATCATGATGCCATAGAGGCGGCAGTACCACATCTTAGATGAGCGGTGCTTGCCGCCTTCTAGTTTATAATCCTGTTTCTCACGCTTATTAGAGCGTTCTACAGAAGTTCTTCTATCATATTCTTTTTTCCACTCTTTACTATCTCTTGGCGGTATGTTGAAAATTCTAGGGTTGTCCTTTAATGCAGTGTGAACAGTACGTCCATACTTAGAAGGTGAACATGGTGTTTCACAAAAACAGCCTTGTTTACGGTTAGATTTAGGGCATCTAAACTTGCAACGATTTTTTTTATATTCAATCCCATCATGGTGCATACGTAGCCCTAGCTGACAACGAGGTACACCATCAGGATCAATAGTAAAAGTATCTTTGTATTTATAGTTACCATTGTTTGTTTTCTTGAGGTCAATAAATGGTGTAATGCCCACACGCTTACAGTAATCGTAAAGAGGAATGGCATCCATTGCAGAGTCAAGAAGAAGTTTTTCCACCTTAAACTCAGGAAGGTATGATTTCATAGAAAAATGAGTATGTAAAAAAGAAAGCATATCATGTCTTGAAGCACGCTCTAACATAGGGAAAACGGGTAAATCATTGAAGGAATCAGAGGCAACAAACATAAATAAATGATAGCCATTAAAATAACATTCTCTAGATGAGTCCCATCCAGTATTAGTATCAGGCTGAGAGAAATATCTCTTACAATTACAGTCAGTAATACCCTGTTCACGGCATTTACAGAGTCGTTTACTTCTCATGAAAGCAGCTGTTTTAACAGGGGTACCGTCACCAGCAAGTGAAAGACTGGCAGGATTAATAAGCCCTAAATTACAAGAATGATCAAGGAATTGACTCTTGAAAAGGCGAAAAATAAGAGAGAAGGCATGATTTGGTTTTATAGGATTACGTTCTAAAAATGGAAGTAACTTAGATGAAATACTCTGTGTATTAATAGGGGTTTTATCACCTTTCTTTTTGCCCTTTTTAACTTTTTGAGACTTATAGCGTTCATGATTAGACAGGTTATTAGAATCTGATAACCATAAGCGATTAAAGAAGTCATAAAAGGTACCAATACCAGGGGTATCAAGAGGAGAAAAGCCGCTTAAGATAGCATAAAGAGGACATTCACGCATCATGGCAACCCATCTAGTAATAGAGGTAACTTTAAGTTTTAAAGAAAGTAGATAAGAACGAAGCATACAAGACGGAAGTCTTGGAGTAGGTCCTTTTTTAGCATAGTATTCTGCTAAAAGAAAATCTGTAGAGGATAAATCAAGATGCCAAAATTCAATAATAACTTTCCAAGTATCTTTAGAAAGTGAAAAAGGATCCGGATAAAATTTAAGAAAATCGGATACAAAAGTATCTTGAAAGGCGGTATGACCGCCAGAAATAATAGGTAACATTAAAATCGCCTCCAGTTGAGAAATATATTTACGCTCAACCGGCTACGCCGCAAATTTTTGTGATTTTGTCAACTATTTTCGGCGAAAAGTGGGTGATTTTTAAAATATAGGAACGAAAAGCCTTGGAATATAAGGGCTAGAAATTCCGAGAATTTATACAATTTAAAGGGGGGAAACTCCCTTACCCCATGCTACGTAGCTACACAAAAAAGGAGATCGGACAAAGAACGTACAATCTCCTTTTTTGTATGTCCAGTAAACCAGGTACACCTAGCTATTATTTGAAGTATACTTATTAGAAATTAACTTATTCGTGGAATATAACCAATTTTAAGCAGTTTCGAACTGTTTTTAAGAGTTTTACGAGGGAAGATGCCACCTGCTAGTTGGAGTGTGTCAACATAATAAGTTAAGTATACTTTGGTATACGTGTAATTTAAAAGTAAACTAGGGTACACATTATATAATGTTATGAAGCAAGAAAGGATACATTGAGATTGGAAGCCTTTAAATACAAACAAAAAAGAGACAAGCATTGCTTGCCTCTTTGCGATATTTCCATTATTGTTATTAAAATTTTTATTGAATAGACTTTAAAGCTCCTTGTGCATTTCCAAAAGTGCTTACATCTTTATTTAGAAGATGGAAAGAAGGAACATTATCTTTGAAATACTTAGTATCTGTAAGTAGTTTACCTGCTCGTCCTGTGACAACAAGT